>DASVZU010000277.1:0-6054 GCA_036391515.1 Holophagaceae bacterium
CGGGATCTGGGCCGGACGCTGGGCCCTCGAGCGCTGGCTGGCGTAGCCCGGGGGTTTGGTTAGGCACGCGTGGTCCGGCTGTGGTTCGATGGAACCCATGCGGATCGAATGCATCGCCATAGGGACCGAGCTGCTCACCACCCGGCGCCTGGACACCAACTCGGTGTGGCTGGCCGAGCGGCTGGCGGAACTGGGACTCGGCCTGAGCCTGAAGACCGCCGTGGGCGACAGCCGGGAGGACCTGGCGGAGGTCTTCCGTGCGGCCTTGGAACGCTCGGACCTCATCCTCACCACGGGCGGCCTGGGGCCCACCTTCGACGACTTCACCAAGGAGCTCTTCGCGGAGATCCTCGGCGTGGCCATGCGGGAGGACGCCCAGAGCCGGGCGGACATCCTGGCCTTCTACGAGGCGAGGCAGCGGGTTCCCCCCCCGGCCAATTTCAAGCAGGCTCTCATCCCGGAAGGGGCCCTGGCCCTGCGGAACCAGGTGGGCACGGCCCCCGGGGTCTACTGGCAGGACCCTCCGGGCCATCCCGGCCGCCGCATCCTCATGTTCCCCGGCGTGCCGCGCGAGATGAAGCGCATGTGGGAGGAGCACGCCCTGCCGCGCCTGCGGTCCCTGGCCGGGGCACCCGTCCACACCCTGCGCATGGTGGTGGGCGGCGTGCCCGAGAGCACCCTGGACCAGCGCACGCAGGCGGTCCGGGAGCGCCACGCCAACCTGGAGTGGACCATCCTGGCCAGCCTCACCCAGGTGGAGCTGCTGGCCCGGGGGGGCGATCCCGAGGCCCTGGCGCGGGCCCGGGCCGACTTCGAGCCGGTGCTGGGGGCGGACCTGGCCTGCGTGGGGGAGGGGAACCTGGAGGACGCGGTGCTGGACCTCCTGAAGGCCCGGGACGAGACCCTGGCGGTGGCGGAGAGCATGACCGGCGGGCTGCTGGCCTCGCGGCTCACGGCCGTGCCCGGCGCCAGCGCCGCCTTCCTCGGCGGCGCCACGGTCTACTCCGCGCGGGCCAAGTCGGTCCTCCTGGGCCTGGACGCAGACACCCTGGCCCTGGAGGGCACCGTCTCCGAAGCCACCACCCGCCGCCTGGCGGAGGCCGTCCGGCAGCGGCTGGGCGCCACCTGGGGGCTGGCCGTGACCGGCAACGCGGGACCCGGGGCCGAAGGCGGGGCCCCGGTGGGCACGGTCCACCTGGCCCTGGCCGGGCCGGAGGGCATGGAGGTCCGCACGCTCAACGCGCCGGGCGACCGCGCCGAGGTGCAGCTCCGCAGCGCCGCCTGGGCCCTGGACCTGCTGCGGCGTGCCGTGTGCGCGCGGGGCCGCTGATACACTGGCGCCATGTCCTCCACCGATCCGACATCCCTGGTCCTCGGGTGCCTCGCGGCCTTTGCCTGCGGCAGCATCCCCTTCGGCCTCCTGCTGGTGAAGCTGGCCGGGAAGGGGGATGTCCGGGCGCACGGCAGCGGGAACATCGGCGCCACCAACGTGAGCCGGGTGGGCGGCAAGGGCCTGGGCATCGTCACGCTGCTGCTGGACATCGCCAAGGGCTTCCTGCCGGTCTTCCTGGCCCGGCAGGCCGACTTCCCCGTGGACATGCAGGCCGCCATCGCCCTCTGCGCCACCGCAGGCCACGTCTTCACCCCCTGGCTGAAGTTCAAGGGCGGGAAGGGTGTCGCCACGGCCCTCGGGGCTGCCCTGGCCTACCGCGCCGTGGCCGTCCTGCCCAGCCTCGGGATCTTCATCCTCCTGGTCGCCCTCACCCGCTACGTGAGCCTGGGAAGCATCGTGGGCGCCCTGATGCTGCCGGTCTCCATGGGCTGGGTGCGGGAAACGGTGCACAAGGCGGAGTTCCTCGGCGTCCAGCTCCAGGCGGGCATCCGCGAGCAGGATCCCTGGCAGGCGGTGTTCCTCTGGGTGCTCATCGCGCTGCTGGTGGTGGCCAAGCACCACGAGAACATTGCGCGCCTGCTGAAGGGCACCGAGTCGCCCCTCTGGGGCGCGAAGAAGGGGGAGGGCCCCCATGCCTAGCCGGCCAGACATCGGCATCTTCGGCTCCGGAGCCTGGGGCACGGCCCTCGGCATCACCTGGGCCCGCGCCGGCGCGAACGTGGTGCTCTGGAGCGGCTTCCCGGAGGAGGTGGCCCAGCTCTCCGCCGGCCGCTGCCACCCGCGGCTGAAGGAAGCCCCCTTCCCCGATTCCCTGCGGGTGACAGGCGATGCCGCCGAAGCCTTCTCGGCGCCGCTCTGGATCTCGGCCATGCCCACCCAGGCCACGCCGGATGCCTGGCGGAAGCTGCGGAAGGAGGCCCCGGCCCCCCCGGAGCTGGTCATCCACGTGAGCAAGGGCATCCTCCAGAGCACGCACCAGACGCTGACGCAGGCCCTCACCGGGGTGCTGGACGTGCCGGTGGGTGCCCTCTCGGGCCCCACCTTCGCGGACGAGGTGGCCCGCGGGGTCCCTTCGGCCATCGTGCTGGCCCTGCCACCTTCGGTGCCCGATGCGCGGGCCCAGGCCCTCCAGGCCCAGCTCGCCTCCGAGCGCCTCCGCATCTACCTCAGCCGCGACGTGGTGGGTACGGAGCTCTGCGGCGCCCTCAAGAACGTGCTGGCCATCGCTGCCGGTCTGGTGGACGGCCTGAAGCTTGGCTACAACGCCCGGGCCGCCCTCATCACCCGGGGCCTGGCCGAGATGGCCCGACTTGTGGAGGCCCTGGGGGGCCAACCAGCCACGGTCATGGGCCTCGCCGGCATGGGCGACCTGTTGCTCACGGCCACGGGTCCCCAGAGCCGCAACCGCACCTTCGGCGAGTTGGTGGGGAAGGGGCAGTCCGTGGAGGCCGCCCGGGATGCCCTGGGCGGACAGATCATCGAGGGCATGTTCACCACCCAGGCGGCCCTGGCCCTGGCGGCGGAAGTCGGCGTGGAACTGCCCATCGCGAACGAGGTGCAACGCCTGCTGAATGGAGAGTCCCCGAAGGAGGCCGTACAGCGCCTCATGACCCGGGAGCTGAAGTCGGAATAGCCAGGAGGACCCCATGGCCCAGCCCTTCCGTTTCCGCGTGAACCAGCACGGCCCAGCGGGGTCGCCCGTCCGCGAGGACTTCACGCCCCAGGATCCGAAGCCGGGGTGGGTGCGCATCGCCCTCAGGGCCATGGCCCTGAACCACCTGGACCTCTGGACCACGGTGGGCCTGCCGGGTTACCCGCTGCCACTGCCCCTCACCCCCGGCAGCGACGGTGCCGGCGTGCTGGACGCGGTAGGAGCCGGCACCCCCCTGCCACCGGGCGTGGAGGCGGGGGGCAGCGTCATGATCGCGCCCGGCCTCAGTTGCGGTCTCTGCCCGGCCTGCCTGCGCGGTGACGACATGCTCTGCGGAAGCTACGGCATCCTGGGCAGCGTGGCGGACGGCACGGCGGCCACCCACGTGCTGGTCCCCGCGGCGAACCTGCTGCCCATCCCCGGCAACTGGAGTTTCGAGCAGGCCGCGGCCTTTCCCCTGGTCTTCCTGACGGCCTGGGAGATGCTCGTGCACAAGGCCGACCTGCGCCCAGGCGAGACGGTGCTGGTCTGGGGCGGCGGCAGCGGCGTGGGCAGCGCGGCCATCCAGCTCGTGAAGGCCCTCGGAGGCCATGCCATCGCCGTGGTGGGCAGCGAGGAGAAGGCCATGAAGTGCTGGGATCTCGGCGCCGAGCACGTGATCGTCCGCGGCGACCTGAAGGCCCTCCCGGGCAAGATCCGGGAGCTCACGGCCAAGCAAGGGGTGGACGTGGTGTTCGAGCACACCGGAGCCCTCACCTGGAGCGCCAGCCTGGCCGCCTGCGCCCGGGGCGGGCGCATCGTCACCTGCGGCGCCACCACGGGCCGGGAGACCGCCTTCGACCTGCGGGCCCTCTTCGCCAGGCAGATCCGGATCCACGGCTCCTACATGGGTCGCCGGGAGCACCTCTGGACCCAACTCGCCCTGATCCGGCGGAACCCCACGAATCCGCCTTTCCGCCCCGTCATCGACCGGATCTTCGACCTCGCGGATTACCCCGAAGCCCAGCGCCACCTGGAGCAGGGACAAGGCTTCGGCAAGGTGGTGTGCCGGATCTGAGCACCGGGAACCGGCCCGGAGCTGGTAGACTCAAACGTTTTTGCTTGCCATCGGAGCTCCCGTGAAAGTCCTCATCCTCGGCGTCAACGGTTTCATCGGTTCCCACCTGGTGGGCCGCATCCTGCGCGACACCGACTGGGAGGTCTACGGCCTCGATCTGGGCACGAACAAGGTGGAGGAATACCTCGGGAACCCCCGGTTCCACTTCGTCGAGGGCGACGTCACCATCTCCAAGGAGTGGATCGAGTACCACATCAAGAAGTGCGATGTGGTGCTGCCCCTGGTGGCCATCGCCACCCCCAAGGTCTACGTGACGGACCCGCTGCGCGTCTTCGAGCTGGACTTCGAGGAGAACCTCCGCGTGGTCCGGCAGTGCGTGAAGTACAAGAAGCGCGTGGTGTTCCCCAGCACCTCCGAAGTCTACGGCATGTGCCCGGACGCCGAGTTCGACGAGCACGAATCGCCCCTGGTGACGGGCCCCATCCCCATGAACCGCTGGATCTACAGCACCAGCAAGCAGCTGCTGGACCGGGTGATCTGGGCCTACGGCTTCCAGCACGGCCTGAAGTTCACCCTCTTCCGCCCTTTCAACTGGATGGGCCCCAAGCTGGACAGCCTCATGACCGCCAAGGAGGGCAGCTCCCGCCTCGTGACCCAGTTCAGCTGGAACCTCTTCAACGGCGAGCCCCTGAACCTGGTGGATGGCGGCACGGCCCGCCGTTGCTTCATCGACGTGGAGGATGCCATGGACGGCCTGATGGCCGTCCTGCGCAACGAGAACGGCAAGGCCGACGGCCAGATCTTCAACATCGGGAACCCCGCCAACGACTACAGCGTCCGCGAGATCGCCGAGATGATGATCGCCATCTGGAAGGACCACCCCTTCCGCAAGGAGCGCGGCATCCCCGAGGGGAGCATGGTCGAGACCGGCAGCGGCGACTTCTACGGCAAGGGCTACCAGGACGTGGCCCGCCGCACCCCCAGCATCAAGCGCATGCAGCAGACCTTCGGCTTCGCCCCCAAGGTGTCCATGAAGGATTCCCTGCGGAAGGCCATCGACTTCTTCGTCGAGGAGCACAAGGCCCTCGAGAAGGTCGTCGAGACCGAGAACTGATCCTCCTCTGCCCAGGGCGGTGGTTGGTATTGGCACCCCCGCCGATTGCGAAGCTGCGCTGAGGCTGGGAAGGCTGGTGCCTTTCCTGGGGTGATTCGGGTTGGATGGGGGTAGGGACGTGGGCCAGGTGCGGATTGGCTTGGTGGGGGACTTTGATGCCTCGGTGCCCGCGCACCAGGCCATTCCCCTCGCCCTGGGACAGGCTGGCGAGGCGCTGGGCCTCGAGGTCCGGTCCGAATGGATTCCCACCGACGAGATCCATTCCGTTTCCCGCCTCTCGGACCTGGATGGCCTGTGGTGCGTACCGGCCAGCCCCTATCGCAGCATGGACGGTGCCCTCCTCGCCATCCGCCACGCCCGCGAAGGGGCTGTTCCCTTCCTCGGGACCTGTGGCGGCTTCCAGCATGCGATCGTCGAGTACGCGCGGAACGTGCTGGGGTGGGCCGATGCCGACCATGCCGAGACGACGCCGGGTGCCTCGCGAGCCGTCATTGCCCCGCTGGCCTGCTCCCTGGTCGAAACCACGGGCCCCGTCCGCCTGGTACCGGGGACCCGCATCGCCGCCGCCTATGGGACCTCCGAAACCCGGGAAGGCTACCGGTGCCGCTACGGACTGAACCCGGACTTCCAGGCAGCCCTCGTCAGTGGCCCCCTGCGGGCGGCCGCCCTGGATGAAACCGGCGAGGTGCGCGGGGTGGAGTTGGTAGGCCATCCCTTCTTCGCCGCCACGCTGTTCCAGCCCGAACGGGCCGCCCTGAGGGGATTGCCGGTGCCCCTCGCCCGCGCGTTCGTCCAGGCCTGCGCCGGAGAGACCCCCTTCGAATCCTCCCAATCCAGTT
>DASVZU010000278.1:0-2087 GCA_036391515.1 Holophagaceae bacterium
CTGGTGGCCCAGGTCTACCACAGCCTGGGCGTGGAGGATGAGGCCGAACGAGCCCGGCGGAAGGGGCTCTCCCTGGTGGAGGAGCGGCTCGCGCGCGAACCCGACGACGTGCGGGCCCGCTACCTGGGCGCCAACGCCCTCGTGGCCCTGGGCGAGCGGGAGAAGGGCCTGGCCTGGGCGCGGATGGCCCGGAGCATGGATCCGGAGGATCCCATGCTGCTCTACAACCTGGGTTGCATCCACGCCCTCGCCGGCGATCCCGAGGAGGCCATGGACTGCCTGGAGCGGGCCGTGGCGGCCGGGCTCACCCAGAGGAACTGGTTCCTCCATGACGGGGACCTTGACGCCGTGCGCGACCTGCCCCGGTTCCAGGCCCTGATGACGGCCATGGGAGCCTGACCCGGCGGGCGGCTCACATGCTCCGCGACAGGAGAACCTCGGGAATCTCACGCAGGAGGTTGCCAGTAGCTGCGTCACCCGAAACCGCGGCCAGGCGGGCCACAGCATTCCTCGAGGCCTTGAGGGCCAGGTCGCGGGTCTCGGCCAGGGCGTCGTGGCGTGCGATGAGCGCTCGCAGGGCCTGCTCCTCCGCCTCGGGAATGGGCACCTCCTCGCCCCGGTCCCAGATGGTGCGGATCAGCGACCGCACCTCGTCGGGGGCCTGTTCCAGCAGGGTGAGCATGGGCAGGGTGAGCTTCCCCTCGCGCAGATCGCTGAAGGCCGGCTTGCCAAGCTCCTCGCTGGTGGCCGTGTAGTCCAGCAGGTCGTCCACGAGCTGGAAGGCGCGGCCGACCTCCAGGCCATACTCCCGCATGGCCGCGCACTCGTCCTGGCCCCGACCCGTGAGGACGGCCCCCGTTTCGGTGCATCCGCTGAACAGCAGGGCCGTCTTCCGCTCCTGGATGTCGAAGTAGTCCTTGCGGCTGGTGTCCAGCTTGAAGAGCACATCGTTCTGGATGAGCTCCCCCTCGATCATGCGGGTGGTGACTTCGGCGAAGATCTCCATCATCCGCCAGCTCCGGCCCGCGATGGCCTCGCTCATGGCCACCAGGTAGAGCAGATCCCCGAAGAGCACGGTGAGCGTGTTGCCCCAGAGGCGGTTCAGGGTGGGCATCCCCCGACGGAGCTGGGCGTGATCGATGACATCGTCATGCACCAGCGTGGCCGTGTGGATCAGTTCGAAGACGGCGCCGAAGCGTACGTCCTCGTCGTTCGGAACGCCGCAGAAGCGGGAAGAGAGCATCACCAGGGCCGGGCGGAGGCGCTTGCCCTGCCCCCCCCGCACATGGTCCGCCAGCTTCTGGACCACCTCCACGTCGCTCTGGAGGATGCGCTGGAGTTCCGCCTCCACGCCTGCCAGCTTCGGCGCGACGGGGAGGAAGTAGCGGGAGAGGTCGAGACGAGCCACATCAGCCCCGGTAGTTGGTGAACTGCAGATCCAGGCCCTGATCATCCTTCTTGAAAAGGGCGATGACCTCCTGGAGATCGTCCCGGCTCTTGCCGCTCACCCGGAGCTGGTCCCCCTGGATGCTGGCCTGGACCTTGATCTTGGCGTCCTTGACGGCCTTGATCAGTCCCTTGGCCTTCTCCACGGGGATCCCCTGCTGGATGGTGACCTCCTGGCGGACGCTGCCTTTGGCCGCCGGCTCGATCTTGCCGTAGACCATGCTCCGGATGCTCACGCCGCGCTTGTGCAGCTTGGTCTGCAGGACATCGAGGACGGCCTTCAGCTTCACCTCGTCATCGCTGGTGAGCACCAGCGCCTTGTCGTCCTTGAGCTCGATCTTGGAGACGGAGCCCTTGAAATCGTACCGCTGGCCGATCTCCTTCATGGCCTGCGACACGGCGTTCTTCACCTCGTCCAGATCCACCTTGCACACCACGTCGAAGGAGCACTCGCTGGCCATCGTTCCCTCCCATATCGGACTGACCAATAGCCTAACCTGATCAGCCTTCCAGGCTCCGCCGCAGTTCGGGCCACCCCTCCCACAGGCTGAGGAGCTGGAAGGCCGTGAGGACCAGCGCGTGGTGGATCTCGCCGCGGCGCATCCGGCCCTGCCAGTCCTCCCAGCCGCAGGCCCAGACTT
>DASVZU010000279.1:0-1986 GCA_036391515.1 Holophagaceae bacterium
CGGGCTTCACGGGAACCCGGGGCCCGCGGCAGGCGGAGCACAAGGGGGGGATCGGCCTCCAGGAGGGTCTCCAGGCAGGCCTCCAGTTCGGCCATGTCGGGGAAGGCGTACATGCGCCGGGTGTTGGTCCGCAGCTCGCCGGGCGTCTGGGGGCCCCGCAGGAGCAGTTCGGCCAGCAGGGCGGCCTCCTGGACGGAGAGGTTCCAGCGGGGCTTGGCCAGGTGGGCGAGCTTCATCACGCGCCCCGGCCAGCGCTCCGCCAGGCCCTGGTCCACCAGACCCTCCACCGCGGCGGCCAGGTCCCCCTCCGCCACCTGCATCACGGGGTCACGGTTGCTGGTCTGGTTGCAGGCGTTCAGGAGGGCGTTCAGGGACAGGGGATAGACGTCCGGCGTGCTCAGCTGCTTCTCGATGAGGCAGCCCAGCACCCGGGCCTCGAGGGGGGAGAGGGCGGCGTCGGACATGGCCGTATTGGGCCACGGACGGGGGGGACTGGGGTAGGCCCGGTTTTCCTGTTGCGGGCAGGAAATCACCCTCGTAAGGTGAGGGCTCATCTCCGGAGCCCCCATGCGCCTCCTCCCCCTCCTCGTCCTGGGCCTGAGCGCCCTTGCCTTGGCCGCCCAGGCCCCGGCCGAACCCAAGAAGGCCGAAAAGCCCCGCTTCGAGTTCGGCATCCCCGACCAGCCCTTCACCAGCGACGTGGCCCGGCTCATCGGAGAGATCGGGACGCATCCCCAAGTGGTGACGAACCTGGAGGCCCTGACCGACGACATCGGCCCGCGTCTCACGGGTTCGGAGCGGCTGCTCAAGGCGGAGGCCTGGGCCATGGAGAAGTTCAAGGCCTATGGGGCCGTCAATGTCCACACGGAGGCCTACGACTTCGGTCCCCGCTGGACCCGGGGCCACGACTGGGGCCGGCTGGTGAACCTGAACGGGATGGACCTGCACCTGGCGGCCATGGCCTGGAGCCCGGCCACGAAGGGCCCGGTAAAGGGGGAGCTGGTGGTCCTCCAGGCCCAGACGGTGGAGGAGCTCAAGGCGCTCATCCCCACCCTGGAGGGGAAGATCGTGCTCATGGGTGCCCTCCCCAAGCCCGACCCCAAGGTCGACCGTCGCACCTACTACCGGGAGCTCATGGGCCTGATGAAGGACCTGAAGGCTGCGGTGCTGCTCCGGGGCTCCGGTCGGCCGGATGACCTTCTCAACATGACCGGCAGCCCCGTGCCCCGCTGGGGCCGTGCTACGACGCCCACGGCCTTCCTCTCCGGCGAGCAGTCGGACATGCTGACGCGCCTCGTGAAGCGCGGCCAGCATCCCGTCGTGGAGATCCAGATCGCCGGGGAGCTGAGCAAGGAGCCCGTGCAGGCCCACAACGTGGTGGCCGAGATCAAGGGCTCGGAGTGGCCCGACCAGGTGGTGATCGTGGGTGGGCACCTGGACTCCTGGGATCTGGGCACCGGTGCCACGGACAACGGCACCGGCGCCATGGCCTCCATGGAGGTGCTGCGGGCCATCCAGGCCCTGGGCCTGAAGCCCAGGCGCACCCTGCGCGTGGTGCTCTTCAGCGGGGAGGAGGAGGGCCTGCTGGGCTCCAACGCCTATGCCAAGGCCCACGCCGCCGAGGCCGCGAACCTCCAGGCAGTGCTCGTGGATGACATGGGCACGGGCCGCATCCTGGGCTGGCCCGACATGGGCCAGGAGATCTGGCGCGCGCCCCTGGCCGTGGCCATGGCCCCGGCGAACAACCTGGGCTGCCGGGAGATCGGCGCCTTCACCCAGCCCGGGGACACGGACCACTGGCCCTTCTTCCAGCTTGGGGTGCCTGCCTTCGCCGCCATCCAGGATCCCGTGGACTACATGAAGATCACCCACCACAGCCAGGCGGACACCTTCACCCACGTGATCCCCGGGGACCTCATCCAGGGCGCCCAGGCCATGGCCGCGACGGCCTGGGGCTTCCTGAACATGCCCGAACGGGTGCCCCAC
>DASVZU010000280.1:0-2117 GCA_036391515.1 Holophagaceae bacterium
CAGCCGATGGTGAGGTCGCCCTCCTCCTCGCTGTCGAGGTTGAGGAGATACTTGGCCTTCAGGAGGCCGGACTGGAGGTTGCCGGCGCCGGTCAGGCCCGTCTCCTCGTCGATGGTGATGAGCACCTCCAAGGGACCGTGGGCGAGGTCCTTCGAGGCCAGTACGGCCATCGCAGAGGCCACGCCGATGCCGTTGTCGGCGCCGAGGGTGGTACCCCTGGCCCGGAGCAGGTCGCCGTCGCGCCACACCTGGATGGGATCCTTCGTGAAGTCGTGCTTCGTGGCCTCGTTCTTCTCGCACACCATGTCGACGTGGGCCTGCATGGCGGTGAGGGGGGCCTGCTCGCGCCCCGGGGTGGCGGGCTTGCGGATGATGACGTTGCCGATGGCATCCTGCATGGCTTCCAGGTCGAGGGCCCTGGCCTCGGACAGCACCCAGGCGGCCGCGGCCTGCTCGTTCTTCGATCCGCGCGGGATCTTCGAGAGCTCCAGGAAGTAGGACCAGAGGGTCTTCGGTTCGAGGGATTCGAGCAGGGCGTCCACAGGGCCTCCAGGTGCGTCCCTCCCTTGGAGACACGCCTTTCCACTCTATAACGGACCTTCAGATCGGGCTTTCCTCAGTGACGGGAGTCACGCGCCCCGGGCCTATCGCACGAGGAATTCCTTCCAGACGAACAGGACCACCTCGACGAGGATGAGGACGATGATGATCCATTCCAGGCGCTGGTCCTTGCGGCGGGCGAGGACGTCCAGCACGGTGGCGCCGGCATCCTGGAGGTACGCCACCTTCTGGTTCACCGCGGCCAGGCGCTCCTCGAGGTCGAACTGGTCCCAGAGGGCGCTGTCGAGATGGGCCAGGGCTTCGCTCTCCCAGGTTTCCGGCGGATCGTCGAACAGGGTGAGGGTATCCAGGACGGCGGAACGCACCGACATCGCGAAGCCCACCGTGCGCAGCAGGTCCCGCTGGCCGGAGGCCAGGCGCCCCTCGGCGCGGAGGGCCTCCACCACCGGGTGGAAGCGGTCCAGGGCCCGGCTCACCTCGGCCTCCACGGAGTCGAGCGCCACACTCTGGGCCAGTGCGAGGGAAACGATCTTCAAGGTGTCGAGGGTGAGCTCCCGAAGCCACACTTCCGAGAAGGTCACGCGATCGGCCTCCGCGCCCAGGTGCACCCGGAGGTCGTCGCGGGCCGCTTCCACGCGGGCGCCGAGGCCCGGCATGCCCGCCAGGTCGGCCAGCACCGTCTCCACCACCTCCGGCGAGGCGTTCCAGAACACCACGGCTCCGAACCGGGAGAGGTACACCCAGGTGCCCGACTCCGGCTCCAGAACCAGGGGGTTGGTGGAAAGAACCTTGTGGTGGGGATGTCGGGCGCAGAACGCGCGGAAATCGATCTGACCCTCGAAGTACTCCGCCCGGAGGAGGAGGGGCGGCGCGGCGCCCTCCAGGGGAAGGGTGGCGTTCCGGGGACTCAAGGAGGCATCCATGCCTCCAATGTAGGCTCGGGCTACCCGCCGGCCGCGACCCGGCGCATGATGGACCTTCCACCTCGCAACAGGAGGCATCCATGCCCCGTTCCCTGTGCCCCACCACCCTGACCTGCCTGCTGGTGGGATCGGCCCTGATGGCCGCGTCCCCCAAGGTGACCGCTCCCGCCCCGTGGAAAGCGTCGACATTCCAGGGGCTGGCCTTCCGGAACCTGGGCCCGGCGGTGACCTCGGGCCGGGTGGTGGATCTCGCCATCGATCCCTCCCATCCCGACACCTGGTACGTGGCCTCGGCTTCCGGCGGCCTCTGGAAGACCCTCAACGCGGGCACCACCTGGACGCCGATCTTCGACCACGAGGGCTCGTACTCCCTGGGGTGCGTGGCGGTGGACCCCAGGGATCCCCTGACGGTGTGGGCGGGCACCGGCGAGAACAACAGCCAGCGGTCGGTGGCCTACGGCGACGGCCTCTACAAGTCCACGGATGGCGGCGAAACCTGGGAGAACGTGGGCCTGAAGGATTCGGAACACCTCGCGAAGATCCTCATCGATCCCCGGGATTCGAAGGTGGTCTTCGTGGCCGCCCAGGGGCCCCTCTGGCGTGACGGCGGCGATCGAGGCCTCTACAAGACCA
>DASVZU010000281.1:0-14078 GCA_036391515.1 Holophagaceae bacterium
GGCTCCCCCATGGCCCAGGTCTGGATCGCCGGCTTCTTCGGCGCCCTGGGCTGCAACCTGGGTTCCATCCCCGCCTACGAGATCGGCGCCTGGGGGGGGCGCAAGGCCGTGGAGCGCTACGGCCGCTACATCTGGCTGAACCTGGAGCATGTGGACCAGGCCCACCGCTTCTTCGACCGCTTTGGCCACTGGGCCATCCTCATCGCCCGCATGCTGCCGGTCATCCGCACCTTCATCGCCCTGCCCGCGGGCATCGCCCGCATGGACCGCACCCGCTTCCACCTCTACACCTTCGCGGGCAGCCTGCCCTGGTGCCTGGGCCTGGCCTGGATCGGCTACAAGCTGGGCGAGAAGTGGAACACACTCGGGGCCTACTTCCACAAGCTGGATGCCGTCATCGGCGTGCTGATCGTCGCGGGCGTGGCGTGGTTCGTGGTCGACCACCTCAGGCACCGGAGCAAAGGTTGAAATGCGGGGACAGGATTAACAGGATTAAAAGCTGGATTAACAGGAATAAGGCCTTTGCTTTGAAATCCTGTTAATCCTTCAAAATCCTGTTAATCCTGTCCGCCCTTTTTCATCGGGCAAACCGGTCCGTTGCCGCGACCAGGGCCCGGGAGATGCCGGGTTCGTAGGCGCTGTGGCCGGCGTCGGGGACGATGACGAGGTCGGCTTCGGGCCAGGCCTTCGACAGGGCCCAGGCGCTCTCGGCGGGACAGACCATGTCGTAGCGGCCCTGGACGATGGCGCCGGGGAGGCCCCGGAGCCGCTCCGCGTCGCGCAGGAGCTGGGCCTCGTCCAGCCAGCCCCTGTTCAGGAAGTAGTGGCACTCGATGCGGGCGAAGGCGAGGGTGGTGGCCTCGTCGCCGTAGGAGGCGATGAAGTCGGGATCGGGGAGGAGCTTGCTGGTGGCGCCCTCCCAGATGCTCCAGGCCTTGGCGGCGGGCAGGTTCACGGCCGGGTCCTCGCTGAGCAGGCGCTTCGCGTAGGCCTGCAGGAAGTCGCCGCGCTCGGCCGCGGGAATGGCGTCGCGGTAGGGCTCCCAGGCGTCGGGGAAGACGCGGCTGGCGCCCTCCTGGTAGAGCCAGTCCACCTCGCGCTGGCGCAGGAGGAACACGCCCCGCAGGATCAGCTCGGTGACGCGCTCGCGGTGCCGCTCCGCGTAGGCCAGGCCCAGGGTGGCGCCCCAGGAGCCGCCGAAGACCATCCAGCGGTCGATCCCCAGGTGCTCCCGGATGCGCTCAATGTCGGCCACCAGGTCCCAGGTGGTGTTCTCGCGCACCTCGGCGTAGGGCGTGCTCTGGCCACAGCCCCGCTGGTCGAAGAGCACGATGCGGTAGTTGTCCGGGTCGAAGTACCGGCGGTGCTTGGGGCTCGTGCCGCCGCCGGGCCCGCCGTGGAGGAAGACCACGGGCTTGCCGGCCGGGTTGCCGCTCTCCTCCACGTAGATCTCATGCAGGTCCGACACCTTCAGGCGGTGCACGGCGTAGGGCTCCACGGGCGGGTAGAGCCAGCTGAGGGGATCCTTGCGGAGGGGCATGCACGCTCCTAGACGAAGAACAACGCCGCAGCGCCGGCCAGGGCCAGCACGGTGCCCAGGATGGCATGGACACCCACCTTCTCGCGGAAGCCCCAGTGGGCGACGGGGAGGAGGAAGACGGGGGCCAGGGACATGAGGGTGGCCGCCACCCCCATGGGGGCCCGGGCGATGGCCACCAGCGAGAAGATCACGCCGAGCACCGGCCCCGTGGCCGCGCCCAGGGCGATGAGGCCCGCGGCAGGCCGGTCCCGGAGCCCGTCCAGGGAGGGCCCGAGCCGGCGCCTGAAGGTGAAGTAGGCCAGGAGCGCCACCAGGCCGGCGCTCACCCGGACGAGGTTCGCGGAGATGGGCGAGTACCCGCCCGCCAGGCCGTAGAGGCTGAAGAGCAGGCCCACGGATTGGCCCAGGGCGCCGCCGATGCCCAGGAGGACACCGCGCAGCCGATGGGGATGGGCCTCCTGGTCGCCGTCGCCCCACACCACCCAGGCGATGCCCGCCAGGGTCACGGCCATGGCCACCAGCTTGAGGGGCCCCAGATCCTGTTTCAGCCAGACCCAGGCCAGCAGGGCGCTGAAGATGGGGGAGAGGGTCATCAGCAGCATGGAGAGCCGGGCGCCGATGAGGAGGAAGGCCTCGAAGAGCACGGCGTCACCCAGGGCGAAGCCGATGAGTCCGGAGAGGGCGAGCCAGCCCAGGCGGGTGCCCCCGGCGTGGATGGGGAAGGCGCTACCGAAGAGGAGGAGGTGGAGCCCCACGAGAAGAACCCAGGCCAGCAGCAGGCGCACCAGGTTTACGGAGGCGGAACCCACCCGCCGGCCCGCCAGGGTGAAGCAGACGGAGTTCAGGGCCCAGCAGGCGGAAGTGAGGAGGGCGGCGCTCTCGCCGACGTAGGGCATGCGGGGCTCCGGGACAGCCGTCTTCGTTCGAGGCTACACGAACATCTCCAGGATGCCGTTGCTGACGAGCATGCCACGAGGGCTGAGGCGCACCCGGTCGCCCTCCCACACGGTGAGCCCCTCCTTCTGCAGGGCGCGGAGCCGGGCCTCCCAGGCCTCCGCGAGGGGGCGCAGGTTCAAGTCCGCGGCGCGCCGCCCCAGGTCGCCCCAGTCCACCCCCCGGTGGAGCCGCAGGCCCAGGAGGGGGATCTCGGCCAGGGCTTCCGCCGCGTCCAGTTCCTGGATCTCCGGGCTGCCGCGATCCTCCACCCAGGCCGGGATGACGGCCGGCTCCGTCCAGCGGAGCTCCGCCATCTGCGAGGCGGCGCTGGGGCCCAGGCCCAGGTACGGTCGGCGTTCCCAGTACCGGCTGTTGTGGCGGCTCTCGGCGCCGGGACGGGCGTAGTTGCTGATCTCGTAGGGCTCGAGGCCCAGGGGCGGAAGCTCGGCCTGGAGGGCCTCGAACACGTCCGCCACCTCGTCCTCGGTGGGCAGGGCGAGGCGCCCGGCCTCCACCTCGGCCTTCAGGGGGCAGGCCTTGTCGAGATCAAGGAGGTAGATGCTCAGGTGCTCGAGGCCGGTGGCGGCGAGCGTGCGCGCGTCCTCGATCACCCTGGACAGCGATTGTCCGGGAATGCCCACCATGAGATCGGCGCTGCGCCGCCGGAAGCCGGCGCGCTCGGCGAGATCCAGGGCCTCCAGGGCCTGGGCCGCCCCGTGGATGCGCCCCAGCCGCGCCAGGAGCCCGTCGTCCAGCGCCTGCACGCCGAGGCTGATGCGGTCCCAGCCCAGCGCGCGGGCCCCCTCCAGCCAGGCCTGGTCCACGGTGCCGGGATTGGCCTCCAGGGTGGCCTCCACCAGGGATCCGAGATCGAAGGCCGCACGGAGGTCGGAGGTGAGGCCGGCCAGCTCCTCCCCCGTGAGGAGGGAGGGCGTTCCGCCGCCGAGGTAGAGGGTGTCCACGGCGGGACGGCCCAGGGCCTCCCCCCAGGCGCGGATCTCCCGCCGGAGACGGGCCACGACGGCAGGCTGGAGCTCGCGGTCGCGGGTGGTGGCGAAGGAGCAGTAGGTGCAGCGATCGAGGCAGAAGGGGATGTGGAGGTAGAGCCCCAGGGGTTCCCGGCGGGCGGCAGCCCGGAGGGAGGGCAGGTGCCTCCCCAGGGTTCCGGCGGGATCAGGGATCAACCATCACCTGCTTCATGTCCCGGCGAAGGGCCGCCACCTGGAAGGGGAAGCGCCAGGGAGGCTGCAGGGGATCGGCGGCGTCCTCCAGGGCCCGGTAGCGCTCCACGAGGCGGGCGTGGCTCTCCGGGCGGAGTTCCTTCCCGCCGGTGTGCACCTCCAGCAGTTCCATGTTCTGCCGCAGGCGCAGGGCCTGCGGATGGTAGAGGAAGGAGGCGAGCAGCAGCTGGCCGAAGGCCAGGCCGAGGAGGAGGAAGCCCCCGACGATGGGGATGCGGGTGCCGGCCTGCAGCCCCAGAGCCAGCCACCACCCCAGGAGGCCCATGAGGGCCACGGACAGGATGGGGAGGAGGATCACGGCCCAGAGGCCGCTGCCCCAGAGGCAGTCGTCGATGAGGGAATCGGTCACGGCCTCGAGGGTGCCGGGGTCATGGCGGGTCCGGGCCTTCGCGAGGTGGTCCTCCAGGGCCCGCCAGGCCGCCTGCTGGGTGGCGGTGAGCTCGCCCCTCCGCCGGTCGATGCGGTTCGCCTTGGGCCGGAACGCCGGCTCGGGTGGGCCGAGCTCCACGGCGGGCTGGGGCGGCGGTGCGTCCACGAGCTCCGCCCCGGGGGGCGGCGGCGTGTTCGTGACGTGGACCTGCCCTCCGGCATCGCGCCACTGGTACATGGGGCGCTGCGGCGGCGGCTTCTGCGGGAGCAGCAGCGCCAGGGCGAGCAGGCCGGCGGCCAGGGTCACGGACGGCCCTCAGAAATGGGCATCCAGGGCCTCGCACCAGAAGTGGTAGACCATCTGGTGGATCTCCTGGATCCGGGCGGTGACGGGAGAGGGGACCACAAGGGCATCGTCCACCAGGGCCTTCAGCTGGCCGCCGTCCCGGCCCAGCAGGCCCAGGGTATGCATCCCCAGGCCCTTGGCGGAAGCCACCGCACGGAGGACGTTGGGGCTGTTGCCCGATGTGGAGATGCCGATCAGCAGGTCGCCGGGGCGGCCGAGGGCCTCCACCTGCCGGGAGAAGACCTGGTCGAAGCCGTAGTCGTTGCCGATGGCGGTGAGCGCGGAGGTGTCCGTGGTGAGGGCGATGCCGGCCAGGGCCCGGCGCTCCTTGAGGTAGCGCCCGCTCAGCTCGGCGGCCAGGTGCTGGGCGTCGGCGGCGCTGCCGCCGTTGCCGCAGACGAGGATGCGGCAGCCCCGGCGGAGCCGCTCGGCCATGTCCTCAGCCTGGCGCAGGATGTGGTCCAGTTCCGCGTCGAAGAAGGCCCGCTTCAGGTCGATGGCGGCCTGGACCTGCTGGAGGAGGATCTGTTTCATGGCTGGGATTGTGACAGGAATTTCGATCCACAAGCCCGTGGGGGGATGGCAGACTGCGGAAGCCACTGCCCCCGAGCGAGGTCCCCTCCCCATGGAATGGATCGCCACGAAACACGCCCTGATGGCCCACCTTCCCGTGGCCGCAGGCCTGCTCCTTCCCCTGGCCCTCATCGCGGCGTTGCGCCCCGGGCGCGGCATCCGGCCCTGGTGGATCGCCTGCCGGTACCTGGGCTGGGCGGGCTTCCTCGGGCTCCTGGCCTCTCTCGCGAGCGGCTGGGCCAATGCGCGCGCCCTGGGCCTGCTCCGGCCGGGGCACCTGCTGCCGCTTCCCGGCCCAGGGGTGTCACCCGAGCTCGCCCAGCACGCGCTGTGGGCGGCCGCGGGGCTGCCGGTGGCCATCCTTTCCCTCTGGGCCATGCACCGCCCCCGGAAGGAGCACCAGGGTTTCGGCATCCTGCCCCTCTTCCTCGGGATCATCTGGGCGGTCGTCGCCCTCTACGCCGGGCGGACGGGGCACGGCATGGTCCATCCGTCCGGCCCCCGACCGGCCCCGGCGCCCGTGCCCAAGGCCGCCCTGGCGCCGCCGGTGGTGGTGGACCCCGAGGCCCAGGTCCCGGTTCGGGCCCTGGACTACGCCTCTCTCGTCCCCATGCAGCCGGAACCCTTGAAATCGCCGGTCCACGGTGGCCGCTGGATCCGTGTGTGGGTGAGCGAAAGCGCCGTGGCGGCCTACCGGGCCGGGGGCCCACTCCCCCCCGGCGCCCTCGTGGTCATGAGTACCGTGGAAGACCGCTGGGGCCGCCCAGGTCCCGATCCGGGCCCGCTGTACGCCCTGGAAATGAAGGACGGCCAGCCGCGCCTCACCTTCTACTGGGCGCGGGTGCCCGCCGACCGGCAGGCCGAGACCGGGGGCGCGGCCCGGGCCTACTGGCGAAGCCCCGACCCGCACCTGGCGTCCTGCATTGCCTGCCATGCGGGCGGGCTGGCCGACCCCGCCCGGCGCAGCCGCTGGCGCATCCCCCGGAAGCCCGTCGAAACACCCGAAGGCCCGGCAGGCGGGCCGTGACCATGAAAAGGGCCGGTCGACGACCGGCCCTTTCCCTGGTGCCGCCGGAGGCTCAGTCGATGGTGAACTCCCCGGAATCGATGATGGTGATCTCGCTGTTCAGGTAGGCCACGTTGTAGCCCCGGTCCTTCAGGATGTTGAAGGCCATCTCGGCGCGGGCGCCGGTTCCGCAGTGGATGAGGAGGCGCTTGTCCTTGGGGATCTCGCCGAGGTGCGCGTCCAGCTCGTCCTGGGGCACGTTGAGGGCGCCCTTGATCATGCCGGCCTTGGCCTCCTCCCGGCTCCGCACGTCGAGGATGACCACGTCCTTCCGGGCCTCGGGAGCCAGGCTGGCGACGCGGGTGAACTCGGCGACGGAGACGGAGCCCGGGCGAAGCTTGGGCACGTAGGCCACCTGGGTGGCGGGGGCTCCCGTCTCCGCAGGCAGGCCGGCGGCCTGCCAGGCCTTGAAGCCGCCTGTCAGGACGTTCACGCCGGGATAGCCGGCCTTCACCACTTCCAGCGCGGCGGCGCGAGCAGTCTCGCCGCCCTCGGCGTCCACCACCAGGACCGGCGGCTTCAGCTTCGTGGCCGGGAAGTCGCCGGCCAGGAGGTCCTTCACGGCGCCGGGGGCCACGCTGACGGCGCCCTTGATGAAGCCCTTGGCGGCTTCGGCGGCGGGGCGCACGTCGAGGATGACGGCCGGGATGTCCTTGTCGAGGAAGGCCTCCTTGAAGGAGGCGGGGCTCACCACGCCGTGGTGCTTGGCGTACCAGGCGGGCATGCCGTCCACGTAGACCTTGGCGTTCGTGTAGCCGAGCTTGCGGGCCTTGGCGAGCGAGCTGGGGCTCATGTTGCAGGTCTTCCCGTTGCAGAAGAAGATCACCAGCGCGTTCTTGTCCGCCGGCAGCTTGCCCACGTTCTTGTCGAAGGCGGGGAAGGGCAGGTTCACGGCGGTGGGGATGGTGCCCTCGTTGAAGCGCACCGGCGGCCGAGAGTCGAAGAGGAAGTACTTCCCCTTCTCGGCCCCGAGGGCCACGAGGCGCTGGACCTCCTCGGTGCTGACCATGTCGGCGGCGGCAAGCTTGACCGGCGGCTTCACGGAGACCAGCGTGGCGGTCTTCACGCCGTCCTTCTCGGTGAACTCCACGCGGATCTCGTGGCCCTTCTTGATGGCCTTGAGGGTGGCTTCGGGGCTGTCGGCCTTCTCCTCGGAGACGACCTTCAGGCCGGCCTTGTCGTAGCGCAGGACCTCGGTGGCGTCGTCCATCTTCAGCTGGAAGGAGCCGGTCTTGACGACGACGTTGTCGAGGTAGCCGCGCAGGTTGCCGGGCGCGGTGGTGTGGCAGGTGGTGCAGATCTTGGCCGAGACGGGCCGCGGCGCGTCGGCCGCGAGGGCCGCGGCGGCGGCCACGGCGAGGGTTGCGAGCAGTCGGGCGTGCATGGGGGCTCCTCAGGTGGTGGGGGTGAGGAGAGTTTCATGATTAATTACACGTGCATCAAGAAACGTGTGATCTCCGTCTACCGCCAGTCCTGTGGCCGCTTTTTTGCAGTCAGAGGCATGTCCGGGCGGGGCTGTCAGATAGGTGCTCCGGGGAGATTGCGGCTCAGGTGGGATCTCCGCCGGACGCGGAGGTTCACTCGGCTGGCGTGAAGACTTCCCGGGGCTTGCCGGCGCCGCGGTCGGGCCCGACGATCCCCTCCTCCTCCGGCGATCGCACCCTCCCCCGGAGGGTGCTCCCGCGCGCTGCGCTTGCGGAGCCTGAGCCTCCCATCCGGGACCGGATGGAGGTTCACGCCTCAGGCGCGAAGACCTCCCGGGGCTTGCCGGCGCCGCGGTCGGGCCCGACGATCCCCTCCTCCTCCATCCGGTCGATGAGGCGGGCGGCGCGGCCGTAGCCGAGGTTGAGCTTCCGCTGCAGGAGGCTGGTGCTGGCCTTGCGCTCGCGCTTCACCACCGCCACGGCGCGGTCGTAGATGTCGTCCCCGCCGCCGGCGTCGCCCTCGTCGAGGAGGGCCGTCTCCTCCTCGGTCTCCATGGCGCTGATGAGGGCCTGGTTGTAGTCGGGCCGGCCCCGCTCCCGCAGCCAGGTGACCAGGCGCAGGGTCTCGTCCTCCGTGAGGAACGGGGCGTGGATGCGCTTCGGATGGCTGGCTCCGTTGGGCAGGAAGAGGGCATCGCCTGCGCCGAGGAGCTGTTCGCCACCGCCGGAATCGAGGATGGTGCGGCTGTCGATCTTGGTGCGTACGCGGTAGCTGAGGCGGCTGGGCAGGTTGGCCTTGATGACGCCGGTGACCACGTCCACGCTGGGCCGCTGGGTGGCCAGGATGAGGTGGATGCCCACGGCCCGCGCCTTCTGGGCGATGCGCGCGATGCTGTCCTCCACCTCGCTGCGGGCCACCATCATGAGGTCCGCCAGTTCGTCGATGACCACGAGCACGTGGGGCAGGGGCTCCAGCACGGCCGGACGATCGGGCCAGCGGGGATTGGGCGTGCGCTCGGAGATGTCGAGGTGCCCGCCGGCATCGGCGACCTTGGCGTTGAAGCTCTTCAGGTCGCGCACGGAGAGCAGCGCCAGCCGGCGGTAGCGGTCCTCCATCTGGGCCACCACCCACTTCAGGACGCGGCCCGCCTCCTTCATGTCCGTCACCACCGGGGCCCAGAGGTGCGGGATGTCCTCGTAGACGCCCAGCTCCACCATCTTCGGATCCACGAGGATGAGCTTCACCTCCTCCGGCAGGGCCCGCACGAGGATGGAGCAGATCATGGCGTTCACGCCTACGCTCTTGCCGCTGCCGGTGCTGCCGCCGATGAGGAGGTGGGGCATCTTGTTCAGGTCGGCCACCACGGGATGCCCGGCGATGTCCTTGCCCAGGGCCAGGGCCAGCAGGCCCGGGGCCTCGCGGAAGGCCGGGCTGTCGATGACCTCGCGGAAGGTGATGATCTCCCGCACCGGGTTGGGCACCTCGATGCCCACGAGGTTCTTGCCGGGGATGCGGTCCATGCGGACGGCCTCGGCCTGGAGGGCGAGGGCCAGATCCTCCTCCATGCCCAGGATGCGCGACAGCGGGATGCCGGCGTCCGGCTGGAACTCGAACACCGTGACCACCGGGCCCGGCTGCATGCCCGCGACAGAGCCCTTGATCTTGAACTCGGACAGCTTCTGTCCAATGCGTTCCTTGATGCCCGTGAGCAGGGCCGGGTCGATGCGGGCATGGGGGGCCGGGGGATCAAAGAGCCGGCGGGGCGGCAGCGTCTCCCGCTCGACGGGGGCGGGCCCCTTGGGTTCGGGCCGGGCTTCCTGCAGGGGAGGCAGGGGCCGGGAGGGCGTGGGCTCCGTGAGCGGCAGGGGCATCTGCACGATCTCGCGGCCGAAGCGATCCTTGGCCACCTGGGCCTTGGCCACGGTGGGCTTCGGCGGTGGGGGCGGCGGGGCCTGGGCCAGCAGCTTGGTGCGGAAGCCCCCCTCCTGGGAGGCGGGGCGGGGCGGATCCAGGGGCACCCCCTCCAGCACCGCCGCGTCCAGGTTCATGGAATGGATGGTCGGAAGCAGGTCCTCCGCCCGGATGACGGGCTGCTTCTTCCGGAGTTCGGCGGTCTCCAGCTCGGCCCGGAGCAGGGCTTCGCGCTGATCCTCCAGGTCCTGCTGGCGGGCCGCCAGGGCCTGCAGGGCCACGGCGTCGCTGGCGTCCAGCTCGGGCTGGTCGGGGTTCCGCCATCGGAGGAAGGGCCGCCGCACCATGGCGATGAACCCCTGGACGCCCCGGGCGGGCATGGGACGGAGCCAGGGCCAGGCCCGTTCGCCGAACCAGCGGATCAGCAGGCGGCCCAGGGCCTGGGTGAGGGCGGGAGCCAGCACGAGGGCGCACACCAGGAAGAGCAGGGCGAGGAGCAGGGGCAGGCCCACGGGTCCCAGCACGCGGCGCTGGGCGGGCCACAGCATGCTGCCCAGCCAGCCGCCCCAGCGCAGCTCCAGGGAGCCGCCGGCGCCGTCCTGCCATACCCGGGAGCCGAAGCCGCCCAGCGCGGTCCAGAGCCCCAGGGCCAGGCCCAGCCAGGCGATCCGCCGGGGCCAGCGACGGCCCTCGTGGGGCCAGGCCTCCCAGAGCAGGTAGGGGGGCACCACCCAGGCGCCCAGGCCGGCGAGCGTCTGGAGGAGTCCAGCCAGCATGGCGCCGAGGGTGCCGCAGAGGTTGTGGACCGAGGCCACCGCGCTCCCCTGGGTGAAGGGGTGCGGATCCAGCGGGTAGTAGCTGGCGAGGGAGAGGATCAGCACCAGGGCCGTGAAGGCCCCCAGCGCCCGAAGCACCCACCGGCCCACGCCCTCCAATCCGCCTCCGCGATGATCTGGCACCAGTGTAGCTCAGCGGGCCGCGGAGGCTCTGGGCCCCGGGGCCGTGGCGGCGAGCAGGGCCAGGCGCGGACGGGGGTCCCAGGCGGGCTTGCCCAGCTCCCGGAGGAAGGTGCTGGCGTTGACGAAGGTCCAGCCTTCGGCCCGGGCGCGGTCCATGAAGGCCCCGAGGCCGGCGGCGGGCCGGTCGCCCTCCGCGCGTTCCGAGCCCAGATGCATGAGGACGATGAGGCCGTCCCCATCGTGGCCGAGGCGCTGGTGGAGCCGCTGGAGGATGGCCGTGCCGCTGCGGTAGAGGCGCCGCTCCTTGGCCGTGGCCCAGTCCAGGGTGTCGGCCCCCTCGCTCCAGCCCACATGCCGGTAGCCCAGCTCCTCGGCCCAGCGACGGATTTCCGGCGTCTGCTCACCGTAGGGCGCGCGCCACCAGGGATCCATGGGGCGGCCCAGCACCTTCACCAGCTCTGCGTCCGCATCCAGCAGCTCCCTCTGGACGCGGGCCTTGGTCCAGGCGGGATCGCGCCGCATGCCCGGCGCGAAGTGGGGGTGGTCCAGGGTGTGGTTGCCGATCTCGTGGCCCTCGGCCGCCATGCGCCGGACGAGGTCGGGATAGCGCCGGATGAAGGCCCCCGTGAGGAAGAAAGTGGTGTGCACGCCGCGGGCCTTCAGGGTGTCCAGGACCTCGGTGGCCACTTCGGCGCTGGATCCGCCGTCGAAGCTCAGCAGCAGCTGCTTCCGTCCCGCCGGTCCCCGGGTGAGGTTCAGGGCCTCGCCCTCCCCGGGCCAGCGGGGCAGGGCGCCCGGGGGCAGGGGCTGGAGGGCGCCGGGGGCGGAGGGTTGCAGCTCCGCCCAGGCCGGCTTGGCCGAGGCGGGCGGAGTCGTCTCCGAGGGCGCCAGGAGGGGGGCGGTGGGCCGGGCGGGCAGGGGCCTGGGTGCAGCCACAGGCGCAGCGTGGGTCCGGGTCGTGGCCGCGGATGTTCCCGGCCTTGCTGCAGGGGGTGCCGGTGCGGGCGGCCGGGGCGCGGGAGTTGGTGGCGGCGGAGGAACGGCAGGCCGGGGCCGGACGGGAGGGGTGGTGGGGACGGTACCGGCCGTCCGGGTGGTGAATTCGAAACGGGCAAGCACGCGGCCCGAAACCGTGCGCAGCACCGCCGTCTCGCCCTCGGGCGGCCGGTAGAGCTCCCAGCGCACCGGGCCCGCCTCGGCGAAGCGGGTCTCGCGGATGGAGCGCCCCTCCAGGACCAGGTCCGTGGGCTCGGCCACCTCGCCTTCGATGACTGCCAGCCCACCGAGGGGATGCCACGTCCAGGGCGCCAGGACGGAAGCCTCTGTGCCTCCGGTCGTGGCGCTGGCCGGGGCGGGCGGGGGGGTCTCCTTGCGGCCGCAGGCCAGCAGGGCCAGGAGGATCAGGGCGGTCCCGGCTGGACGGGCAGTTCGGCGGCTCACCGGGCGTTCCCGGCGCGGCACAGGGCCCAGTAGTTGGCCTTCTCGCGGACCTTCACGGCCCGGGCGTCGAGTCCTGCGTCCCGCAGGTGCTCCAGGGCGCGCTGGGCCAGCAGCTCCGCCGTGGGGTTGCGTCCGGCCAGGTCCGGCAGGTCGTTCAGCAGGCGGTAGTCCACCGCTGCCACCCAGGCATCCAGGGCCGCGGCGAAGGCGTCCTCCTCGCCTTCCGAGCCCAGGGTGGCCGTGGCCTCCAGCTCCCAGTTGTGGCCGTGGCGCGCCTCGACGAAGCCCGGCAGGTCGTGGAAATGGTCGGCCACGAAGCGGCGGCGGAGGGCGAGGGTGAAGGCCATGGCTGAGTATAGCTGCCGGCTACCGGCTGTCCGCGTCCAGCTCGATCCGGAGATCCTCGAGGTACCGGAGGAGGGTGGCGTGGCGGGCCTGGGCCCGGCGGCGGCCGGCGGCGGTGCGCATGGCCGCGGCGAGCTTCAGGAGCTTCCGCTCGAAGTGGTCCAGGCTCCAGGCCTTGTCATCCATCTCGCGGGTCTCGCCCCAGGGATCCTCCGGGTGCCAGAGGCCCGCCCCGAAGCTGGCCCCCGTGGCGAACACCCGGGCGATGCCGATGGCGCCGAGGGCCTCCAGGCGATCGGCATCCTGCACCACCTCGGCCTCCAGGCTGGCGGGCGCCTCGCCCCCGCTCCAGCTGTGGCTGGCCACGGCTGCGGCCACGGCCTCTGCGCGGGATTCGAGCCCGGGCGTCTCCCGGCACCACACGGGCACCAGCTCCGCCGCCATGCGGGCCGTGAGGGGCGACTCCGGATGGTTCTTGGGGCGGTAGACCAGGTCGTGCAGCAGGGCCGCGGCCACGCAGACCTCGGGATCCGCGCCCTCCTCCCCCGCGAGTCGGTCGGCGAGCCGCGCCACGCGGAGGATGTGGCCCAGGTCATGGGCCGCGTCCCGGGGGAAGGGCTCGGCCGCCAGGTGGGCGCGGAGGCGCGCCAGCAGCGGGGGCAGCCAGGGACGGGCGTCGGGGTTCGGCATCCTTCCAGGCTAGGGGAGACCCGCGGGCGGTGCAAAGGCATGGCATTCCGGCTGCGCCGATGCCGTATCCTGGGCCTCCCACGGGGGACCCATGCGGATCTGGACCACATTCCTGCTCAGCCTGATGGTGGCGGTCGGCGCCCGGGCCCAGAGGGCGGATGCCGCCTTCGATCCCGTGAAAAGCGTGAGCCTGGGCTTCGACAAGGGAGCCGTGGTCGTGACGGCGCCCGCCGGTGCCCACCTGAAGTCGGCCTTCATGGCCGTGGAGAAGCAGGGCGGGCCTGGCTCCCTGAAGGTGGGCCAGCTTCCGCCGGGGGACGCCAAGGATGAGATCGGCGATCCGGTGTGGCACGGGACCGTGCGCATCCCCGTGAGCGGCACCGGCCTCGCCGGCATGGTGACCCTGGCGGTGACCTATCAGCCCTGCACCGAGGGCGAGGGCGGCGTCTGCTACCCGCCCACCACGCGCACCCTCCAGGTGAAGGCGGCGGACATCCCGGCGGAGAAGGGGGCGGCGAAACCCGCGGCTTCTCCGGAAGGGGAAACGAAGGCGGAAGCGAAGGCCGGGGCCCCGGTGACGGCTCCACCTGCACCCCTGCCGGCTGCGCCCGCCCCGATGCCGGCCCCGGCGCCGGAGTCCGGGCTCCTGTGGTCCTTCGTCCTCATGTTCCTGGCGGGTCTCGGCGCCTCGCTGACGCCCTGCGTGTATCCCATGATCCCCATCACCATGGCCATCATCGGCGCCAAGGGAGGCGGGAAGGCCAAGGGCTTCGTGCTGTCCCTGGCCCTGGTGCTGGGCATGGCCGTGACTTACACGACCCTGGGCGTGGTGGCCGCCAAGAGCGGCGCGGCCTTCGGGGCCTTCGCGCAGAAGCCGGGCTTCCTCATCCCCGTGTCCCTGATCTTCGCGGTGTTCGCCCTGTCCCTCTTCGGGGCCTTCGAGATCCGCCTGCCCGCAGGGCTGGCCGCGAAGCTCCAGGGGGACGGATCCCGGTCGGGCCTGGGCGGCGCTTTCGTCATGGGCCTGGTGCTGGGTCCCCTCTCCGCGCCCTGCGTGGGCCCCATCGTGGGCTCGGTGCTGGTGGGCATCGCCCAGCACGGGCAGGCGTGGCTGGGTGCCTCCCAGCTCTTCGTCTTCTCCCTGGGCATGGGCGTGCTCTTCCTGGCGGTGGGCACCTTCAGCGCGGGCCTGCCCCGCAGCGGCGACTGGCTGACCCGCCTCAAGCAGGGCATGGGC
>DASVZU010000282.1:0-16050 GCA_036391515.1 Holophagaceae bacterium
ATCCCCGGAACCCCGACATCCTCTACGCCGCCTTCTGGCAGGTGGTGCGCAGGCCCTGGGTACTGGTGAGCGGCGGGCCCGGCAGCAGCCTCTGGAAGAGCACCGACGGCGGCTCCACCTGGAAGAGGCTCACGCAGGGGCTCCCGGAGGGTCTCCTCGGCAAGATCGGCGTGACCGCCTCGGGGGCCCGGCCAGGCCGGGTGTGGGCCCTCGTGGAGCACAAGACGCGAGGCGGGCTCTACCGCAGCGACGACTACGGCGAGAACTGGACCCACGTCTCCGACGACCACGGCCTCCGGGAGCGGGCCTGGTACTACTCCTGGATCTATGCGGACCCCAAGGCCGAGGACACCATCTGGGCCCCCAATGTCCAGATGCACCGCTCCACGGACGGGGGGAAGTCCTGGACCCCGGTGGGCACGTTCACCCACGGCGACCACCACGACCTCTGGATCGATCCCGACGACCCCACCCGCATGATCGTGGGCAACGACGGCGGCGCCACGGTCACCACCAACGGCGGGCGCACCTGGTCCACCCAGATGAACCAGCCCACGGGCCAGTTCTACCGCGTGATCACCGACGACCGCTGGCCCTACTGGATCTACGGCTGCCAGCAGGACAACACCTCCGTGGGCATGCCCAGCGCCACGCCCGGCGTGGGCATCGATGCCACGGACTGGCATCCCGTGGGCGGCGGCGAGAGCGGCTGGGTGGCCCCCGATCCGCGCAACCCCGACATCGTCTACACGGGCGAGTACGGCGGACAGGTCACCCGCTACGACCACCGCACGGGGCAGGTCCGCAACATCATGGCCTGGCCCCAGCTCGGCAGCGGGCGGGCCACCTCCACCCTCAAGTACCGGTTCAACTGGAACGCGCCCCTCATGATCGACCGGCACGATCCCTCCATCCTCTACCACGCCGCCCAGAAGCTGCTCCGCAGCCGGGACGAGGGAGAGACCTGGGAGGAGGCCAGCCCCGACCTCACGCGGAACGACCCGACCACGCTGGTGGCCTCCGGTGGGCCCATCACCCTCGATGTGAGCGGCGCCGAGGTCTACGCCACGATCTTCGCGCTGGCGGAATCCCCACTCGAGAAGGGCCAGATATGGGCCGGCAGCGATGACGGCCTGGTGCACCTCACCCGGGACGGCTGCGCCACCTGGACCGACCTCACCCCTGCCCTGAACCGGGCCGGCCTGCCCGAGCACGTCCAGATCAACGCCCTCGAGGCCAGCCCCCACGACCCGGCCTCCGCCTTCGTGGCGGCCACCGCCACCAAGTGGGACGACCCCCGGCCCCTCCTCTTCGTGACCCACGACTTCGGGAAGACCTGGGCCCTCCGCGTCCAGGGCCTGCCGGGCGACGTCTTCACCCGCGTCGTGCGGGAGGACCCGGCACGGAAGGGGCTGCTCTACGCGGGCACCGAGCGCGGGATCTACGTCTCCTTCGACGACGGCGCGCACTGGCGGTCCCTCCAGCAGAACCTCCCCGCCGTGCCGGTCACGGACCTGGCCATCAAGCGGGACGATCTGGTGGTGGCCACCCAGGGCCGCAGCTTCTGGATCCTGGACGATCTGGCCCCCCTGCGCCAGTGGTCCGACGCCCTCGCCGCGAAGCCCCTCCACCTCTTCCAGCCCGCGCCGGTGGTGCGCTTCCAGCAGGCCTCCCTGGAGGACGGCGAGTCCCTGCCCCCCGCCCTGGGTGCCAACCGGCCCAACGGGGCCCTCCTCGACCTCTGGCTGGCGGAGATCCCCAAGGCGCCCCTCAGCGTGGAGATCCTCAGCGGAAACACCCTGCTCCGCCGCTACAGCACCGTGAAGCCTGACTACCCCGGCGACCTGAAGGCCCGCCGGGAGGCGGAACAGAGCGACCGGGAGCGGCTGAAGGACAAGCCCCTGGCCCTCAAGCCCGGACTGAACCGCCTCCTCTGGGACATGCGCATCCTGCCCCCGGAGCTGGCCCCCAAGGCCGTCTTCGACGAGGGCGACCGGAACGCCCCCCGGGTGGCCCCGGGCACCTACACTGTCCGCGTGACCTGCGGCACGCAGGTGCTCACGGCGGAGCTGAAGGTCCTGGCCAACCCCGCCCTGAAGCTGGATGAGGCGGACCTGAAGGCCCAGTTCGACCTGCTCAAGGCCATCCGGGACCGGCTGAGCGAGAACCAGGCCGCAGTCCAGCGCATCCGCGACCTGCGGAGCCAGGTGGAGGCCTGGGGGCCGCGCGCCGCGGCCGCAGGCAAGGGCGGGGCCATCCAGCCCCTGGTGGGGCCCCTGGCGGCCCGCCTTGCGGCCCTGGAGCGCCGGCTCACCAACCCCGACATCCAGGCGGACGAGGATGACCTCGTCTATGAGCCCCAGCTGGACCATGACTGGACCTGGCTCACCGGGGTGGTCGCCGGGGCGGATGCCCGCCCCACGGCCGGCGCCACGCGGATGGTCGCCGAGCTGGCGGACCGGCAGGCGGCCGTCCTCGCGGACCTCGCCGCCCTGGAGGCCAGCGACCTGGCGGCCTTCCAGAAGGCCCTCTCGGAGGCCGGCCTCCCCCGGATCGCGCCGGCCGAGCGGCCGTAGCTCTGGCACAGGTCCCCTGGACGGGGCCGAGGAACCCTGGTCCCATTCAGGCCATTCGGCAGGGGGGGTCCCATGGGCAAGACGCGGCTCGAAGCCTTCAGCGACGGGGTGATCGCCATCCTCATCACGATCATGGTGCTGGAGCTCCACGCCCCCCGGGGCGCGGACTGGGCGGCCCTGCGGCCCCTGCTCCCCGTGGCCCTGAGCTACCTCCTGAGCTTCGTGTACCTGGCCATCTACTGGAACAACCACCACCACATGCTGCACGTGGTGCAGAAGGTGGGGGGCGGCATGCTCTGGGCCAACCTCCACCTGCTCTTCTGGCTGTCCCTGGTGCCCTTCGTGACCGGCTGGATGGGCGAGAACCGCTTCGCCCCGGTTCCCACCGCCCTCTACGGCGTGGTGCTGCTCATGGCCTCCCTGGCCTACTGGCTGCTCCAGCGGATCATCATCGCCCGGCAGGGCCCCGGCTCCGTACTGGCCGCGGCCGTGGGCCGGGACCTGAAGGGGAAGCTCTCGCCCCTCCTCTACGCCCTGGCCATCCCCTCGGCCTTCCTCAGCCCCTGGATCGCCGGGGGCCTCTACGTCCTCGTGGCCCTGATGTGGCTGGTGCCGGACCGCCGGATCGAGCGGACCCTGGCCGCCCAGGCCCGGGCCGCATCTTAACAATTCTTAACACGCAGGTCCCTAAACCTGCACCGGTTTTTCCCTTATCCTGGGGGTTCCCATCAGGGATCTTTCACAGTCCGGAGGCCGCATGCCCCTCTCCCGCCGTTATGTCCTGCCGCTGAGCGGCCTTCTGGCCTTGGCCCTGGTGGCCGGGGAGGCGCCGAAGCACGCGCCCCGGACCGCCCACGCGGCCCCCGCCGCCAAGGCCCTGCCCGCCCCCGTGAAGGTGACCGCGGTGGAGGGCATCACGGAGTACGACCTGGCCAACGGCCTGAAGGTCCTCCTGTTCCCTGACGCCAGCAAGCCGACCACCACCGTGAACATCACCTACCTGGTGGGCTCCCGGAATGAGAACTACGGGGAGACGGGCATGGCCCACCTCCTCGAGCACCTGATGTTCAAGCCCTCCCGCAAGTTCAGCGGGAAGGACGGCCACCCCAACCCGGTGGAGGTGCTGAACAGCGTGGGCGCCCGGTTCAACGGATCCACCTCGTACGACCGCACCAACTACTTCGTCACCTTCCCGGCGGGCGACGCCAACCTGGACAAGATCCTGGACCTGGAATCCGACCGCATGGTCCACGCCAACATCGACGGCAAGGACCTGTGGGATCCCGTCGCCAAGAAGGGCGAGATGACGGTGGTGCGCAACGAGTTCGAGATGGGGGAGAACAACCCCATCAACGTGACCCTCGAGCGGACCCTGGCCAAGGCCTTCGACTGGCAGAGCTACGGCAAGTCCACCATCGGCGCCCGCTCGGACATCGAGCACGTGAACATCGAGCGCCTGCAGGCCTTCTACCACACCTACTACCAGCCGGATAACGCCGTGCTGCTGGTGGCCGGCAAGTTCGAACCCGCGAAGACCCTGGCCAAGATCAATGACCTGTTCGGCGCCCTCCCCCGCCCCGCCCGCACCATCCAGAAGACCTACACCCTGGATCCCGTGCAGGACGGCGAGCGCTCCGTGACGGTCCGCCGCGTGGGCGACATCCAGGCCGTGATGGCGGCCTACAAGGTCTCCGCCGGTTCCGATCCCGATGGCGCCGCCCTCGACGTGCTCAGCCACATCATGACCGATGCCCCCTCGGGCCGCCTCTACAAGGCGATGGTGGAGGCCAAGAAGGCCGCCATGGTGTTCCCCTACTACGGGGAGACCAAGGAGCCCGGCTTCCTGCTCTTCGGCGCCGCCGTGCCCAAGGATGCCAACCTGGCGGACGCCCGGGGGACGATGCTGAAGGTGCTGGAGGACACCAAGGCCGAGCCCTTCACCGCGCAAGAGGTGGATCGCGCCAAGGCGGGCCTCCTGAAGAACTTCGACCTGGTCATGAACCAGAGCGACCGCCTGGGCATCACCCTCAGCGAGTACATCGCCCAGGGCGACTGGCGCCTCTTCTTCCTCAACCGCGACCGCATCAAGGCCGTGACCCCCGCCCAGGTGGACGCGGTGGCCGCCAACTACCTGAAGGAGAGCAACCGCACCGTGGGCGAGTTCATCCCCACGGCCAAGCCCGACCGCACCGAGATCCCCGCGGAGAAGGACGTCGAGGCCATGCTCAAGGGCTACCAGGGCCAGGCCGCCGTGGCCCAGGGCGAGGCCTTCGACGCCACGCCCGCGAACATCGACGCCCGCACCCAGACCTTCACCACCGCCTCCGGCCTGAAGACCGCCATCCTGGCCAAGAAGACCCGGGGCGAGTCCGTGAGCGCCACCCTCACTCTGCATCTCGGCAGCGAGCAGGCCCTCATGGGCAAGGCCGCCGCGCCCGAGCTCACGGGCGCCATGCTCATGCGGGGCACGACGAAGCACACCCGCCAGGAGCTGAAGGACGCCTTCGACAAGCTGAAGGCCCAGGTCTTCGTCATGGGCGACGCCGAGAACGCGCGGGTGATGATCACCACCGAGCGGAAGGCCTTCCCCGAGGTCATGCAGCTGGTGGCCGAGGTGCTGCAGCATCCGGCCTTTCCTGCCTCCGAGTTGGAGACGCTGGTGAAGGAGCAGGTCACGGGGCTGGAGTACCAGAAGTCCGAGCCGCAGTTCCAGGCCAGCCAGGCCCTCCGGCAGCACTTCGACGCCCAGTACCCCAAGGGCCACCCGCGCCACGTGGACAATGTGGACGACTCCCTGGCCGAGCTGAAGGCAGCCAAGGTGGAGGACCTCAAGGCCTTCCATGACGCCTTCTACGGCGCCGGCGCCGGCGACCTCGCCATCGTGGGCGACGTGGATCCGGCCGCCACGAAGCAGCTGGTCGAGGAGCTCTTCGGCACCTGGAAGGCCCCCGTGGCCTTCGCCCGCATCCCCAGCACCTACGTGGACGTGAAGCCCGTGGCCGAGAAGCTGGAGACCCCCGACAAGGCCAACGCCTTCTACGTCTCCGGCCTGGTCATGCCCCTGGCCGACACGGATCCCGACTACCCGGCCCTCCTCCTCGGCAACTACATGCTGGGCGGCGGCGCCCTCCGCAGCCGGCTGGCGGACCGCATCCGCCAGAAGGACGGCCTGTCCTACGGCGTGGGTTCCCAGTTCAGCGCCCAGCCCCAGGACGCCAAGGCCACCTGGAACGCCTTCGCCATCTACAACCCGGCCAACCTGGCCAAGCTGGAGGTCGCCTTCAAGGAGGAGATCGCCCGGGCCCTGGACAAGGGCTTCACGGACCAGGAGATCAAGGACGCCAAGACGGCGTGGCTCCAGGGCCAGGCCTCCAGCCGCGCCCAGGACCGGGAGCTGGCCGGCCGCCTCGCCTCGAACCTCTACCTGGGCCGCACCATGGCCTGGCAGGCGGATCTGGAGCGCAAGGTCCAGGCCCTCACCAACGACCAGATCCTGGCCGCCCTCCACAAGCACTTCGACCCCTCGAAGATCTCCGTCTTCGTGGCCGGCGACTTCGCCAAGGCCGACAAGAAGTAGCCTGCAATCCGGGCACCGGAAAGGGAGCGGCCCCGGCCGCTCCCTTTTCCTTCTGTGCACCACGGCAAACAAAAAGGGCTGGTCGCGGAAGGCACGGAGGGAAGCCGGAAGGCACGGAATCAATGCGGGGCCCTCCATTGCGAGGGCTGCGACCCCTTCCGTGGCTTCCGTGGAATTCCGTGCCTTCCGCGGCCAGCCGATTTTTCATTAGGCCCTACGTCCCTTCCGTGGTCTGCTGGAAGGCTGCCCGGCGTTTGAAGGACGCGGGGCGCAGGAGGCCCCCATGGCGCGCATCGAACGGGAATGGCAGGCGGAACACGAGGGCGCGGCCCTGGCCACGGAGGTCCACCGGATCCTGGTGGTGAGCCACCGGCAGGCCAAGGGCTTCATCGACGGCCGCTGCGTCACCGTGAACGGTGCGGTGGCGGAATCCTACGGCGTGCGTCTCAAGGCCGGCGACACGGTGAAGGTGGCCTTCGATCCCGACCGCACCTACGAGGTGATGCCCCCCGCGAAGAAGCTCCAGTCCGGCCCCTTCGAGACGCTGTGGGAGGATACCCACCTCCTCTTCGTCCACAAGCCCGCGGGGCTCCTCACGGTACCGGCCGAGCAGGGTGGCGAGCCCAGCCTGGCCGAGGCCATCACCGAGTCCTACCGTCGCCGCGGTTTCAAACGCTTCCAGCTCTACATCGTGCACCGCCTCGACCGCTTCACCTCCGGCGTGCTGGTCTTCGCCAAGACTCCCGAGGCCCTCCACGGCCTGAAGAAGCTCTTCGAGCTGCACAAGCTGCAGCGGGTCTACCGCGCCGTGCTGGTGGGCGAGCTGCCGGAGAACAGCGGCACCCTCGCCGGCCACCTCATCGAGCACGCCAAGTCCCTGAAGATGTCCGTGGCCAAGGAGCGCAAGGGCGCGGGCGGCAAGCGCATGCCCCCCGGCGCCAAGGAGGCCGTGACCCACTACCGCGTGGTGGAGCGCCTGCCCGGCCACACCGTGGTGGAGGTGAAGCTGGAGACCGGCCGCCGCAACCAGATCCGCGTGCAGTTCGCCGACCGGGGCTTCCCCCTCCTCGGCGACCAGGTCTACGGCACCGAGAGCCCCATGCTGGACCGCCAGGCCCTCCACGCCGAGCTGCTGGGCTTCCGGCACCCCGTCACCGACGAGCAGGTCACCGTCTCGGCCCCCATGCCCGCGGACATGGAGGCGGCCCTCAAGGTCCTGCGCACCCAGTCCCGCCTCACCCGCGCTTCGGAGGGACTCCGCGGGGAGGAGGGGATCTTCAAGCCGAAGATCACCCGCGAGCGGAAGCTGGACCGCTCGGCCCGCGCCCGGCGCTTCGAGGGCGCCGGTGAGGCGGAGCGTCCCGCCCGGCCCCGCCGCGAGGGGCCCGCCGACCGCCCCCGTCGCGAAGGCGCCGAGGAACGGCCCCGCCGCACCTTCGATCGCGACGACCGTCCCGCCCGTCCCCGCCGCGAGGGCCCTGCCGACCGTCCCCGTCGCGAGGGCGCCGAGGATCGCCCCCGCCGCACCTTCGACCGTGACGACCGCCCGGCCCGTCCCCGCCGCGAGGGCCCTGCCGACCGCCCCCATCGCGAAGGCACCGAGGACCGGCCCCGCTGCACCTTCGACCGCGACGACCGCCCTGCCCGTCCCCGCCGCGAGGGTCCCGCCGATCGTCCGCGTCGCGAAGGCGCCGAGGAGCGTCCCCGCCGAACCTTCGACCGCGACGACCGCCCGGCCCGTCCCCGCCGCGAGGGGCCTGCCGATCGCCCCCGTCGCGAAGGCGCCGAGGAACGGCCCCGCCGCACCTTCGATCGCGACGATCGCCCCGCCCGGCCCCGCCGCGAGGGGCCTGCCGATCGCCCCCGTCGCGAGGGCGCCGAGGAACGGCCCCGCCGCACCTTCGACCGCGACGACCGCCCCGCCCGGCCCCGCCGCGAGGGCGCCGAGGATCGCCCTCGCCGCACCTCCAAGCCGGGGGACCGACCCACGGGTCCCCGTCGCGAGGGTTCCAACGACCGTCCGCGTCGTGCGAGCGCCCAGGCGCCCGGGAAGAAGGCCCCCTTCCGACCCGCCAAGCCCAAATCCAGGAAATCCTGAGGAACCCGGAGCGGGTTCCCGTCATCCTTGGGTTCCGATGCTCGCCCGCGCCGCCGCCCTCCCTCTCCTGGCGACTGCCCTCAGCCTGGGGGCGGGACCGGACCTCCACCTGGACCTCCGGACGGACCTGGGCAGCGATCCCGCCGCCCGGATCCGCCTGGTGCCGCCCGGCATCTGGAACGGCCTGCTCCTGGCCGCCCGGGCTCCGGCCCGTCCCTCCGCGGGGCACCGGGCCCGCCCCGAGGCGACGGTGGAAGTCTCGGATTTCCTGCTCCCGACGAACCCCCGAGCCGAATCCCTGCGGCTCTACGCGACGAGCCTCCGGGAGCGCCTCCTCCGCGGCTTCCAGGCGCCGCCGCCCAGCCAGGGGACGATCGACCTCGTGGAGTTCATGGCGGCGGATCCCAGCCGACCCGACGCCTCGAATCTCGATCGGGCGCGGTCCCTTCAGGAGCGCTACAACCGTGTGCCTCCGAGCGGTTCGCCCGTGGAGCTGAAGTAGGCGTCGGCCGCAGGGCGCTCCGCGATCCGGCGGTCCCGTGGCATGACCTCCATCGGACGGCCGCTCCCCCGGAGCGGCCTCCCGCTCGGCCCCAGCCTCGCGGCGTCGGAGCCTCTTCGCCGGATCCTCGCTTCGCTGCCCTGCCCCGCAGGGCGCTCCGCGATCCGGCGGTCCCGTGGCATGACCTCCTCGCCGGATCCTCGCTTCGCTGCCCTGCCCCGCAGGGCGCTTCGCGATCCGGCGGTCCCGTGGCATGACCTCTGCGCCGGATCCTCGCTCCGCTGCCCTGCCCCGCAGGGTGCTCCGCGATCCGGCGGTCGGTCAGATATGTTCCTGATAGAGGCGGTCGAGGGCCTCGGCCAGGTCCAGGTCCCGCTGGGTGAGGCCCCGGCTGACGTGGGTGGTGAGCACCGCCACCACCCAGCGATAGCCGAGGGTCAGGTCGGGATGATGGTTCACTTTCTCCGCGTGCTCGGCGGCAGCCACCACGAAGCCCAGGCCCCTGGGATAGGCCGAGAAGGCGTAGCGCCGGCGGAGCGTCAGACCGTGGGCCTCGCCCTGGGCCACCCAATCCGGATGCACACCCAGGAAGGCCTCCAGGGCGTCAGGGCTCACCAGATCCTTGGACATGCTTCCCCCCCTGGTGCATGCTAATCCGTTGCGCTTGAGTCCCGCCATGCCCTTCAACCACCCCCCCCTGCTCGGCCGCACGGCCTTTGTCACCGGCTCGTCCCGGGGCATCGGCCGGGCCATCGCCCTGGAACTGGCCCGATGGGGTGCGGATGTGGTCGTCCACGCCCGCACGAACCTGGAGCAGGGAGAGGCGGTCGCCGAGGAGATCCGCGGGCTGGGGCGCAAATCCCTGGCCGTGCTGGCGGACGTGCGGGTGAAGGCCGAGCTGGAAGCCTGCGCCGATCGGGTGAAGGCCGAGCTGGGCCCGGTGGACATCCTCGTGAACAACGCCGGGACCCGCAAGGACGGCCCCTTCATCCTCATGGGCGACGAGAAGTGGGAGGAGGTGATGAACGTGAATCTGCGGGGCACGGTCTACGCCACCAAGGCTTTCGTCCGCGGCATGATGGCCCGAAAGTGGGGGCGCATCGTCAACATCGTCAGCCCCACGGGCCTCATCGGGAAGGCCGGCCAGACCAACTATGGCGCCAGCAAGGGCGCGGTCATGGCCCTCACCAAGAGCCTGGCCCGGGAGATGGCGCCCTTCGGCGTGCTCGTGAACGCCGTGAACCCCGGCTTCATCCACACGGAACTGACCGCCGACGTGCCCGAGGATGTGCGGCGCGAAATGCTGGCCCCCGCCATCCTCAAGCGCGAGGGCGAGCCGGAGGAGGTGGCCGGCGTGGTGGCCTTCCTCTGCTCCGACTGGGCCAGCTACATGAGCGGCCAGATCGTGAACGTGGACGGCGGACTCTGTCCATGACCGACCGCCGGATCGCGGAGCAGGCTGCGGGGCAGCCTGCGGAGCGAGGATCCGGCGAAGAGGTTACGCCACAGGGGCGCCCGGATCGCGGAGCAGGCTACTTCCCGTCGGATCCGGACCGGAGGGGAATCTCCACGAGGAAGGTGGCGCCCTGGCCCGGCCGGCTCTCGACGGACACCCAGCCGCCGTGCAGCTCCACCATCTGCTTGACGATGGAGAGGCCCAGGCCGGTGCTGTACTCGCCGCCGGTGGGCTGGGCCGAAAGGCGCTGGAACAACCCGAAGGCCCGCTCCTGGTCCTCGGGCGTGAGGCCTGGGCCCTCGTCCCGCACCTCGATCCGCACGCGGTCGGCTCCCTCCACCACCCGCGGGGTCAGCTCGACCCAGACGCTCCGGCCGAGGGGGGAGTACTTGATGGCGTTGTTCACCAGGTTGTCGATGGCCTGGCCCAGCCGGAGCCGGTCCACCCGGCCCCAGCAGGCCCCGCCCAGGGTCTCCCGGTAGTGGAGCCGGATGTCCTTGCTGGCGGCGTAGGGCTCGTTTGCCTTCACCACGTCGTGGACCAGATCCCCCAGGTTCGCCGCCTCGAAGTTCGGGGTGGCCTCCCCGATCTCCTGCACTGCCGTGTCCAGCAGGCCGTTGATGATGTGCAGCATCCGCTGGACCGCGTCCCGGATCCGGGTGGCCTGGGCCGGGATGGCGGCGGTCCGGCCACCCTCCTCGGCGTCCATCCGGATCCGGTCCGCCAGGAGCAGTAGCCCTCCTAGCGGGTTCTTCAGGTCGTGGGCGGCCGTGGCCAGGAACCGGGTCTTCAGCTGGTTCGCGCGCCGCAGCTGCTCGTTGGCGGACTGGAGCTGGGCGCTGATGGACTCGACGCGCAGGGTGTACTGCTGCTCCAGGTCGTGGAGCCGCTTCTTCTCCAGGCAGGCCTGGATCCTGGCCCTGAGCAGCTGCTGGTTGATGGGCTTGGGGAGGTAGTCCTGGGCCCCCAGCTGGATGCACCGGACGATGCTCTCCTGCTCGTTGAGGGCGGAGAGCATGACCACGGGGAGGCGCCGGAGCCGTTCGTCCCCGTGCATGGCCTCGATGACTTGGATGCCATCCACGTTGGGCATCATCACATCCAGGAGCACCATGTCGTAGGTGCCGGCCTGGAGCTTGTCGAGGGCCTCCCGGCCGTCCTCTGCGGTCTCCACCAGGTGTCCGTCCCGCTCCAGGATGCGGGTCATCACGTCGCGGTTGAAATCGGTGTCATCCACCACCAGGATGCGCGCCGGGAGCAGGTGGGTCATGGGGTCCCCCCGTCGCCCAGGAGCGTGCGGATCTTCCCGACCAGGCGGGCCAGGTCCACGGGCTTGATGTCGTAGTCCACGCACCCTGCGGCCAGGGCGGCGTCCCGGTCGGAGGTGAGGGCCCGGGCGGTGAGGGCCACCACGGGGATGGCCGCGGTGGCGGGATCGGCCTTGATGCGGCGGGTGGCCTCGAAGCCGTCCAGGATGGGCAGGCCGAGGTCCATGAGCACCAGGTCGGGCAGCTCCTCCCGGCACCGGCGGACGCCCTCCGCCCCGTCGGCGGCGGTCAGGACGATGAAGCCCCGGCGCTCCAGCAGCCGGGAGATCGCATCCCGGTTCATCTCGTTGTCCTCCACCAGCAGGATCCGCCTCATGAATGCCCCCGCCCCTCCACCGGAGGCATGCCCCTGCGCACGGCCTTCCGGATCTCCTCGACCAGCTCGCCCCGAGTGTAGAGCCCCTTCTGCAGCACGGCGCCCACCTGGGCGGCGCGGAGCCGCTCCCGCTCGGCGGGGGAGAGGTCCCTCGCGGTGAGGACCACCACGGGGATGTCGGCCCACCCCTCCCGCCGCTGCTTCTCCGCCAGGAATTCGAAACCGTCCATGCCCGGCATCATCAGGTCCAGGAGGACCACGCCTGGGGTCTCCACCTCCATGCGCTGCAGGGCCTCCCGCCCGTCCAGGGCCGGCCAGGATTCCCAGCCCTCGGAGAGGAGGAGGCGCTGGACGGCGTGCTGGGTGGGGACATCGTCCTCCACCACCAGGATCCGGAAGGGGGGTTGGGCGGGACGGTGGCGATCCAGCACCCGTGTCAGCCGGGCCCGGTCCACGGGCTTGTAGAGGTAGTCGATGGCCCCGAGGGCGAGGCCCCGCTCCGCCTCCTCCAGGATGGAGAGCATGACCACGGGGACGTCCGCCAGGCTGGGATCGGCCTTGAAGGCCTTCAGCACTTCCCACCCATCCATCCGCGGCATCATCACGTCCAGCACCACGAGGTCCGGGGGATCGAGGCGGGCGAGCCGCAGGCCCTCCAGGCCATCCTGGGCGGACACCACGCTGAACCCGTCCCGGGCCAGGATCCGGGTGAGCGCCTCCAGCAGGTGGGGATCGTCGTCGATGAGCAGCACCAGGCCCCGCCCGCCCGGCTCCCGGAGGGTCGGCGCCGGCCCGGGGGGACTCGCCCGCGGGGTCTCCGGCGGTTCGGCGGGGAGGAGGATGGTGAAGGTGGATCCACGGCCCACGTCGCTCTCCACCCGAATGTCGCCGCCCAGCATCTGGCAGAACTTCCGGCTGAGGGCCAAGCCCAGCCCCGTGCCCTCGAACTGCCGGCTGGTGGTCTCCTCCGCCTGGATGAACTCGTTGAAGATGCGCTCCAGCTGGTCGGGACGGATGCCGATTCCCGTGTCAGCCACGCTCAGGTGGAGCCAGGGCGGACCGCCCGGGGCCACCGGGCGCAGGACGGCCCCCACCGTGATCCGGCCCCTGCGGGTGAACTTGCAGGCGTTGCTGAGGAGGTTGAAGAGGGACTGCTTCACCTTCGTGGGGTCCGAGGTGAGGCTTGTCACGCCGGGATCGATGTCTGCCTCCAGCGTGTTGCCGTTCTTGGCGGCCAGGGGCTCGACCGTGGCCAGGACGTCCCGGATCATGGCCGGCACCTCGAAGGCATCCCGGGCGACCGTCATCTTCCCCGCCTCGATCTTGGACAGGTCCAGGATGTCGTTGATGAGGTCCAGGAGGTGCCGGCCCGCCGACTCGATGCGGCGGATGTCGGGCAGGATCCCGGCGTGCCCCTCCTTCTCCGAGTCTTCACGCACCAGCTCGCTGTAGAGCAGGATGGCATTCAAGGGGGTCCGGAGCTCGTGGCTCATGTTGGCCAGGAAGGTGCTCTTGGCCCGGTTCGAGACCTCGGCCCGCTCCTTGGCCACGAGGAGCTCGTTGTTCGTGCGCACCAGCTCGGCCGTGCGGGTGGCTACCTGGACCTCCAGGTGCTCCCGGTGCTCCGCCAGCCGCCGGTCCTGCTCCTGGATCCGCTCCAGCATGCCGTTGAAGGTGTGGACGAGCAGCCCCAGCTCGTCGTCGGAACGCCCCTGGGCCCTCAGGCTGTAGTCCCGGGTGGTGGAGACGGCGGAGGCGGTTCGGGCCAGATCCAGGATGGGGTCCGTGAGCACCCGCCCGTAGCGCCACAGGATGACCCAGACCACCGGCCCGATGAGGCCGAGGATGAGGAGGGAGAAGGCGCCGGCCCAGGCCAGCCGCTCCGCCAGGGCCGCCTGGTCCGATTCCAGGAACAGCAGGCCCACGGGTGCTCCCGACTCGCTGCGGATCCGCTGGACCAGCTCGACCCGTCCCCGGGAGAACCATACCCGGTCCTCCACCGCCGTTCCTGGCCAGGCCGCTTTCTGCGGACTGCCCGGCGGGAACTCCGCCAGAATTTCGCCGCTGGCGGACTGGATGCGGGCCCGGGTGATGTGGCCGTGGACCCGCAGACCGTCCAGGATCTGCTGCGCCGGCCCCGCGTCATGGAAGACCACGGCGGGAACGGCGTTGTAGGCGACGATCTCGCCCAGGGCCCTCAGGTCCTGCGCCGCCGCCCTCCGGGAGGCGTAGGCCTCGTAGCCCACGAATCCCAGGGCGGCGAGCAGGAGCGCCAGGCCGGTCGTGAGCAGGACGAGCACGACCGCCTTGCGGCGGATGGACGACCGGGGGCGAGCCAGGGGGAAGGTGCCGGAAATCTCGCTCTGCATCAGGAGCCCGATCGGGAGGTGCCTGGCATCCGGGCGATGCGCAGGAGCTGGGAGCTGAAGAGGAGTCCCTCGGTGGCGGCGGCCTCGGGGTTCGCGAACAGGCGCACGAACTGCCCATCGGTCAGGAAGCAGAGCATCACACCCAGGCGCATCCCCCGCTCGTCATCCGCCACGGTCAGGATCCTTCGGCCCCGGGTCCAGGCGACAATCCCGGCGAGGCTGCTGGCTTCCGAGCGGCAGATGAACACCACCTCGCAGCCGGCCAGGTCCTGGATGCGGTCCCCGTACTTGACCTGGATGGGCCGCTGGCGCACCGTCCGCCCGCGGGCGTAGTCGTTCAGGTGGGTGCCGAAGGGCGAACGCCCCAGGACTCCGATGACCAGCGGCTGCCCCGGACCCGCGGGTTCAGGGCGCCACTGGACATAGGGCAGAAGCTCCACCAGGAACTGGGCCTTCAGGGCGTACTCCGGCGCCGGTGCTTCGGGGGACGCCGTCCCTGCCCAGAAGAGCCCCGGCACCACCACCACGCAGCCGACCGCACGCCTCAGGCCGGGCTCGAGGCGTGCTCGGCGGGCAGGGTCACGCAGCGTCCATGGACTCATCGGCAGGACTCGGAGCAGGGAAGGACACTCAGGATGGCAGGGTCGATGCGGCCCGCGGGAACCTGGATGACCCGGCACAGGGGGTGTCTCTGGTTTCGGAAGCCTGGCCGGCTTCCTTGACTTCCTTCCTGCCGCGGGGTCCCAGCCGCCCGCCGGGATTCATGTCCCGGTGGCGCCCGCCGAAAACTGCCGTATTGCCTTGTGCAAGGAGATTCCGTGTCCCGCCGTCCGGCCCTCCTCCTGCCCGTCCTGTCCCTGGTCCTCGGGGCGCAGGAGCCGCCGGGCCCCCCGGCAGTCCCGGTCGACGAACTCACCAGGCTCCTGAACACCCCCGTCATCATCGCCAGCCGGCTCCAGCAGAGCCAGGAGGAGGCGCCGTCCGCGGTCTACGTGGTCACCCGGACCGACATCGAGCGCTACGGCTGGCGGGAGCTGGCGGACATCCTGCGCGTGCTGCCCGGCTTCGACTCCGGAGATGACGGCACGACCCTCATCGGCCTCTCGGAACGGGGCATCTGGGCCCACGAGGGCAAGGTCCTCCTGATGGTGGACGGCATCCAGGTGAGCCCCCTCCACAACGGGAACGTGAACTACTACGGCAGCTATCCGGCGGAGCTCATCGAACGGGTGGAGGTCATCCGCGGGCCCGGCAGCGCCCTCTACGGCCAGTTCGCGGGCGCCGCGGTCATCAACCTCATCACGCGCTCGGCGGAGGATCCCGAGGGGGGCCGGTTCACCCTGCGGACCAGCACCCTCGGCGCCGGGAACGTGGGCGGCGGCGGCTTCCTGGTGGCCAACGGGCAGTTCGCCAACGGCGTGGGCCTGTCCCTGAACGTGGGCTACCAGGAGAGCCCCTTCAGCCGTCAGCCCTACGTGGACACCTTCCTCACCGGCCGGGCCTTCCCCCAGGACAAGGGCAACACGCGCCGGGAGGTCACCAATCTCTTCGCGGAGGTCCACGCCCTGGGCACCTCCGTCCACCTGGTCCGCGCCGCCTTCCAGGAGGCCCAGGTGGACGGCGGGGGCAGCGGCAACGGGAACCCCGTGATCCCCGGCCTGGCGCCCGGCGTCCTGGGGACGGCCTCCCGTGTCGTGCAGGGCGTGCAGATCCAGCGGAGCTTCCCCCTGACCCAGGGCCTGGCCCTCGAGGCCCGCCTGGAGGAGCTGGAGAACACCGGCGGATCGGTCTACCCCCAGGATGCCAGCTCCAACGGCGTGAACCACTC
>DASVZU010000283.1:0-9810 GCA_036391515.1 Holophagaceae bacterium
GGCCCCCTGGCTCACCCGGCTGAGGGCAGAACACCCCGGCCTGCGCGTCCTCCTCACCGCGGACCACGGCATGGCGCCCATGCGCCGACGCGTCTCCCTACCCGACGTGCTGAAGGGCCTCCCGGTGGAGCTGATCACCCACGGCGGCAGCGCCTATGTCTACCTCCAGCGGCCGGCGGATGCCCCGCGCGCGGCGGCCCGCCTGCGAAAGGCCGGGCTCACGGTGTGGACTCGCGCCGAGGTGCCCGCCCGCTACCACCTGGGCGGGAGCGCCCGGGTGGGCGATCTCGTGGTGCTGGCGCCCGAAGGCACCTGGCTCTCCCAGGCCCGCACCGCCCACGAGGCCGCGACGGAGCGCCACGGGCGCGCCGGGGCCCACGCCTACGTGCCGGAGATCTCCGCCATGCGGGCCTGGCTCGTGGTGCTGGGCGACGGCCAGGGCCCCCTGGCCGACGTCCCCGCCTGGGACGTGGCTCCGACGGTGGCGCAGTGGCTGGGCGTCACCTGGGCCCAGGCGCCCGACGGGCACCCCGTCTCGGCGCTGGTCCGCTAGAGGACCGCGGCGTCCTGGATCAGCACCGGCTTCGCTGGCAGGGCCGGGAAGTCGCTCCGAGCGTGGCTGATCTTCACATGGGCGATGCGATCCACCACGTCCATGCCCTGCACCACCTTCCCGAAGACGCAGTAGCCCCAGGTATTCCCATCCTTCCTGCTGCGGAAATCGAGAGACGGGTTGGCCACCAGGTTGATGTAGAACTCGGCGGTGGCGCTGTCCGGATCGCCCGTGCGGGCCATGGCCACCGTGCCGCGCTGGTTGAGGAGGCCCGCGGCCTTGGAGCGGTCGGCCTCGTTGGGGATGGGCGCCTCGGTGCGCTTCTTCCCGAGATAGTCCACGTAGCCGCCACCCTGGATCATGAAGCCGGCGATCACGCGGTGGAAGATCGTGCCCTTGTACTGCCCCTTCCTCACGTACTTCAGGAAGTTCTCCACGGTTTTCGGAGCCGCCTGGGGCTCCAGCTCGATCACGACCACGCCCATGGAAGTGGTGAGTTTCACCCGGGGCTTCGGGGCGGCAGCCAGGGCCACCGCAGCCAGGGACAGGAGGCAGAGGAGGAAACGACGGCGCATGGGGTCTCCCGGAGGAACGCCCCAGCTTAGCGCGGAGCCTCAGTAGGCGTGGAGGGCCTTGGCCAGCGCGTCCCGCTGCCCCTTGAACCCGGAATCGTCCCGGGCCTGGAGGAGCTGCGCCCGTGCCTCTCCGGTCTGCCCCAGCCTCAGCAGGGCCTGGGCCCGCATGAGGGCCACCCAGCCCCGCTGGGAGGCCACCGCGGGCTTCGGCGGATAGAGAGCCAGGGCCCCTTTCACATCCCCGGCCTGGAAGCGGAGATCCGCCACGAGGATCGCCAGCGATTCCCGGGCCGCCCCTTTTTCCGGTGCGCGGGCCAGCCAGCCCTCGGCCTCCCTGAGACGCTGGGCTGGAGTCTCCTTCGGGGCCAGGGGCCGCTGGAGCAGTTCCGTCACGAGTCCCGCCCGTTCCGGTCCCGGCCGGACCTTCCCCAGCGAGGACCGGAGCCGGTTCCAGTCGGCCCGGGCCGCCTCGGCCTGCGCCCGCTGCAGGGCCTCTCCGGGGGTCCCGCCCGACGCAGGGAGCAGCAGCAGCGTCGACGCGGGCTGAGCCTGCGGATCAGCCTTGGCCAGGGCCGCCCGGCGGAGGTCCCCCCGCTCCTTGGCGGGTGCCTCCGGAAGCAGCGCCGGCAGGGTGCCCAGCAGGCCCTGGGCCGCGAGCAACTCCACCACGCCACGCCGCTGCTTCGCGTCCAGGGCGCCGAAAGTTCCGGGCTTGAGCCGCGCCAGCAATTCCCCGGCGAACCCCTTCTCGAGCCGCTGGTCCACCCAGGCACCCCAGGCCCGCTTCCAGAGGACCTGGACCTCGGGCTGCCCTCGACGCCAGACGGGCTCCATCCGGTCCACCAGGTCGAGGGCGTCCTCCCAGAGCGATTTCGAAGTCAGGAGCCGGAGCTCCACAAGCTGGGCCCGCCCTTTGGGCAGGCCCTTCCCCCCCTTGCGGATCTCCGCCAGCAGCGTCTCGGCGGTGGGCAGATCCTTGCCGCTGGGCAGGCTCCCGTCGGTGAGCAGGCTGGCCAGGGCCAGGCGCGCGTCATCCGCCTCCTGGGCTTTCGGATGGTCCTGGATGAGCTTGCGCAGGACCTCGGCGGAAGCCTTGGCATCGCCGGAACGCCCCAGGAGCTGCCCATAGGCCAGTTCCACCCTCGCCATGAGCGGGCTGGCCGGGTAGAAATCGGTCAGCGACTTCCGCACGCCTTCGGCCTGCTCCCGCTCGCCGGCGGCGCACAGCACCTCTGCCATGGCGGCCAGGCCCCGCTCGGAGGGCTTCTCCTGGCCCCCCATGGGTTCGAGGGCCTGCACGATGGGCAGGCCCTCCAGGGGCCGGCCCTGCTGGACCAGGGTCCACAACATCAGTTCCTGTGCCCGGCGCTTCTGCTCGGCGGGGATGTCGGCGGCCAGGGCCCGGTGCAGGCGGGTCTCGGCTTCCGGAAAGCGGTTCCGGGCCAGGGCATCCTGGGCCAGGATCACCTGGGATTCCCCCGTGTAGGGGGACCGCGGCCACTGCTTCTCGAGCTTCCGGAGCGACACGGCGGCTCCGCCCAGGTTTCCCAGCCGGGCCTCCAGCACGCCCTCGGCATAGAGGACCACCTCCCGCTCGGGAACCTTGCTGGACCGGAACGCATGGCCCCGCAGACGTGCGAGCACCGCCCGGATGGAGGCCGGGTCCTGGGCCGAGAGCGCACCCTTGGCCAGTTCCGCGGCCTGGGCGTCGGTCATGCGCCCCTGGGACTGGCCGGACTGGGGCGGCTCCGCGGGCCGGGCCTGCGCGGGCGCCAACGCCACGATGGCCGCAAGCACTCCCGGATGCCCGGGCCAGTTCATCTCAGCCACCTGGACAGGAGACTCTTCTTCGCCTGCTCGAACTCCTCATCCGAGAGCAGGCCCTTGGTCTTGAGGGCGGCCATGCGCTCCAGGTCCGCGAGGGGGTCCTCCACCGGAGGCTGCGCAGAGCTCACCGGCGTGATCTGGTTCGCCAGGATCTCCATCCGCCCTAGGGTGGTCTCCAGGCGTTCCGCCCGTTCCGTGAGCTCCTTCACCCGGGCCCGCAGCTCGTCCCGTTCGTGGGCCAGGGTCCTGCGCTCCATCAGCCGGCGCAGTGTATTGCGGAACTGATCGATCTGCATGGGCTTGGTCACGAAGTCGAAGGCCCCGAGCTCCATGGCCTCGGTAGCCTCCCGCACGCTGCCGAAGCCGGTGAGCACCAGCACCGTGCAGCTGGGGTTCATCTTCAGGGCCATCTTCAGCACATCCATGCCGGACTTGCCCGGCATCACCAGGTCCGTAATGACCAGGTCGAAGGGCGGGTGGGCCTCCTTGAGGATCTTCTCGGCGGCCTCGCCCGTTGCAGCGGTGGTGACCTGGAAGCCCTCGCCCTGGAGCAGGGTGGAGAGGGTCTCCCGAGGCATGGGGTCGTCATCCACCAGGAGGAGGCTTGGCGAAGGCATCTGGGGTGGAACGATGGGTCGGGTCACGGGCAGGATTCCATGGGAAGGCGCTCAGCGCTCTTTCGGATCATTGTGCCCGGCCCTGTAGCCTGGGGGGCTCAGGCGGCCCCCCGCAGCCGGTACACGAAGGCGAGTACCTGGGCCACGGCCTGGTAGAGGTCGCGGGGGATGGCCTTGTCCACCTGGACCGTCCGGTAGAGGGCCCGGGCCAGTTCGGGCCGCTCCAGGGTCGGGACCCCCGCCTCGCGGGCCCTCTCCCGGATCTTCAGGGCCAGATGGTCCAGGCCCTTCGCCACGCAGACCGGGGCGGCGGTCTTCTCGTCGTACCGCAGGGCGACTGCCACATGGGTGGGGTTGGTCACCACCACGGTGGCCTTGGGCACCTCCGCCAGCATGCGCCGGCGGGCCGCGGCCATCATGATGGACTTCTGCTGCCGTTTCACCTCCGGGGCGCCCTCCGCATCCTTGAACTCGTCCTTGATCTCCTGCTTGGTCATGCGGATGCTCTTCTCCCAGCTGTGGCGCTGCCAGGCGAAGTCCCCCAGGGCCAGCAGGAACATCGCGATCATCACATTCCGGTAGAGGGTGAAGAGGGTGGCCTGGAAGAGGTCCAGCGCCTGGCCCAAGGGCAGCTTGAGGGTTCCCAGCAGGTCGGGGACCCGGGGTGCCAGCACCCCATAGGCCACCCAGGCCAGGAGGACGAATTTCAGGAGGCTCTTGACCAGGTCCATGGCCGCCCGGGCGGAGAAGATCCGCTTGAAGCCCTGGGCCGGGTTGAGCCGCTCGAACTTCGGTCCCAGGGGCTTGGCGCTGAAGCTGAACCCCCGCTGGGCGAACCCGCCGGCGAGGGCCACCGCGAGGTTCAGGCCCAGGAAGGGAAGCACGATCCGCGCGAGGATCTGGAGCACGTCCCGCAGCAGGGTGACCCGATTCCCCTCTGCCAGCGCCCCGGGCACCGCCTTCCCGAGGAAGTAGGCCACCTGCTGGCCCAGCAAGGCCACCGTGGCGCTGCCGAGGCCGAGGAAGAGGAAGAGGTTTCCCCAGAGCAGGATGGCTGCGTCGAAATCGGGGCTGCGGGGGACCGAGCCTTCGTCCCGGGCCTTCTGCCTGCGTTTGGGGGTCGCCTTCTCCGTGCGATCGGGTTCGTTGGCCATGGCCTAGCCTCCCCCTAGCCCAGCAATCGGAGGGCGATGCGAGGGGCCCGCTCGAAGAGCGGCACCAGCCAGGGGGCCAGCTCCCGCAGCAGGAGCCCGAGGATGATCATGCCCAGGGCGATCTTCAGCGGGAAACTCAACTGCAGCAGCTGCAGCTGGGGCATGAACTTCCCGGAGATGCCCAGGACGAGATCCATCAGGAAGAGCACCGCCAGCACCGGGAAGGCCAGCTGGAAGCCCTTGGCCAGGAGCTGCCCCAGCAGGAGGACGAGGCCCATCACCTGGAAGGGCACACCCTGGCCCATGGGCGCCACCCGGTAGCTGTCCACCAGGGCGAGGACCATCTGGTGGTGCAGGCCCGTCACGAAGATCAGCACCGAGGCCATCTGGACGAGGAAGGAGCCCGACACCGAGGTGGTCTGCGAAGTGGAGGGGTCCAGGAACTGCACGAAGGAGAAACCCATCTGCGTGTCCATCAGGGCGCCGGCGAAGGCCACGGCCTCGATGATCCAGGCCACCACCGTGCCCAGGAGGAGACCCACCGCCAGTTCCGCGGCCATGAGGGCGAGCAGGGCCGGGACGCCCGTGGGCAGCGCGGCCGGAACCGGCACCACCGGCACGATGATGGTGGCCAGCACCGCCGCCAGGGCCGCCCGCAGCTGGAGCGGAAGCTGCTCCGCCCCCAGCACCGGGAAGGCCGCCAGCAGGCCCGTGACTCGCGTGAGCACCAGCATCCAGAGCACGACCCGGTCGGCCGTGAAGGCCCAGACCGCCAGGTTCGACAACGTGGGCGTCATCCGGGGCCTACGGCATCTGCCGAATGACGGAATTGAAATCCGTGAACATGTGGGTGGTGAAAGCCACCAGGATCTGCACCATCCACGGGAAGGCCAGGGCCACCACGACCATCACCGCCACGATCTTCGGCACGAAGGCGATGGTCTGGTCCTGCAGGCTCGTGACCACCTGGAAGATGGAGATGAGGAGACCCACCACCAGGGACACCAGCAAGGCCGGCCCGGCGACCAGCAAGGCGGTCTTGAGGGCCTCTTTCCCGATCTGGGCGATGATCAGCTCGTTCATGGCGCACCCGCTGGCATGGGGCTTCCCGCGAACGGACGCGCCGCCCGGCGCGTCCTCCCGACTCGCTGCCGCTTCGCGGCCGCTCGACGGAGCGGGGCCTCTTTCCCGATCTGGGCGATGATCAGCTCGTTCATGGGTTCGCTCCGCCTGGCCGGCTCATCCCGTGTACCCCCGAACCAGCGAACCGACGATGAGATACCAGCCATCCACCAGCACGAAGAGCAGGATCTTGAACGGCAGGCTGATGACCACGGGCGGGAGCATCATCATGCCCATGCTGAGCAGGATGCTGGCCACCACCATGTCCACCACCAGGAAGGGCAGGAAGATCATGAAGCCGATCTCGAAGGCCGTCTTCAGCTCGCTGATGAGGAAGGCCGGCAGCAGGCACTCCATGGGCACATCGGCCTTGGTCTTCGGGGCCGGGGCCTTGGCAATGCCCAGGAAGAGCGAGAGGTCCTTCTTCCGGGTGTAGCGCAGCATGAACACCTTCAGCGGCGCCGCCGTGCGGTCCATGGCCTGGTCCACCGTCAGCTCGTTGCGCTGGAGGGGCTGGAGCACCGTCGTGTTGATCTCCCGCGCCGTGGGCGCCATGACGAAGAAGGTCAGCACCAGCGAAAGGCTGATGAGCACCTGGTTGGAGGGCGTCTGCTGGGTGCCGAGGCCCTGCCGCAGGAAGTGCATCACCACCACGATGCGGGTGAAGCTCGTGGCCGTCATGAGGATGGTGGGCGCCAGGGTGAGCACCGTCAGCAGGAGCACCGCCTGGAGGCTGTTGCTCAACGCCGGGCCGGAGGGCGTCTTGCTGAAATCCACGGTCACGGAGGGCAGCGGCGCCGCCGGCTGGGCGCAAAGGTGGGCCCCCGCGAGGAGCAGCAGGGCCAGGGGAAGCCAGCGCAGGAGGCGATTCACTGGCCACTCCCGGACTGCTTGAGCATGGCTTCCATCTCCTTCACCGGCACGGGGCGCCCCAGATCCACCTGCTGGGCCACCAGAGCCCGTTCGAAGGCAGCCCCCTCGGGGGCCCGCTCCAGCCCGTCGAGCCGGGCCAGGAGGCTGATCCCCTGGGGTGCCAGGGCGATGAGGAACCGCTCCCCTTCCACGTCCAGGATCGAGACGTAGCGCCGGTCGCCCAGGGCCAGGGTCTCGTCGACTTTCAGCTTGCCCCCGCCGCTGCCGGGAAGCCGGCCACGGCCGTACTTCTTGAGGGCCCAAAGGCTTGCACCCGCCAACCCCAGCACGAGGACCAGGGATCCGAAGGCCCGCAGCCCCGAGGGCCCGGCGTCCGCCCGCTGACCCTGCGTCGGTTTTCCGTCCTCCAGGTTCAGAGGAGCCTGCAGCTCCTTTTCCGCCGGGCTCGGCGGGGGGCCGGGCCGGGGAGCGTCCTGGGCCAGGAGACCCAGGCTCGCCATCATTGCCAAGCACAACCAGCCGCGTCGCATCACGACAAACTCCCGACACATCCCCTGGGAAGGGCGAGAGCGATGCCAAGGCCAGCCGTTGCGACCGTGGCTGCCTGGGCGTAGGGTGGAGGCCCCCCACGCTGTCTATGAAGGAGTCGCCATGCCTGCCTTCCAGATCACCGTGAACGGTCGGCGCCGGTCCGTGGACGTGGACCCCGACACCCCGCTGCTCTGGGTCCTCCGGGACACCCTGGGCCTCACCGGCACCAAATTCGGCTGCGGCCGCGGCATCTGCGGATCCTGCACCGTCCACCAGGATGGCAAGGCCGTGCGCTCCTGCCAGGTGAGCGTGAAGGAGGCCGGAGGCTCCGCGATCGTCACCATCGAGGGCCTCTCGAAGGACGGAGCCCATCCCGTCCAGCGGGCCTGGATCGAGGAGGACGTGGCCCAGTGCGGCTACTGCCAGCCCGGCATGATCATGACGGCCTCTGCCCTCCTGGCCGCCCATCCCCGCCCCACCGACGGACAGATCGACGAGGTCATCGGCGACCACATCTGCCGCTGCGGCTCCTATCCCCGGATCCGCAAGGCCATCCACCGGGCCGCGAAGGGAGGTGCGAAGTGACCAGCCGCCGCGATTTCCTCAAGGTCACGGGCGCGGCGGGCGCCGGCCTCGTGCTGGGCCTTCGCCTCCAGGCCAAGCCCCGTCCCGGCGAACCAGCGAGCCGGCCCTTCCATCCCAACGCCTACCTGGCCATCCGGCCGGACGGCATGGCCGTCCTCACCGTCCCAAAATCGGAGATGGGCCAGGGCGTGCGCACCAGCCTGCCCCTCGTGATCGCCGAGGAGCTGGACCTGGACTGGTCCCGCGTGGAGCTGGCCCAGGCCATGCCCGGCCCCGAGTTCCGGCACCTGGGTACCGGCGGCAGCACCAGCGTCAGCACCACCTGGGCCACCCTGCGGAACGCCGGCGCCGCCGCCCGGGAGATGCTCGTGGCCGCCGCGGCGAAGGGCTGGGACGTGCCGCCGGACCAGTGCCGCACGGAAAAGGGCTTCGTGCTGGGACCCGGCGGGAAGAAGGCCGGATACGGCGAACTGGCCGAGGCCGCGGCGAAACTCCCCCTGCCGAAGGCTCCGAAGCTGAAGGCCCCCACCGAGTTCCGGCTGCTGGGCCGGCCCACCCGCCGCGTGGACGGCCCGAAGATCGTCACCGGCAAGGCCGTCTTCGGCCTGGATATCCGCCGGCCCGGCCAGCGGTTTGCCGCCGTGCTGCGCTGCCCCGTGGTGGGCGGGACCCCCAAGGCCTGGGATGCCGCCAAGGCCCAGGCGGTGCGGGGCGTGAAGGCGGTCGTGCAGGTCCCCTCCGGCCTCGCCGTGGTTGCCGAGAGCACCTGGGCGGCCTTCAAGGGGCGCGAGGCCCTGGCGGCCACGGTGGCCTGGGACGAAGGCCCGAACCGGGACTTCAACTCGAAGGACCTGGAGGCCCGGATGCGGACGGCCCTCGACGGCCCCGCGGAGGCGGCCCGCACGACCGGCGCCGCGGCCCCGGCCCTGGCCGCGGCCGCCCGCCTGGTCGAGGCCGAGTACGCGTTCCCCTTCCAGGCCCACACCACCATGGAGCCCATGAATGCCACGGCGCACGTGCGCCCCGACGGCGCGGAACTCTGGATGGGCACCCAGGGACCGAACGCTGTCCAGGAGCGGGCGGCCGCAGCCGTGGGCCTGAAGCCCGGCGCGGTCGCGGTGAACGTGGCCCTGCTGGGCGGCGGCTTCGGCCGGCGCTCCGGCACGGACTTCAGCACCGAGGCCGCCCAGGTGGCCAAGGCCGCCGGCGGAGGCCCGGTCCAGGTGGTCTGGAGCCGGGAGGACGACCTCCGGCACGACCAGTTCCATCCCGCCACCCTGCACCGGCTCAGGGCCGGGCTCGATGGCCAGGGCGGCCTGGCGGCCTGGTCCCACCGCATCGCCGGCGGCGCCGTGCTGCGGTCCTGGATGGGCGGGAGGAAGGTCCCCGGCCAGGCGGAGACCGAGGCCAACGGCGCCTGGGACATCCCCTACGACATCCCCGCCCTGGACATTTCGTACGCCGAGGTGGAGGTGCCCGTTCCCCTCGGCTGGTGGCGGGCCATCGAGATCGTTCCCAACGTCTTCGCGCGGGAGTGCTTCCTCGACGAGGTGGCCCACGCCGCCGGGAAGGATCCCCTGGCCTACCGCCTGGAACTGCTTGGAAAGCGGGGGAAGGTGAAGATGGGCGAGGAGGACGTGGACATCGCCCGCCTCCGCCGGGTGCTGGAGCTCGCGGCCGGGAAGGCCGGCTGGGGGCGGACGCTGCCGAAGGGCCATGGCCTGGGTCTCGCGTGCCACGCCTACGACCGGCGCACCTACCTCGCCACGGTGGCCGAGGTCTCCGTGGAGAAGGGCCAGCTCCGGGTGCATCGCGTGGTGGCCGCGGTGGACAGCGGCATCATCCTCAACCCGGACCACCTGGCCGGCCAGGTGGAGGGCGGCGTCGCCTGGGGCGTCTCGGCCCTCTTCTCGCAGATCACCTTCGAGAAGGGCCGCGCGGTGCAGGAGAACTTCGACACCTTCCCCGTGCTG
>DASVZU010000284.1:0-7733 GCA_036391515.1 Holophagaceae bacterium
TGTAGGCGGTGCTGGCTGTGGGGCTGATGTTCGTGGTGCCCCCGCTGGTGACCTGGCCGATGCCCTGGTCGATGACCCCGCTGCCTCCGCTGAAGGTGTAGGAAAGCACGGAGCCGCTGCCCACCACCACCGTGGAGGGGCCGGCAGCGAAGCCGGTGATGACCGGCGGGGGCACGATGGCGGGAGTGGCAGAGCCAGGCGCAGATGGCGTCCCGGCCGCGTTGGTCACCACGCAGCTCAGCTGAGCCGTCCCGCTTGACCCGGGCGTGAAGGCGACGGTCGGGGTCTGCTGCCCCGCGATGAGGGTGCCCCCCGTGATGGACCAGGCGTAGGTGCAACCCGCCTGGGCGGGGGTGGAGGCCACATAGCCGGCCTGGTTGGCGGTCACATGGGCCGGCGCCGTGACGACCGGGGTAGCCGGGGGGGCCACGATGCCGAGGGTGGCCTCTCCGGCCTGGGAGGCGGTCCCGGCGGCATTGGTCACCACGCAGCTGAGGCTCACCTGCCCGCCGGTCGCGGGAGTGAAGGTGAGGCTCGAGGTGCCGTCTCCGGCGGTGATGGTGGCGCCGGTGACTGTCCACGCGTAGGTGCAGCCGGGCTGGGTGGGCACGGAAGCCGTGCAGCCTCCCTGCCCTGCGGTGACGTAGGCGGGAGCGGTCACCACCGGCGTCGCCGGAGGCGCCACCACGGCCACCGCCACCTTCCCGGTCACCGTGAGGCCCTGGCTGTTGCCCACTGTGAGGGTGTACGTGGTGTCCTCGGTCGGGGAGACCGTGACGGGAGTTCCCGCGGTGATGGCTCCGACGCCGTGATCGAGCACGCCGGTCCCGTTGGAGAACACCGCCGTGAGCGTGGTGCTCGTGCCCAGGGTGATGGGGCTCTTGGCGCTCTTGAGGCTGGTGAGCACCGGCGGCGGTACGCTGCCCCCGCCGCCCCCTCCGCAACCGGAAAGGGTGGCCAGGCTGAGGAACGCCAGGCCGGAAGCCAGGAAGGCCAGGGAACGGAAGGTTCGCGGGCCGGTGCTCGGGAAGGACACGTCGGACTCCAGGGGAAGAGGGCTGTGGGGTTCCAGAAGGGGGCGTCATCTAGCCCGACGGGCGGGGACCGCTGGGATCCCCGCCCGCAGGCTCTGGTCTGGCCGGGCTACTGGGCGGTGAAATTCTGTCCGGTCTGGTTGGCCAGGAGGTTGGTGTAGGTGAGGCTCGCCGGCGTGTAGACCCAGGTCCCGCCGGAGGGCGTGAGGGTCCCGCTCCAGCCGCTGGGCGCCAGGAGCGTGTAGCGCCCGTTGGCATCCGTCACGGCGGTGGTGCCGTTGCTCAGGGTCATGGTGATGCCCGGCGTGCCCACCCACTGGCCGTTCACCAGGTTCCTCACGCGCCCGGAAATGGACTGGACGGTGCTGAAGTTCTGGCTGGGGAGGTTGGTGGTGACGTTCGCGAGGCTCAGGGAGGCCGGGGCGAAGATCCGTCCCCGCATCGTGGGCGTCACGGTGCCGGTCCAGCCGGAATTGAGCGTCATCTGGTAGTTCCCGTTCGCGTCCGTGGTGACCGAACCCACGTTCGAGAAGGACACCCGGACACCGGCCAGGGGGGCCCCTGCGGAAGTGACCTGCCCGGAGACCACGACCACCGGCCGCGCGCTGAAGTTCTGCCCGGGCGGGTTGGTGGTGAGGCTGGTGAAGGTCCGGGTCACTGGCGTGAAGGCGTAGCCGGCCAGGGTCGGAGTGACCGTCCCGCTCCAGCCCGAAGGCACGTAGTGGGTGTAGAGGCCGTTGGCATCCGTGGTGGCCACGCCGCCGCCGTTGCTGAAGGTGACGGTGACGCCGGCCAGCGGGGTCGCCGGGACGGAGTTCACGGTGACGAGACCGTAGACGGTGATGGCATTCACGGCCGTGTAGTTCTGGTTCGGCTGGTCCGTGGTGATGCCGGCGTAGGCGGTCGAGGCGGGCGTGATGAAGTAGCCGGCCTTGCTGGGCGTCACCGTGCCGGTCCAGGGGGACGGCAGGGTCATGGTGTAGAAGCCGTTGGCATCCGTGGTGGCGGTCTGGCCGGTGCTCAAGGCCAGGGTCACGCCCGGCAGGCCGGCCGCGCCCAGGAGCACCTGGCCGGAGACCACCACGACCGGCGTCGCCGCGAAGTTCTGCGCGGTCTGGTTGGCCACCGCGGCGCTGTAGCTGCGGGAAGCCGGGGTGAAGACGTAGCCGGCCAGGGAAGGCGTGACGGTCCCCGTCCAGGGGGCGGGCAGCGTCATGGTGTAGGCGCCGCTGGCGTCCGTGGTGGCGGTCTGGCCGCCGGTGAAGGTCATCGTCACCCCGGGCAGGCCCGCGGCGCCGTTGGTCACGGTTCCGGAGATCACCACGATGGGCGAGGCGGCGTAGTTCTGGGCGGCCTGGTCCACAGTCACCGCGGTGTAGCTGCGGCTGGCGGGGGTGAAGGCATAGCCGGCCAGCGCGGGGGTGACGGTGCCCGTCCAGGGGGATGGCAGGGTGAGGCGGTAGTTGCCGCCGGCATCCGTGGTGGCGGTCTGGCCGGTGCTGAAGGCCAGGGTCACGCCTGCCAGGGGCGAGGCGCCGTTGGCGACGGTGCCGGAGATGGTCACCACGGCCGTGCCCGCGTAGTCCTGGGCGGCCTGGTCCGCGGTCAGGTTCGAGTAGGTGCGGGACACGGGCGTGAAGACGTAGCCGGCCAGGGAAGGCGTGGCGGTCCCGGTCCAGCCGGAGGTGAGGGTCATCCGGTAGGCGCCGGTGGCGTCGGTGGTCGTCGTCCCGCCCCCGTTGCTGAAGGTGAGGGTCACGCCGGCCAGGGGGGTCCCGTTCGCCGTCACGGTCCCGGACACCACGGCCACCGGGGTGGCGGTGTAGTTCTGGGCCGCCTGGTTGGCCGTCACGTTCGTGTAGGACAGGGAGGCGGGATTGAAGAGGTAGCCGGCAAGGGTGGGCACCGCGGTTCCCGACCACCCGGAAGGCAGGGTGATCGTGTAGGCGCCGTTGGCATTGGTGGTGGCGGTGCCGCCGCCGCCGCTGAAGGCGAGGGTCACGCCGGGCAGGGGCTGGCCGCCGGCGAGGATGGTGCCGGAGATGGCGACCGCCCGGGTGGCCACGAAGTTGGCCGTCTGGGGCGTGGTGACATTGGCGAAGGGGTAGGCCGTGGGAGCCAGGATGTAGCCGGGCACGGGCACGGGGGTGACCGAACCGCTCCAGCCGGAGGGGACGTTCACCTGGTAGGCGCCGGTGGCATCGGTCACGGCCGAGCCGCCGCCGTTGTCCAGGTTGATGGTCACGCCGGCGAGGGGGACCGGCGGGACATCGCTGGTGACGACGGTTCCGGACACCATCGGGGAGGGGGTGCCCACGAAGTCCTGGTTGGGCTGGTCGGTGGTGACGTTCGAGTAGCTGTAGGTCGCGGGGGCGAAGGTGTAGCCCAGCAGCGAGGCTGTGATCGTCCCGATCCAGTGGGAGGTGTGGGTGAAGGTGTACTTCCCGTTGGCGTCGGTGGTCGTGGATCCGCCGCCGCTGAAGGTGAGGGTCACGCCGGGCAGCGGCAGGCCGCCGGAGGTCACCGTGCCGGAGAAGGTGATGTCGGGCACGTTGAGGATCATGGCGCGCATGAAGTCGTTCTCTTCATGGCCGAGGATGTGGCAGTGCCAGACGTACTCCCATCCGAAGTCCGTGGCGTCGTTCTTCACGGTGATGGGGTTGCCGTCCACGGGGTTGACCAGCGTGATGTTTGCGCCGACCGGCCGGGTGGGATCCAGCGGCCGCACGCTGTGGGGGATCGAGAACGGCAGGGCGAAGGCCTTGGGCCGGAGGGCGACGATGCAGTCCTCCAGCGGGTTCATGCGGACGGTCTCCTTCCAGCCCACCTCGTTGGCATCGGGGAAGCGCACGGCGCCGTCCCAGCCCACGCGGTTGATCAGCTGGACATCGAAGAGGTGGAAGTGCACGGGGTGGGTATCCACGCCGTTGTGGGTGATCTTCCACACCTGGAACTGGCCGTCCTGGAGGTATTCCGTGGCCGGATCGATGTAGCCCAGGGGGATGGTGGTCTGGATGTTGAAGTTGGTGAAGGGCAGCTCGACGCCGAGGGTGGCGTTCATGCGGCCGTATTCCAGCTCGAACAGCTCCTGGATGGCCTTGGAGCCCATCTGGACCTGGACGGGCGTCCCCGTCTGGGGGTCGGTGTAGTTCAGGTAGTTGGCCTGGATGGTGGACCAGGTGTCGGTGAAGGTGCGGTTGAAGGCCGTGTTGTAGGCGGCCTGGGGGACGATCGGAAGCTCCTGCTCCGCCTGGTAGGCTCCGGTGGCCGTGGCCGTGGAGGCGAAGGCGGCGGTGAGGGCGGCCTTGTCGAAGGGCGCCGCGGGCGTCCCGGCGATCTCGATGAGCATCAGGGTGCGCGTGTTCGGGCCGTAGCCCTCGAGCGTGGTAGGCGCGCCGCCGGTGGAGGTCTGGTCGGGATCGCCTGTGTAGTAGTCGTAGCGGGTGTCGAAGGCGGGCACCGGCGCGGGGGCATCGTTGTAGAGGATCAGCTTCGACCCGGCGGGCACCTGCGAGAAGTCCACGATGACGTCGGCGCGCTCGGCGGGGCCCAGGAAGAGGCTCTTCTCCTGGACGTTGAGCACCACGATGTCGCGGCGGTTGTAGTTGTAGCCCACGGGCTGGTTGGGGATCTCCACGGGCGTGGGCAGGAAGCCGCTGTCCGTGCCGATCTGGACAAAGTTGGGCCCGACGGTGGCCGGATCGGGGACGCCGCCGTCCCGGCCGTCGGTGGGCCAGGTGGCCGGCCAGGTGGGATCACCGGGATGGGGCACAGAGGGCACCATCTTCACTTCCGTGGGATGGGCCGGGTCCACGTAGTAGAGCTGCAGGTTGAACATGCGGTCGTTGGCCGCGTTCAGGATGCGGAAGCGGTAGGCCCTGGGCTCCAGCGTCACCTTGGGATAGGGGCAGCCGTTGACCAGGGGCGTATCCATGAACGCCTCGGGCACCATCGAGGGGTTGGGCGTGCCGGGAATCTCGGGGTCGCCGGGGTTGAGGCCCGGCAGGGGGCCATTCACCAGGCCGGCCGCAGCGGTCACCGGGGGCCAGAACCACGGGCCGTAGTCCCACCGGCCCATGCCATTGGCGCCGGAGATGTCCGCGGGATTCTGGTTCGGCATGTAGACGTGGGGGAACCAGAGGCTCCCCAGGCCGCCGTAGTTGGCGGGATCCCAGGTCGGGTCCGTGGCGGCCAGCTTCGTGGCGTCGGGCACGAAGGTCTTGTCCTGGATGATGAGGGGGATGCCGTAGCGGTACACGCCCATGCCGGCGCCGGGGAGGGTGCCCGCGTCAATGAGGGCGTCCTCCACCGGATCGGAGAGGATGTAGCCGGAGGCCTCTCCGGCGTAGACGTTCACGCGCGTCAGGCCGAAGGAGTGGTCGTGGTACCACATCATCCGGCTGCTCTGCTGGTTCGTGTAGTAGTAGGTGCCGAGGCCGTCATCGAGCGTCGGATTGGGGATGAGCTTCCCGGGGCCCACCATGTCGGGCACGTTCTGGAAGCTGGCGCCCTTCTGGTAGCTCGTGGGCTCGCCGGCCGGAGTGATCCACTGGTGCGGCGTGCCGTCGCTGATCCAGGGGTTCGCCCCGCCGTGGAGGTGCAGCAGGGCGCGGTTCTGGGGGTACATCTCGGTGCCGCCGTTGGGGCCGAGGCCGGCGCCCATGGCGGTGGTGTCCACCGGCAGGAACAGCTTCCCGGCCGTGCCCGTGGGCAGCAGGTTCTCGAACTTCACCCGCACGGGCCGGTCCTTCTTGGCGAAGATGACGGGCCCGAGGTAGTGGGCCGCCCCGTCGGCGGAGGGGGACAGGTCTTTGTAGCCGCGGAGCCGGGTGGCGGGCATGTCCCGGTGGAGCTGCTGGGTGTACTCGACCACCCCGATGTCGTAGTAGTCGGAGCCGGGGAAGGTCAGGCGGTCAGGCACGGCCACGGGGATGTAGTTGCCCAGGTCGTTCTTGTTGTCCGGCCCCAGCCCCGGGAGGGTATGGACGAACTTCTGCAGGATGGGGCTGCTGGTCCAGTTCGGCACCAGGCCGCTCATGTAGTCGGGGGTGCCCAGGGGGTTCATGACGCCCGGGGCCGCCGGAGGCGGGTAGGCCGGGGCCACGGGATTCCCGGGGGCCAGGGCGAGCGGCCTCCCGGCTGCGGCCTGGCGGGCCGCCTGGGCCCGTTCCGCCGCGGCCTTCCGGGCGGCGGCGAGGGTGTGGCGGCGCGTGGCGCGGTCGACGACGGCGGTCTTGTCGCCCCCGGGGGTCGGCCGGGCGGTGCGCGTCTTGCCCTCGGGCATCTGGGCCCGGAGGCCGGGCACCAGCCAGAAGAGCACGGCCGCCAGCAGCGTCAGGATGCGGTTGGTCTTCGTCACGGAACACCCCCAGGGTCGGGGCACCCGAAGCCCTTCACCGCCGTCATGGGGGTTCCGGGTCCTGGTGCGTCAATTTGTCCTAATGGACTCCAGGCTCGGCTGAGGGGCCTCCCGGGGGTATGGGGTGTTTCCCCCATTGAGGGGTGGGGAAACCGGTAATTTCACCTCTGTCGTGCTATAAATAAGGCCGACCCGCAGCCCTTGTCGTAACGCCTATTCAGCCGAGCCGTCTCCGAGGTGTTCTTCTGGAAATCAAGCATCGACTGGTGATCGCCGAGGACCACACCATCCTCCGCGAGGGTCTCTGCGCCCTGTTCGCCCAGCGCCCCGACCTGGCGGTGGTGGGGGAGGCCTCGGACGGGCGGGAGGCCATCCGCTGCGCCGAGGAGCTCCAGCCCGACCTCCTGCTCCTGGATCTCTCCATGCCCCGGACCAACGGGCTGGAGGCCCTCCAGGACATCAAGCGGGTGAGCCCCCGCACCCGGGTGCTGGTCCTCACCGTCCACAAGACCGAGGACTACGTCTTCACCGCCCTCAAGGCCGGCGCCGATGGCTACGTCCTGAAGGATTCCACGGCGGCGGAGCTCCTCCTGGCCGTCCGGAGCGTCCTGGATGGGGAGCGCTACCTGGCGCCGCCCATCGCCTCCCGGGTGATCAGCGGCTACCTCGGCACCCGGGACGACCCCTCGCCCCGCCTGTCCTTCACCGAGCTCTCCACCCGCGAGCGGGAGGTCCTGAAGCTCATCGCCGAGGGCTACCGGAACCGGGAGATCGGCGACTACCTCTGCATCAGCCCCAAGACCGTGGAGAAGCACCGGGCCAACCTCATGGAGAAGCTGCAGCTCCACAGCGTCCCCGCCCTGACCGCCTACGCCATCGAGAAGGGCCTCATCACGCGGTAGGGATCTCCGCCGTGGCCCACTGGGCCGTCACCTCCGTGCCCACGCCCACGCCGGAGGTGACGACGAAGGCCCCGCCGAACAGTTCGGCCCGCTCGCGCATGAAGGCCAGCCCGAAGCCGCCGGAGGCGTCCTGCCGCCGGGGTTCCCCGGGCTTGAAGCCCACGCCGTTGTCGGCCACCACCAGCTGGAGGGCCCCGAAGACCACCCGCAGGGCCAGGGTGATCCGGCTGGCCTGGCTGTGCTTGGCCGCGTTGTTCATCGCCTCCTGGACGATGCGGAAGATCGTGGTCTTGAGGGGATCCGGCACCTCCGCCTCCTCCACCTCGATGGCATGGTCCACCTGGATGTGGGGATAGGTGGACTGGAACTCCCGGCTGAACCAGGCCAGGGTGGCGATGAGGCCCAGGTCGTCCAGGGTGGAGGGGCGGAGGGCCATGG
>DASVZU010000285.1:0-5995 GCA_036391515.1 Holophagaceae bacterium
TTCGGGCAGGGCCTCCTTCAGGCGCGGCTGGAAGGCCGCCAGCATCTTGCGGCTGGTGAAGAGCAGCAGGGCGCGGCCCCGGCTGGCCCGCAGCAGGCGCTCCATGGCCTCGAGGGAGGCCTCCACCCAGGCGGGATCTCCCACGCCACCGGAGCCGGCGCGGCGCTCGGGCAGGCCCGGCGGCACGAAGAGCAGGCCCTGGGCCTCGAAATCGAAGGGGCTCACCACGTGCTCCGCCGTCTCCACCTCGGGCCGCGTGAGGCCCAGGCGCAGCCCCAGGCCATTGAAGCCGCGGCCGTCCCGCAGGGTGGCGCTGGTCATCACCACGGTCTCGAACCCCCTGCGGATGTGCTGGTGGAAAAAGGGGCGCACGTCCACGGGGTTGGACTTGAAGTGCACCAGGTTCGGCCCCTCGCGGCTCAGGGTGGACACCCAGCCCGGCGGCTGGGCGAAGATCTGCTCCATGCGGGAGAAGGCCGTGCCCACCCGCTCTCCGAGACGGCCCCAGAGGGGGTTGTCCGCATCCGCCACCGCCAGGCGGCGCACTTCCATCCAGAGGGGATGGCCCGCCTCCACCCAGGCGCCCACGGCGTCGGCCAGGGCCTTCAGCTCGGCCGTGGCGCCCAGGAGGGGCTGCACGCCGGCATCCAAAGGCACCCAGGCCATGAGATCGCCCCAGGCTCGCTCCCAGGGCCCCAGCAGCGCGGCCAGCCCGGCGCCCGGTCCGGCGGCGGCCTCGCGCAGGTCGGTGAAGAGGAGGTGCATGGCCCGGCTGGACCAGCTTTCCGAGCAGCTCTCCGTGAGCTGCTCCTCCAGGTCGTGGGCCTCGTCGAGGATGAGCACCGGCGCGTCCGGCAGCACCTGGCCGAAGGCCGATTCGCGCAGCACGCGGTCCGCCAGAAGCAGGGCGTGGTTCACGATGATGAGGTCGGCCTCGGCCACTTCCTGGCGCAGCTTCGTGAGGAAGCAGTCCTCGTAGCGGGGGCACTGGCGGCCGGTGCAGCGCTCGGCCCGGGCGTTCACCTTGTCCCACAGGGGCGACTCGCCCTCGCCGAAGCGGCCCAGGCCCTCGCGGTCGCCGTCCGGCGTTTCCCCGGCCCAGCGCTGCAGGGCCATCCAGAGCTGCTGGTCGGTGCGGGTCATCTCCGCGGGCGGCGCCTCGCGCACCTGCTCCCAGGCGGCCTTGCAGAGGTAGTTGGCGCGGCCCTTGGCCAGGACGGCCTTCACGGGACGGCCGAGGATCCCCGCGGCGCGGGGCACATCCTCCTCCAGGAGCTGGCGCTGGAGCTGCTTGGTGCGGGTGGCCACCAGCACCGGGGTGCGCCCGGCGGCCAGGGCGGGCACCAGGTAGCCCAGGCTCTTGCCCGTGCCCGTGCCCGCCTCCACGGCCTGCAGCCGGGCGTCGGGCCGGGCGTCCGGTTCGGCCCCGGCGTTCCGCCAGGCCTGGAAGGCGGCGCTGCCCTCCACCACGGCGTTGTGCACCAGCTCCGCCATGCGCCGCTGGCCGGGCCGGTCCTCCGCCCCCGGGAAGCAGGCGAAGATCCGTCCCTCCGGCGGGGCGAAGTAGCGGTCCATGGGATGCGCCATCCGATCAGTGTGGACCAAGGGCGTAAAAAGGGCGAACAGGCCGCTACTTGTGGTAGGTCTTCCCCCGCAGGATGGTGAAGGCCCGGTAGAGCTGCTCCAGGAGCATCACCCGGCTCAGCTCGTGGGGGAAGGTCAGGGGAGAGAGGCTCATCTGCTCGCGGACCTCGGCCTTCAGGGCCGGGTCGAACCCGTGGCTGCTGCCGAGGACGAAGGCCAGGCCCTCCCCCCGGTCCATGCGCTCGCCCAGCCACCGGGCCAGGACCTCGCTGTCGCGGAGTTTTCCCTCCGGCGTGAGCAGCACCGGGCAGGTCACACCCTGGATCCTGGTCCGGATGCGGGTGGCCTCCTCCTTCAAGGCCCGGGCCGGGTCCCCCTTGCCCTCCGCCAACTCCGTCACCTCCACCCGGGCGTAGGGACGGAGCATGTCCAGGTAGTGCCGGGCGAGGTCGCGGCAGGGGTCCAGGCGCAGGCGGCCGAGGGCGATCAGGTCGAGGGGGTACATGGATCCCTTGCGTAGCGATACTGGAGCCCGATGTGATGAATACCCCTTGGCAGGGGGGCGGGTTGGCGGGACCATCCTCACGTACCCTAGCCCCAGTCACGGAGGTGTCACAGTGCGACGCTCGATGCTACTCCCTCTCACGGCCCTGGTGATGGCACCGGTCTTCATCGGATGCGGGAGCAACATCCCGACGACGCCGCCGCCGGCGGCGAAGGAGCCCTACGACCTGCTGCAGAACCTGCGCTACCTGGCCGTGCGCAAGGACTTCCCCCAGGCCGCGCTCATCGCCCCCATCACGCCGGACGTGGTGTTCCCCTCCGCCATGCAGCTGCACAAGGCCGCCAAGCAGATGGGTCTCACCCTCACGGCCGAGGAACTCAAGGGCCTCGGCATCGACGACAAGCTGGCCGCCAAGCTCGATGACCTGCCGGGCAGCGGCACCGACGACTACAGCATCAAGGACGCCCGCCTGGCCTTCAACGCCGGCATCTACCGTCTCCTGAAGGGCCTCACGCCGAAGTCCTGGGAGAAGATCGACAGCATGGGCATCACCGACAACCAGGCCGGCCGCCAGTTCGGCTCCCAGGCCACGGTGAAGGACATGACCCTCGGCTTCGGCGGCCAGAAGATCATGACCGTCAGCTGCCTCAAGAAGCCCGATGGCACCTGGGGCATCTCCTTCATCCGCTACGAGGTCGGTCTCCAGGGCATCAAGCAGGACTGAGTCCGCCACGTCTTCCGGGCCCCCCGCAGCGCCGGGGGGCCCGGCGCGTACGCCCTTCCCCGCCTGCTATCCTGGGGCCACGCACGGGACCACGCGGGAGGCGCCATGGCCGCACGCCCGAACCTCTTCGAGAACGTGAACCGGCAGTTCGACGAAGCCGCGGATGTGCTCGGCCTCTCCCAGGAGATCCGGGAGCTCCTGAAGACGCCCTATCGCGAGATCACCGTCACCATGCCCATCCGCATGGACGACGGCAGCCTGCGGGTCTTCCGGGGCTACCGCGTGCAGCACAACGGGGTGCGCGGGCCCCAGAAGGGCGGCCTGCGCTACCACCCGGGCGTGGACCTCGACGAGATCCGCGCCCTGGCCAGCCTCAACACCTGGAAGACCGCCGTGGTGAACATCCCCTTCGGCGGCGCCAAGGGCGGCATCCAGTGCGACCCCGCGAAGATGTCCCAGCACGAGCTGGAGATGCTCACGCGCCGCTACATCTCCAAGCTCTCCATGGTGCTCGGCCCCACGCGCGACATCCTGGCCCCGGACATCAACACCAACGCGCAGACCATGGCCTGGGTCATGGACGAGTACGGCCGGAAGAATGGCTACCAGCCCGCCTGCGCGACCGGGAAGCCCGTGGAGCTGGGGGGCAGCCAGGGCCGCGAGGCCGCCACAGGCAGGGGAGTGGCCATCGCCACGCGCGAGGCCTGGGAGAGGATCCTCGGCCGCGCCATGAAGGACGCCCGGGTGGTGCTCCAGGGCTTTGGCAATGTTGGCGGGTTCGCCGCCCGGTTCCTGGCCGAGATGGGCGCGCGCGTCGTGGCGGTGGCCGATGTTGGCGGCGCGGTTCGCCGCGCCGGAGGCCTCGACGTGCCCGCGCTCACGGCCCACGTCCGCCAGCACGGCGGGACCGTGGCGGGCTTCCCCGGGGGCGAGGCCTTCGATCCCGTCGAGCTGTGGGGCCAGGACTGCGACATCCTCGTCCCCGCGGCCCTCTGCGCCGTCCTCGACGGGGACACGGCCCTCCGGGTGCGGGCCAGCCTCGTGGTCGAGGGCGCCAACGCCCCTGCCACGCCGGAGGCCGACCGCATCTTCCGCGATCGGGGTGTCCTCCTCATCCCCGACATTCTCGCCAGCGCCGGCGGCGTGATCGTCTCCTATTTCGAGTGGGTGCAGAACCTCCAGCAGCAGTTCTGGGACGAGGCCGAGGTCTTCGAGAAGGAGGAACGGATCCTCGTGCAGGCCTTCCGGGATGTGGAGGCGAAGGTGCGGGAGCATGGCTGCACCTGGCGCACCGCCGCCCTGGTCCTCGCCCTGGACCGCGTGCGCACGGCCAACGAGCTGCGGGGCTGGTAACTCAAGGGATGTCCCCATCCATTTGGGGTGGCGTTTCCAGGTACCGCCTGGGAAAATCGGAAGTGATGCCGGGGGGGCGTCCCGAAACAACCCGGCCGGGAGGATCCATGTCCAAGAAGAACGTCGTGCACGTCGTCGGCACCGGCACCATCGGCGAGCCGCTCATCGGCCTCCTCACCGAGTTCCAGAAGGAACTGGGCATCGACGAGGTGACCTTCCACAAGAACAGCGTCAACGAGCGTCCCAAGGTGAAGGCGCTCCTCAAGCGCGGCGCCAAGCTCGTGGTGGACGCGGACAAGGTGGAGGGCTTCCGGGCCTGGGGCATCGAGCCCGCCATGCTGCACGACCAGGCCCTGGAGGAGGCCACCGTCGTCATCGACTGCAGCCCCAAGGGCCTCGAGATGAAGGAGAAGATCTACACGAAGTACGAGCACAACACCAAGGGCTTCATCGCCCAGGGCAGCGAGTTCGGCTTCGGCACGATGTACGCCCGCGGCATCAACGACGAGGTGCTCCAGAAGAGCGGCCAGTACGTCCAGGTGGTGAGCTGCAACACCCACAACCTCTCCTGCATCATCGACACCCTGGCCCTGGGCGAGGGCGAGGACAACCTGGTGGAGGGCAGCTTCGTCTGCATGCGCCGGGCCAACGACATCAGCCAGGTGAAGGACTTCAGCCCCGCGCCGCAGGTGGGCAGCCACAAGGACGGCAAGTTCGGCACCCACCACGCCCGGGACGCCTACCACCTGTTCCAGACCCGGGGCATCGAGCTGAACCTCTTCAGCAGCGCCATCAAGCTGCCCACCCAGTACATGCACAGCCTCTGGTTCGACCTGCGCCTCAAGCGGCCCACCACCCTCGAGGCCCTCAAGAAGCGGATCAAGGCCAACGACCGCATCGCCGTCACCGAGAAGAAGGACGCCAACACCGTCTTCTCCTTCGGCCGCGACCAGGGGCACTTCGGCCGCATCCTCAACCAGACCGTGATCCCCCTCAGCACCCTCACCATGCCCACCGAGAACCGCCTCGTGGGCTTCTGCTTCACCCCCCAGGACGGCAACAGCCTGCTCTCCAGCGTGGCCGCCGCCCTGCGCTTCCTCCACCCCGGGGACTACGAGCAGCGCCTGCAGGTGCTGAAGCCGTACTTCTTCGACGAGGTCTGATCCGATGCGGGTCGCATAGCGGGGCCCCGCACGGGTCAGAATCATGCTGGTGCGGGTCGCGCAGCACCCCGCTGCGCGATCCGAGTTAGGGGCCCGCAATGCGGGCCCTTTTCATGGAATGCTTTTTCTATCTCGGGCCGCATCGCGGCCCGAGCCGGAGACGCACCCATGAACCTGAACGCCTCCGTGGACCTGGCCGCCCGCAGCCTCCTGGGCTGCCTCCTGGTCCGCGGGGACGTGGTCCTGCGCATCACGGAGGTGGAGGCCTACGGCGGTACCGGGGACAGCGCCAGCCACGCGCGGCATGGCCGCACGGCCCGGAACGCAGTCATGTGGGGCCCTCCGGGCCACGCCTACCTCTACTTCTGCTACGGCGTGCACTGGATGCTGAACGTGGCCTCGGGACCCGAAGGCCAGGCCTCGGCCGTGCTCATCCGCGGCGCCGAGGTGGTCGGAGGCCTGGAGACCGTCCTCGCCCGGCGCCACGCGGCGAAGCCTTCTCCGGCCCTCTGCACGGGACCCGGCAAGGTGGCCCAGGCCCTGGGCCTGGACCGCAGCTTCAACGGCCACGACCTCCGGGCCGAGGGCGGCCTGGAGCTGCGGCCCGGACCGGCGCCCGCCCGCATCCTGGCCGGCCCCCGCCTCGGCATCGCCTTCGCCTCGCCC
>DASVZU010000286.1:0-5225 GCA_036391515.1 Holophagaceae bacterium
TGCTGCACCTGGCGGGGGCCCGGGACTACGTGATCTCCCGTCCCGGCCAGTCCCTGCCCCGGGCCATCGGCTCGGCCCTGGGCCTGCACCTGAACTGGTACGAGGGCCGCACCGGCTACCTCCCGGGGAACTGGGATGTGCTGTGGTCCCTCTCCATCGAGGAGGTCTTCTACCTGGGCTTCCCCTGGCTGGGCCTCGGCCTGCGCCGTGCGCGGGCCCTCGTGCCCGCCCTGCTCCTGCTGGCCCTGTCGCTGCCGGTGTCGCGCGCGGCCCTGGCGGGGAACGAGGTCTGGCAGGAGAAGGCCTACCTTCCCGGCATGGCGGGCATCGCCATGGGGGTGCTCGCCGCCCTGGCAGCCGCGCGCCTCCGTCCGCGGGCGGCCTGGCCCGTGCGGCTGCTCGGCGTCCTCGGCGCGGCGGGCCTGGTGGCGGTGCTCTGCTTCGAGGGCCGCCTCTGGCCGCTCCTCGGGAACGGCTGCATCCTGCTCCTCACCGCGGCTGCGGCCGCCCTCGTCCTGGCCTTCCACTGGCGGGCGGAGGAGGGCGCCTTCCCGGCGCTGCCGGGTACGGCCTGGCTCCAGTCCTTCGGGCGGCTGAGCTACGAGATCTACCTCACCCACATGTTCGTGGTCTGGCCCGTGGTCCGCGCGTTCCGCGCCCTGGGCGGCGGGCTCCGCTGGGGCATCCTCTGGTACGTTCCCGCCGTGGCTCTTTCCTGGCTCCTGGGCTGGCTGGTGGCCAGGCATCTCTCCCAGCCCGCCGAGCGGATCCTGCGTCGTCGCTGGGCCCGGCCCGAAGGGACCGGAATGCCAATGGACGTGCCGGTGGCCTGAATCCGGCCCGCCGGGGGAGGAGAAATCTCATGGGCCGGGGTGGGCGCTGCCGATAAGGGGAGGGAGGGGGCAGGCATGTCCCGGCTCCACCCCTGGCTCGCGAACCTGGCAAAGCGCTGCCTGCTGATCCTGGCGGGATTCACCTGCGCCTGCCTCATCGCCGGAGGGGCAGGGCGCACCTATACCCTGGCGGTGATCCCCAGCCTGCCTCCGGTGGCCCTCCACAAGGCCTGGACCCCCCTGGTGCGCGACCTGTCCCGCGAGACGGGGCTCGACCTGGAGCTGAAGCTCTACGGCACCTTCCCCGAATTCCTGGCGGATTGCGAGGCCGGGGTACCCGATTTCATCTACATCTCGCCCAACCTCTACTACCTCGTGCACGAGAAGCAGAAGTATCTCCCCCTGGTCCGGAGTTCCGTGGCGATCAGCGGCCTGGTGTTCGTGCGCAGGGATTCCCCCTGCCAGAAGGTCCGGGACCTGCATGGGCGGACCATCGCCTTCGTGGGACCGAAGAATGTGTGCAGCGTCATCACCCGCTATGCCCTCGCCTCGGGAGAGGGGGACATCGACTACAACGCCTCGTTCAGCGGGTCCACCATCAACGTCGCCAAGAGCGTGCTCCTGGGGAAGGCGGATGCCGGGGCCATCCTCGACGCCAAGCAGGCTGGGGACTTCGTGGAGCGGAGCCCCGACTTCCGGGTACTCCTGAGGACGCCGAAGATCGCGCCGCACCCCCTCGCGGCCCACCCCAGGGTTCCGAAGGACGTCCGGGAGGCTGTGAACCGGGCCGTCTTCGCCCTCGCGGCCACGGAGTCGGGCCGCGCCCTGCTGGAAGGCGTGGGGCTCGGCCAGCCCACCGGGGCGGACTTCCAGCGCGACTACGCCCTCTTCGGGGACCCCGGCTACCAGCGGATCCAGCGGCCATGATCTCCACCCTGAGGCGGCTGGACATCCGGATCCTGCTCATCCTCACGCTGATCCTGGCAGCGCTGGTGGCGGTGTTCGGCTGGAGGATGAGCAGCCGCCAGGGAGACATCTACTCCCAGTCGGTCGCCGCCAGCGCACGGGTGCTGGCCCAGACCCATGCCAATGATGCGGCCCATTTCCTGGTGATCCGCGAGTACGCCGGGCTGGAGGAACACCTGTTCGAGGTGGCCCAGATGCCCGACATCCTGGGCCTGGAGGTCTACGATGCCGCTGGCGCGGGCATCTGCGCCATCGGCCGCCCGGCGCCCGGATCCGCCCCCGCCCAGATCGCCTTCCGAGACCGCTCCCGCATCCCGACGGGAGCCCGTGAAACCGGCCGGCGCGAGGGAGACCGCCTCATCATCTGGACGCCCATCGAGGCCGGGGATCGCCTGGGCTGGCTCCGGCTGGAGTATTCCCTGGCGGCCGTCCGGGAGGTCCAGCGGGAGGTCTGGCGCAACAGCGCCCTCATGGGCGCCCTGCTGGTCCTGGCTGGGACGGCGCTGATGTACCTGGTGCTCCGGCCGCCCCTCCTGGCCATCCGGGGCCTCGCCCGGTTCGCCCGGGACCTGAACCGTCGCAAGGGGGACCGGGTGGCGGTGCCCGGCCTCTCCCTGGAGATCGACGAGATGGCGGTGGCGCTGAATGACGCCTCCTCGGAGCTGGCCTCCTCGGAACGCCGCCTCATCGAGGAGCAGGAGCGGCTGGCCGTCACCATCGGGAGCATCGGCGACGGGGTGATGGCCTGTGACCGCGCCTGGCGGGTCACGCTGATGAACCGGGTGGCGGAATCCCTCACGGGCTGGACCATGGCGGAGGCGCAGGGCCGGCCCCTCCCGGAGGTGTTCCGGCTGCTGGACGGCCAGACCGGCGAACCCCTGGCAGCGCCCTTCGAGGGCATCATGGCCGGCCGGGAGCGGGTGGAGCTCACCGGGCATCCACTCCTCGTGGCGCGGGACGGAACCCGCCGGCCGGTGGCGGACAGTGGCGCTCCGATCCTCAGTGCCGAGGGGGAGATCCTGGGCATGGTCCTCGTGTTCCGGGACGAGTCCGCCCGGATCCAGGCGGAGCAGAACCGCCAGGGGCTGGAGGAGCAGCTCCGCCAGGCCCAGAAGATGGAGGCGGTGGGCCAGATGGCTGGCGGCATCGCCCACGACTTCAACAACATCCTCACTGCGATCATCGGGTACACCTCCCTGCTCATCAGCCAGGCCAGCGAGGCGGACCCGGCCAAGGAGCTCGCCCAGCGTGTCCTCAGGGCCGCGGACCGGGCCGCGGGTCTCACGCGGAGCCTCCTGGCCTTCAGCCGGAAGCAGAAGATGGAGCTGCGGCCCGTGGACCTCAACGAGATCCTCAAGAACCAGGAGCACCTCCTCCGGCGCCTCATCGGCGAGGACATCCTCCTCCGGGTGGAGCTCGCGCCGGGGCACCTGATCGCCCGCGTGGACGCTGGGCAGATCGAGCAGGTCATCCTCAACCTGGTGACGAACGCCCGGGATGCCATGCCTCGCGGCGGCCTGCTGAGCCTGACGGCCCACGCCGCCACGCTGGAAGCCCCCCCGCCCGGAGCGGTCGGGTGTCCTTCCCTCGAGGGGGCCTGCGCGCTCCTGTGCGTGTCGGACAGTGGCGCGGGGATGGACGCCGCCACCCTCGAGCGGATCTTCGACCCCTTCTTCACGACCAAGGCGGTCGGAAAGGGCACGGGCCTGGGCCTGGCGATCGTCCACGGGATCATCCAGCAGCACGGGGGCCTCATCCGGGTGTACAGCCATCCCGGCATCGGCACCACCTTCAAGATCTACCTGCCCCGGCTGGACTCGGAGGGGCTGGCCCCCGAGACCGGCGAGGAACTCCTGGTGCGGGGCGGCACCGAGCGGATCCTCCTCGTGGAGGACGAGACCGACGTGCGGCGGGTGGTGCGCATGATGCTGGAGGGCGGGGGCTACCGGGTCATCGAGGCCGGCGACGGGGCCGAGGCCCTGGCGCTGCTGGAGCGTGAAGCGGCGGGGGTTCCCCTGGTCGTCAGCGATGTGATCATGCCGGGCATGACCGGCAAGGAGTTGCACGACCGGCTGGCGCTGACCCATCCCGGAACCCGGGTGCTCTACCTGAGCGGCTACACCGCCGACATCATCCAGCACAAGGGCTTCCTGGAGTCCGAGGCCGATCTCCTGATGAAGCCCTTCAGCTCCAGGGCTCTCCTGGCCCGGGTCCGGGAGCTCCTGGACCGGCCGGCCCGCTGAGCCTCGGCGCGACAGACCTGGCTGTGGCTTTTCCCGACGCGGGATGCAGCCTGCGACGTGCGCGGGACCCCCGTTGAAGGGAAGGCGCGCCGCGCCTGGGCCTCAACCTGCGGCACGGCTCCTGCGTAGTCCCAGCATCGCTCGCCCGCAACGAGCCTTTTCCAGGAGCCGCCATGCCCCTCGCCCGATCCCTGTACCTCGTGCCCCTGGCCTGCGCCGGGTTCGCCCTCGTCGCCCAGGAGGCCCCCTCCAAGCCCGAGGAGAAGGCCCCGGTGGCCGCGCTCCCGGAGCGGGAGGAGGACTGCCATGTCCGGTTCCGCTTCCATCGCCACCACGCGGTGTTCGGCGCCTACGTGCAGGCGGATGCCCCCCTGCGGGACCTGAAGGAGAGCCTGGACCGCCGCACGGGACTCGGACTGGGGGTGCAGTGGACCCGCGACCACGGCGACTGGAACGCCAGCCGCACGCGCCTGGAGTGGAACACCTTCCCCGAGGGCGGCGCCGTGGGTGCGGCGGGCACCCGGACCTACGCCAAGAACGTCATCCTGAGCTTCGACCACCTGTTCAAGCTGAACCAGGGCTGGAGCCAGGCCTACCTGGTGGCGGGCCTGGGCGGCGCCCGCTGGGACCTGGAGCAGACCACGGCCGGGCAGCGCAGTTCCCTGTGGACCACCAAGCTGGCCTTCACGGGCGGCGTCGGCCTCCAGCTGGGCGGCCGCGTGAACCTGGAAGCCCGCTACGTCGTCAGCAGCGTGGGCAGCACCTTCGACGCCAACACCCTCCAGGCCAGCCTGGGCTGGCGGTTCTGACCGCCCTGCGGGACCGACGGCCTCAGAAAAGGAGCACGTAGGCCAGCACGAAGGTCGTGGCGAGGTGGGCGAGGGTCCGGACCTGTTCCGAATGGTTCCGGACCCGATCCCACAGGACCACCAGTCCGAAGGTGGCGGCAGCCACAGCGGGGATCATCCCGATGCCCTGGAGCGCCGAGAGGGCGTGGAGCGGCTGCCCCGTGATGCCGGGGGTCCAGGGTGTGCCGTAGATCAGGGCGAGGTGGACGACGTAGACCGCGAGGGACCTCCGCCCAAGGGGCGCGAGGGCCTGGACGCTCCGGGGCCAGGCTTCGGCCAGAGTCGCGAGCCCGCCCAGCACCAGCAGCGAGAAGCCCAGGCGGTGGAAACTGGAG
>DASVZU010000287.1:0-4051 GCA_036391515.1 Holophagaceae bacterium
CCCGATCCTGCTGGACTTGGAGGCGCTGCTGGTCCTCGAGCCAGGCGCGGTACCGCTCCAGGAGCTGGCCATCGGCCTGCTTGGTGAACCGGAGGCCCACCGTGTTCTCCCCGAAGTAGGCGACGGTGGTCGGCGCCCGCAGCCGCAGATCGTTCTCGAGGGGAACATCGAGGAGGCTCTCCTCGCCCATCCGGAGGAGTTCCCGGATGTCCTGCTTGCTGTTCCGGAGCACCACTTCCAGACCCTCTTCGCCGAAGCTCTGGATCCGGCCTTCCAGCAGGGCGTTCCGGGTGTTGGTGAAGGTGGCCGCCTGTTCCTGGCCGGCGAGGTCGGGGATGAAATCCGCAAGACGGTGCAGGTCTGAACGCCGCAGGGCACGGGGAATGCTGGCGAGGCATACCTCCACGCCCTCGAGCACCTCCTGTCCTGCCTGGCTCACCACGCACTCGTACTCCAGGCCCCGGTCCTTGAACTTCAGCGCGAGGCTCTCTCCGGGTTTCAAGCCCCATCCCGCAATGGCCTCGTGCTCCATGCGGAAGGCCAGGCGCTCCCCGTCCTCCGTCACGATGGGGAAGCTGCCCCGCTGGTCCTGGTAGGCGACTCCCAGCCGGGCGCCCTCCAGGCAGAGGCGCTGGAGCACCATGCGGATGGCGACATCCTCCTCGATGAGCGCAGGGGCCTTGGCCACGTCAATCCTCCAAATCGGGAAGGCTTCCGGACGGGAGCCAGCGGCCCAGCGCCCGCCGCAGGTCCTCCATCCGGACGGGCTTGGGTATGTAGTCGTCCATACCCGCCTCCAGGCAGCGCTCGCGGTCGCCCACCATGGCATTCGCCGTCATGGCCACGATGGGAATCCGGCGCGTGCCCCGCTCCCGGTCCCGGATGCGGCGGGAGGCCTCGAAGCCATCCATCTCGGGCATCTGGCAATCCATGAGCACCAGGTCGTAGGAGACGCCGAGCAGCGCGTCCAGGGCCTCCAGGCCATTGGTGGCCACATCCGCCTCCACGCCGATCTTGCGGAGCATCGTCACGGCCACCTTCTGGTTCACGAGGTTGTCCTCGGCCAGCAGGACGCGCAGGGCGCCGCGCCCTTCAGCGGAAGCCGCGGCCTCACCGCCCGCCGGGGCCGGCCCGGTGGAAGCCGCCGGAGCCACGAGGGCCCGCAGCTGGCCGGGGAACACAGGAAGCGCCAGGAAGGCGTGGAGCCCGCGATCCCGGGCGGCCCGGCGCAGTTCGGGCTGGTAGAGGGGGCCGGCGAAGGCCGCCCGGCTGCCCATCCCCGCGCCAATCGTCGGTTCCCCCCCTTCGGGCAGCGAGGGAAGCACCCCTTCGCCAAGCACGGCCAGGGTTCCGGGAGATTGCAGGGCGGTACGCCAGGGGCCATCCTCCGGCATCACCTCCGCCGGTACGCCCCAGGCCTGCAGCTGCTCGGCGGCCAGACGGCCCGCCGCGGGAGGAAGCCCCGCGAAGACCGCCCGCCGGATCTCGGGCATCACCCTCGCCGGTTCGGAACGGACCCCCACGCGCACCGTGAACCAGAAGGTGCTGCCGGCGCCGTGGACGCTCTCCACGCCGATGGATCCCCCCATGAGCTCCGAGAGCTTCTTGGAGATGGCCAGCCCCAGGCCCGTGCCGCCGTACTTCCGCGTGGTGGAACTGTCGCCCTGGAAGAACGAGCTGAACAGCCGCTCCACCACATCCGGCCGCATGCCGATGCCGGTGTCGCGGATCTCGAACCGGAGCAGCGCCTGGTCCCCGTCGGCTTCCACCGGCGTGACCCGCACCTCCACGGAGCCCTCGGGAGTGAACTTCAGGGCGTTGTCCATGAGGTTGGTGAGGACCTGCCGAAGCCGGGTCGGATCCCCGGCCACCAGCGGCGGCGTGTCGGGATGCAGGAAGGCTCCCAGCTCCACCTTCTTGGCGTGGGCCTTGACGCCCAGCACGGCCATGACGTCCTCGAGCACGCCCGGCAGGCTGAATTCCAGGTGTTCCAGGGCCAGCTTGCCCGCCTCGATCTTGGAGAAGTCGAGGATGTCGTTGATGAGGGTGAGCAGCGCCTCGCCGCAGGATCGCACCGTCTCCGCATACTGGCGCTGCTCCGACTCCAGGGGCGAATCCAGCAGCAGGCCCGTCATCCCGATGATGCCGTTCATCGGCGTCCGGATCTCGTGGCTCATGTTGGCGAGGAACTCGCTCTTGAGGCCGGAGAGTTCCAGGGCCTTGTCGCGGGCCTGGGCCAGCTCGCGGTTGGTGGCCTCCAGGGCCTGGGCGGCCTCCTCCAGCTTCATCTGGGCCCGACGGCGCTCGGTGATGTCGTGGTACTGCCAGAGGTGGCCGAGGTAGTCCTCTCCTACGACAATGGGAATGAAATCCCGGGACAGGATCCGCCCATCGGTCAGCTCGATCTCCTCGCCCAGGGCCGGCTCGCGGAGGGCCAGGAGTTCGGCCTGGCGCCGGTCGAACGCCTCCGGCTCCCGGAGCAGCGGCCGGCAGGCTTCCAGAAGGTCCCCGGCCTCGCTGTCCACCAGCACATGGGCCGGCACCGGCACCTGGAACATCCGGCAGAAGGTCTCGTTGAGGAGGGCGATGTTCCGGGCTTCCGTCTCCACGAGGATGCCCGCCTGCATGTTCTCGATGAGGGCCCGCAGGCGGGAGGTGGCCATGCGGAGCACGATCTCCCCGTGCTTGCGCTCGGTGATGTCATTGAGGGTGCCCGACACTCCCATCACCCGCCCGGAGGCATCCACGGTGATCCGCTGGTAGAGCTCCACCCAGCGGACCTCTCCATCCCGGTGCGGAATGCGGAACTCCCCCTGGAAGGCGTTCTGCCCTGTGTCCATGGCGTAGGTGAGCATGTTGAGGTAGCGGGGCTTGTCGGAAGGATGCAGGCAGCCCAGGAAGGGGGTGCCCAGACTCTCGTGAACGCCGAACCCCGTCAGCTGGGTCCAGGCCGGATTCAGGAAGGACCACAGCCCATGGCGGTCGATCTGGAAGAGCACCTCCTTGAGGTGATCCACCAGCACCCGGTAGCGTTCGGCCTCCTGCCGGGCCCCGTCCCACCGATCCCCCACCGCCTGGAGGAAGGCCTCCCAGTCGGGTCCCTTCGGCAGCGTCGCGCCGGAGGCCTCCAGGGCCTGGATCAGGTCTTCCAGGCCAGCGAGGCGAGTGGGCGGCGGCATCGAGACATCCTTCGGCACCCCTTTCTCTTCGGTCGGGGACGACCGGACCTTTGATCGGCACCGGAGCAGGCTGGCTCTCCAGGAGGCAGAAGTTTTTTCTTGTTTTTTTCGCCTTTTGCCTCAAGCTTAGGGTCCGCCCCCCTGGAGGACCCCATGGCCACCGCCGAGCATGACGATCGCCTGAAAGCCCTGACCCGCACCATGGCCGACATCGAGCGGGCCTTCGGCAAGGGCTCGATCATGAAGCTCGGGGATCGGATGGCGGGCGCCGAGGGCATCGACGTCATCAGCACGGGCTCCATCTCCCTCGACTCCGCCCTGGGCGTGGGCGGCGTACCCAAGGGCCGCATCGTCGAAGTCTACGGACCGGAGGCCAGCGGCAAGACCACCCTGGCCCTGCACATGGTGGCCCAGGCCCAGAAGAAGGGTGGCCTGGCGGCCTACATCGATGCCGAGCACGCGCTTGATCCCGAATACGCCCAGAAGCTGGGCGTGGACGTGGCCAACCTCTTCATCAGCCAGCCGGACAGCGGCGAGCAGGCGCTGGAGATCTGCGACCAGCTCGTGCGCAGCGGCGCCCTGGACATCATCGTGGTGGACTCCGTGGCCGCCCTGGTGCCCAAGGCCGAGATCGACGGCGAGATGGGCGACAGCCACGTGGGCCTCCAGGCCCGGCTCATGAGCCAGGCCCTGCGGAAGATGACGGGCACCATCAACAAGACCCAGACCTGCGTGGTCTTCATCAACCAGATCCGCATGAAGATCGGCGTGATGTTCGGCAACCCCGAGACCACCACGGGTGGTAACGCCCTCAAGTTCTACGCCTCCGTGCGCCTGGACGTCCGCAGCATCCGGAGCATCAAGGGCAACAC
>DASVZU010000288.1:0-9798 GCA_036391515.1 Holophagaceae bacterium
CAGCGGAAAGACGAGCCAGCGAAGCTCGCTGGCGGGATGCCGTCGGCAGAGGGCCGCGAGGCCGGTGGCGGCGGCCGAGAGGGCCCCCGTGCGGACGGCGGCCAGCAGACCCGGGTCCGCCCCCCCGTGGGCCAGCCGGAACGCGCCCCAGACCGCGAGCGCGCCGAGTCCGAGGACCGCCTGCGTCCCGAGGAGGAGCGAGGGCAGCCGGAAGCGCCAGGGGAGGGGACCGGGCGGCCGGCGGGCCACCAGGAGGGCGTGGCTCGCGCCCAGGAGGGCGAGGAGAGCCAGGGCGGGGACGGTGGGAAGCGACAGCTCCGCGGCGCGCCCGAGGAAGGCCCCGAGCGCCTGGGCCAGGAGCCCGCAGGCGAGGGCCCCGGCGGTGAGGGACACCGTCCCGTGGAGGAGCAGGATGGTCCGGCGGAGGTGGAGCCCCAGGGCCGTGGCCGCCAACCCCAGGAAACCGGCTGCAAGCGCGAAGGCGGTTCGGGGCAGGACGATGGGACCCCCCAGCAGCAGGAACACGAGGGCAAGGGTGGTGAAGAAGCTGAAGTTCGCGCGGAGGTCCTCCTGGTCCGCGATGAAGGGGGAGGCCGCCGCGCCGCAGCCGATCCCGGCGACCAGCACCCCGCCACCCAGCAGCCCGGCCCCCGATCCGGACGCCAGGGCCACCCGGACGGCGCCTCCGAAGCCCGCGAGCAGGACCAGGGCGGTCTGGACCATCTCGAAGGCGTTCAGGGTGCGGCGACGCTGGAGCATCCGGGCCGCGAAGCTGCCGAGGTAGATGACGACCAGGGCCAGGGCCAGGGCCATGCTCCGCTCGGGGGACAGGCCCCGGTACCCTTCCGGGGGGCCCCCCGGCCAGGCGACGAGTACCGTGAGCACGAGGACCGCGAGATCCGCGGCGAGGGCGGCGGGCCAGCGGAGGGCATGCCACCGGCGCCCGTAGGTGAGCCACAGGGAACCCGCGCCGAGGGCGAGGAACAGCGCCACGAACCATTCGATGGACTGGGTGGCCACCATCAGGCCGAAGGCCGCGGCCAGGACTGAGAGGATGGCGACCCAGGCGATGGCGCGAAGGGAGCGGATCCACGCCACGCCGATATGGAGGCAGGCTGCCAGAAGAAGGAGGAGCGCCGCAGTGGGGGCCCGCAGGATCGCGAAGGTGGTGGTGGACTCCCAGACCAGGGGATAGGTAATGAGGATGGAGGACAGGGCATAGAAGGTGGCATGGAGCGGCGGGGCCGCACGCCAGGCCACCACCGCCCACACCACGGCGTAGGCGAGACCCAGGGCCGTGCCCCCCAGGCGGGGGAGGGTGCCACCGTCGGTGAGGGTGCGCAGGAGGAAGGCGCCGCCGAGGATGAGGCACACCTGGCCGACCATCCCCAGGATGGGGACCAGGGAGCCCTGCCCCTCCTTTTCGGGATCCGCGACCGGGGCCGCCTCCGGGGGCGCCAGGTCGGCCGCGCGGGGCGCGCCACCATAGCCTTCCAGGCGCTGGACACGGGCCTCCAGGCGGGCGAGAGCCAGGCTCAGGGTCTCGATCCGTGCCTCCAGGGCCCTCTTCGAAGGCGGGAGCAGTGGAGGGGGTGTGGAATCAGGAAGGGGTGGGACCATGGACCTGGCCTCCCGGGGCAGGTTTCTGGACACAGAGGTGGAATGATGGCCTCCATGGCAGACCCGCCGCCTCGGATCGTCAAGGGAAATTGTTCATTCCAATGGAGATATACGGGATACAATGATGCATCCAGGAGGGTTCCATGAATCTTGACGCCTACCGCACCCTGGGACGCTCGGGCCTGCGGGTGAGCCCGCTGTGCCTGGGCACCATGACCTTCGGGACCGAGTGGGGCTGGGGGGCCGACGTGGCCGAGAGCGAGGCCATCCTGGACCGCTACCTGGCCGCCGGCGGCAATTTTGTCGATACCGCGAACATCTACACCAAGGGCCACAGCGAGGCCATCCTGGGCGACTGGTTCGCCAAGCGGGGCGGGCGGGACCGGGTGGTACTGGCCACCAAGTTCTGCGGCAACCTCTTCCCCGGCGATCCCAACGCCGGCGGCGCAGGGCGCAAGGCCATCCATCAGCAGCTGGACCAGAGCCTGCGGCGGCTTCGGACGGACTATGTGGATCTCTACTGGATGCACTTCGACGATCCCCACACGCCCATCGACGAGACCCTCCGCGCCCTGGATGACCTGGTGCGCGAGGGGAAGGTTCGCTACCTGGGCGTCTCCGACACCCCGGCCTGGAAGGTGGCCGCGGGCCAGGTGGAGGCCCGGTTCCGGGGCTGGTCGCCGCTGGTGGCCCTCCAGATCGAGTACTCGCTGGCGGAGCGCACCGTGGAGCACGACCTGCTGCCCATGGCCCAGGCCATGGGCCTGGGGGTCACGCCCTGGTCGCCCCTGAAGGGCGGTCTGCTGAGCGGCAAGTACGGACGGCGCCGGCATCCCGAAGGCGAAGGCCGCCACGTGCCGGGTGTCTCGAAGCACCTCACCGAAGCCAACTACGCCATCATCGACGCCCTCGAGGCCGTGGCCGCCGAAACGGGCACCGGCGTGGCCCAGGTGGCCCTGGCCTGGGTGCTGGCGCGGCCAGGCGTCGCCAGCCCCATCCTCGGCGTGCGGACCCTGGCCCAGCTGGACGCGAACCTCAAGGCCCTGGGGGTGGAGCTCTCCATCGACCAGATGGCCCGGCTGGACGCCGCCAGCGCCCCGGCGCCGATCTTCCCCCACGGCTTCCTCCAGAACACCCGGCACGTCCAGCAGAGCGGGGCCACCGTGAACGGCGTCGCTTCCGAGCCCTGGCCCCTGGCCCCGAAGACGGATGGCGAGCGGTGGTGAGAGTCCTCCTCGCCTTCCTGTTCGTCGCCTTCCTGGGCGCGGCGGATACCACCGTGGTCCTGGTGCGCCATGCGGAGCGGCAGTCCATCTGGGACGCCGACTCGCCCCTGGCCGAGGCGGGCCTGCGCCGCGCCCAGGCCCTCGTCCCGCAGCTGGCGGCCTTTCACCCGGCGGCCCTCTACACCTCGGATCTCCAGCGCACCCGCCAGACCCTCGCCCCCCTGGCGACCCGCCTGGGCATGGCGCCTGCGACGTTCGCCAAGGGCGATTCCGCCGGGCTTGCCGCGGCCATCCTCCGCGACCACCGGGGCGGGACCGTGGTGGTGTGCTGGCACCACGACCTGATGAAGAAGCTGGTCCGGGCCCTGGGGGTGAAGGGGTCCGTGCCCTACTGGTCCCTGGACAGCTACGATCCCCTCTGGATCGTGCGGGTGTCCGGGACGGGCGAAGCCACCCTGGAAGTCGAGCGCCAGGAGGCCCCGGCCGAGGGCGCTACAGCCGCGGGAGTGCCTGTTCCAGCCCATCGCTGAAGACCGCCTCCGGCGTCAGCAGGCTCAGCACCAGATACCCATCGCCCGGCAGGTCGAAGAAGGAGCCGGGGTGGATCAGCACGCCGGTCTCCCGCAGCAGGCGGAAGGAGCAGGCATCGTCCGCATCCAGGGCCGGACGGCGGAGCAGCACGGACCAGCCCCCCTCCACCGGCAGCCGCGAGAGGTGGGGACGGTCCGCGAGGGCCCGATCCAGGGCGGCCAGGTTGGCGCGGACGCGGGTCCTGACCTGCGCCTGGATCCCGGGCGCCAGGGCCAGCAGGGCCGGGGCGGCGGCCTGGGCCGAGGCGGACACGGACAGGTACTGGTCCGCCAGGAACGCCAGGGCCTCCAGGTGGCCGGTGGCGCCGGGGCCCCGGGCCGCGATCCATCCCAACTTCACCTGCGGCAGGGCGGCGATCTTGCTCAGGCCCGAAAGCAGGAACACGGGGCAGGGCGGGTCGGCGTCCTCCAGGGCAGTGGGCAGGGCGTCCGCGGGCGCTTCCACCGGGTAGTCCGCAAATACCTCGTCCACCAGCAGGGCGAGGCCCTGCCGGGCACACAGTTCCACAAGCCCTGTCCACTCGGTTCTGGACAGGAAGTGTCCGGTGGGATTGTTGGGGTTCACCACCACCACGGCCCGGGTGCGCGCGGAGACTGCGGCCTCCATGGCGCCCAGGTCCAGGTGCCAGCGCTCGTGGAAGTAGGACGGCACCGCCCGGGCATGAAGCCCTTCCAGGCGCGCCAGCCAGTCGAAGAGGGGGTAGCTGGGGCTGGGCACCAGCACCTCGTCGCCGGGATCGCCCAGGAGCTTGAACAGCAGGGCGTATCCCTCGCTGGTGGAGGCGGTGAGGAGCAGATCGTCGGCACGCAGTCCCCGGCCATGGTGAGCGGCCACGGCCTCCCGTGCCAGGCGCGCCCCAAGGGGGTCCGGGGCATAGCCCAGGACGGCAGGACCGGACAGGGCCGCGCGGATCTCCGGTCCCGGGTAGGTGAAGCCGCAGGTGGTGGGATTCGAGACGGTCAGATCCACCACCGGAGCACCCTCGGCCCGCCGACTGGCCAGCAGCCGGGTGAGGGCGTTCGGCTCGAAGCTGGCGGGGAGGCGGGAGGATCGGCGCATGCCCTCCAGGATAGAGCGGGCGCGCCGGCTCAATGGGCCGATCGAGGCGGAGGCGGGGGAAGGTGCACCCGCACCACCAGGACTGCGAAGGCGCAGGCGAGGATGCCGGGGACCACCAGGCCCGCCTGGCCGGTGGTCTCGGCCAGGAAGACGACCGGCACCAGCAGGGTGCGATGGCTGGCCCCGGCGAAGGCGGCGGCGCCCAGCATGGTCATGAGGCCGGGATAGGCGGGCAGGAGCCAGACCCCGAGCGCGGATCCCAGGGCGGCGCCCATGGCCACGGTACAGAGCCACATGCCCCCGACGCCGCCGGCGGCCAGGGTGAGCGCCGTGGCCAGCAGCTTGAGGACCAGGAACAGGATCGCCTCGCCCGGCGCCGTGGGAGCCCGCAGGAGGGCCACCACCAGATCGAGGCCACCACGCTGGGTGATGGCGAGGTCGTGGAAGAAGACGTGGCCCGGGGTCGCCAGGAGGGCCAGCCCGACCCCTCCGGCCAGGCCCCTTGCCCAGAGGGGGAGCGGTGCGAGGAGCCTCCGGAGGCCATCCCGGACGGAGAGGAAGAGTCCGGCGCCCAGCCCGCAGGCGAGGCCGAGGGGAACGGCGGCGAGCAGCTCCCGGACATTCAGGACATACGGGCCTTCGAGGGGCAGGAGGGGACGGGGCCCGGCGAGGGCCACGAACACGGCATACCCGGCGGCGGCGGCCACCACGGCCGGGAAGAACTCCTCCGATCGAAGGTTCCCGTCGTGCTCGGCGGCGAAGAGGGCACCGGAGAGGGGGGCGCGGAAGACCACGGCGACTGCCGCAGCGGCCCCGGCGGTCACCGTGGGCAGGGGCTGGCCCTTCAGACGCCTGAGCAGGCGGAGGCGCCGGGAGAGCGCCCGCAGGCCCCGGTGGAACTGCACGCCCAGGGCGGCTCCCAGCCACTTGGCCGGGCCCTCGAGGCCGGTGCTTCCCCCGAGCCCGATGGTGAGCCCGCAACCCACGACCTTCCCGAGGGACTTCCAGAAGGGGAAGGCCTCGAAGGGGCTGAACTTGGCCAGGTCGAGATCCTCGAACAGGGATACCTCGCCGATGCGGGTCCAGGTGAGCCAGAGGGTGCACAGGACCAGGGCCGAGAAGGGGAGGATCACTCGGAGCGGGCTGTGCCCGTGCCGCTGGATCAGGTGCGCCACGGCCGCATCCAGGGAGAGCACGACCAGGCTCATGGCGAGCCCCACCGCGGCCCCGAGGGGCAGGATGGAAAGAAGGATCCGCCGGGCATGGGCAAAGAGACGGAGATGCCTGGCGCGGGAGGAGAGGCGGATTCGGGCCACGTATGAAGTCATCATGAGAACATTTGAACACAAATGATTGGTGTACGTATTATGATGGCATCATGGACAAGGCCGAGAGCATCGAGCGCATATTCCAGGACCTTCGCCGGATGGTGCACGCCCTGGAGCTGTATTCCAAGGACGTGAACACCCGGTTCGGTCTCACGGCGCCGCAGTTGTGGGCCCTGTGGGAACTCGAGCGCGGAGGGGAGATGACGCTGGGGAGCCTGGCCAAGGCCCTCCAGCTGCACCCCTCCACCGTGGTGGGCGTGGTCGACCGCCTGGAGGGCAAGGACCTTGCGAAGCGGGAGCTGGATCCCTCCGACCGACGCAGGATTCGCATCCGCCTGATGCCGAAGGGCCGGGCGCTGCTCAAGCGGGCGCCCCATCCGGCCCAGGGGCGCCTCGTCCACGGCCTCCAGGCCATGAGTGAATCGCAGGTGACGAGCCTCCGCCGGGCCATGACCACCCTCGTCAGGATCATGGAGGCCGGGGATCTGGAGGCGCGCTTCTTCTTTTCGGAGGATTGACATCCGGCCGCCGGGCGCCTCCGGTGGGATAATGGGCGGAATCCCCGGAGGCTTCCATGGCCAAGATCCCCAAGGTGGCAGTGCTTCTGGCCGGATGCGGCCACCTGGACGGCGCCGAGGTGCGCGAGGCCGTCCTCACCCTGCTGGCCCTGGACCAGCACGGGGCCGCCTTCCAGTGCATTGCGCCCAACGCCGACCAGCACCACGTCATCAACCACGTCACCGGGGAACCGGTTCCAGGCGCCTCGCGCAACATCCTCGAGGAATCCAGCCGCATCGCGCGGGTGGGCCAGTGCCTGGATCTCGCGAAGGCGAAGGCGGGAGACTACGACGCCCTGCTGATGCCTGGCGGGTATGGGGTGGCCAAGAACCATTGCAGCTTCGCCTTCAAGGGGGCCGAGGCGGAAGTGCGCCCGGATGTGGCGGCCTTCGTGCGGGCCTTCTTCGAAGGCTCGAAGCCGGTGGGGGCGATCTGCATCGCCCCGGCCCTCGTGGCCCTGGCTCTCTCCGGCCGCGATTCGGCGGAGCTGACCCTCGGCAGCGACGCCGGCTGCGCCGCGGCGGTGGAAAAGCTCGGCCAGCACCACCGGAATACGCCCAGCGCCCGTGAAATCGTCGTGGACGAGGCCCATAAACTGGTCACCACGCCGGCCTACATGTTCGACGATGCCCGGTTGTCGGACGTGTGGACCGGGATCGAACGCTGCGTGGCCGAAGTGCTGAAGCGCTGCTAGCCCTCCTCCCGCCGTGGATGCACCAGCCGCCGCAGGGCGGGCGTCCTGGTGCGACTGGCGGCCAGGATGCGGGCCTCGTCGTCGAGGACCCTGATCCAGGGGGCGGCGTGCCCGAGGGCGAGACCCGAATCGGGTAGGCCGAGGCTGTGGTCCAGCGCCTGCAGCACCTGTTCGGCCACCGGTCCGGTCTCCCGCCAGCGCGAGGCGGCCAGGGCATCGGCCTGCACGGGACGGAGGGGCGCCTGGATGAGGGCCACGACCTGCTCGAGCCCCAGCTTCGGGTGCTGGAGGAAGGCCGCGAGGACCCCCTCCGCCGGTGTGCGCCACACCAGCCCCCAGAGCTGGCGCGGGGCGTGGAGGGCCAGGCTGCGCCGCTCGCCGAGGCTCATGCCGGTCCAGAGCTGCAGAAGCTTCTCCGTGGCCTGCTGACGGGCCTGGGGGTGGGCGGCGGCGTCGCCCGCCACGGCGGCCAGGGCCCGCCAGGGGAGGCGGGCCATGAGCTGGGACCGCAGGTGGGCCGTGGCCTTCGGGTGCTGGGCGATCCAGCGCAGCAGGAGGGGGCGCTTCCTCAGCTCCGGCAGTTCCGCGGCCTGCTCCAGCCAGCCGCGGGGCGGATCGGGGTGCCGGAGCAGGCGGAGGAACCTCGGCCACGGCAGCTCCGGCGGCAGGGACCATGGGATCGGTGCGGGACGCGACACGGGGACAGTGTAGGGAATCCCGTTCCGGAACGGACTGAAGCCCGAGGACTGAGGACCGATTTGCGCCACACTAGGGCCATGTCGTCCGAATTCTCCATCCTGGGTCGGGGCCGAGCGGGACGCGCCCTGGCCGCGGCCTGGGGCCCGCGGGTCCAGCTCCTCCCCCATGCCGCCCGCCCGGAGGGACTGGTGCTGCTGGCGGTGCCGGACCGGGCCGTGGCAGCCCTGGCCGCGGCCTTCCCTGGCCGCTGCGTCCACCTGTCCGGGAGCCTCCACCTGGAGGGCGTACCCTGTGCGCATCCCCTGACCAGCTTCGACGGGGAAGCCCGCGACTGGTCGGGCACGCCCCTGGCCCTCTCGGGCGAGGTGCCGGAGGTGGTCCGCCGGGCCTTGGCGGACCTGGGCTTCGCGGCCTTCGAGCTTCCGCCGGACCTGAAGCCCCTCTACCACGCGGCGGCAGTGCTCACCTCCGGCCACGCGGCCACCCTCTGGCTGGGGGCCGAGGCCCTGCTCCGGGAGCGGGGCGTGGTCCTGCCGGGGCGCGGCCTGTGGCCCCTCGCGGAGGCTACCCTGCGCAACCTGGAACGCCACGGCGCCGGCGGGCGCACGGGCCCCTTCGTCCGCGGGGACGAGGCCACCATCGCCCGGGATGCCGCGGCCCTGCCGGAAGCCTGGCGCGCGCTCTTCCTGGACCTGGGCCGCCTCGGCTGAGCCGGTCCGGAAAGCCATGATCCAACTCACCCTCGTCTCGATTCTGTGGGCCCTCTCCTTCGGCCTCACGGCCCAGGTGGCCGACCTGGGCACGCCCTTCGTGACCGCGGTGAGGACGGTGTTCGCGGCCCTGGTGTTCCTGCCCTTCCTGGATGCGCGGGGGCTGGGGCGGCGCCGGACCCTGGCCTTCGCGGGCATCGGGGCCCTCCAGTTCGGGTTGATGTACCTGCTCTACATCGCGGCCTTCCGTTGGCTCCATTCCGCGGAAGTGGCTCTGTTCACCATCTTCACGCCCCTGTTCGTCACGCTGGTGGATGGGGTGCTGGAGCGCCGGCTGCGCTGGAGATTCCTGGCGGCCGCGGTCCTGGCGGTGGCCGGGACGGCCGTTTGTGTCTGGACTCGCCTCGACCGGCAGGGACTGCTGCTGGGATTCCTGGTGATGCAGGGGGCGAACCTCTGCTTCGCCCTGGGTCAGGTGCTCTACCGGCGGCTCGCGCCAGCCACGGGCAAGCGCGACCGGGACCTCATGGGCCTCCTCTATCTGGGCGCCTCCCTGGTCGCGGTCGCCCTGGCGGCGCCGTCGGTGCCCTGGACCCGGGTGGCCAGCCTGGGCCTCCGGCAGTGGGGGGTGCTGGTCTACCTGGGGGCGGTGGCCTCCGGGCTGGGCTTCTTCCTGTTCAATGCGGGGGCCCGGAAGACGGACATCGGCACCCTGGCCGCCTTCAACAACCTCAAGATTCCCCTGGCCATCCTGGCCTCGGCCCTGGTCTTCCATGAAGCCGTGGAGTGGACGCGGCTGGTGATCGGCGGGGCCATCCTCGCCCTCGCCCTGGGCCTGAACGGGGCCGGAGGTCCGCCATGACGCCCTTCACGCCGCCCCTTCCCCTTCGCGCGGAGACACCCGCGGCCTGGGCCGAAGCCGCCCTGGCGGACCCCGAGGCCCTGCTGTCGGACCACGCCCACTGCGAGAAGAAGGCGGCCCTCTCCGCCCTCACCCTGGCCCAGTCCTTCGGCGACCAGCCCCGGGCCTCGGTGCTGCTGGCCCGGCTTGCGGAGGAAGAACTGGGGCACTTCCGCCGCGTGCTGGAAGCGCTCCAGGGCTTCGGGTGGACCCTCCGTCCCGATGGCGGCAATGCCTACGCCCAGGCCCTCCACCAGCTGGCGGGAAAGGGCCTGCTGGATCGCCTGCTCATCGCGGCCCTCATCGAGGCCCTGAGCTGCGAGCGCCTCTGGCTGCTGGAGCAGGCGGCCGCGGGACACCCCGTGCTGGGGGCGGCCCCCTGGCTGGCCTTCCTCCTGGAGCTGGAGCGCTG
>DASVZU010000289.1:0-17917 GCA_036391515.1 Holophagaceae bacterium
GGGCCCCTTCGAGCACTTCAAGCTCTTCGAGGCCGCCAACTGGGGCCTGGTGATCTACGACGAGGTGCACATGCTCCCCGCGCCGGTGTTCCGCGCCGTGGCGGAGCTGCAGGCCAAGCGGCGCCTGGGCCTCACGGCCACCCTGGTGCGCGAGGACGGCAAGGAGGAGGACGTCTTCAGCCTCATCGGTCCCAAGCGGGTGGACGTGCCCTGGAAGATGCTGGAGAAGGACGGCTTCATCGCCACGGCCCACTGCCTGGAGATCCGCGTGCCCCTGCCCACGGTGGAGCGCATGGAGTACGCCGTGGCGGACCAGCGGCAGCGCTTCCGCATCGCCTCGGAGAACAGCCTCAAGCTGGCCATCGTGGACGAGCTGCTGGCGGGCCATCCCAACGACAACGTGCTCATCATCGGCCAGTACCTGGAGCAGCTCAGGATCCTGGGTGAGCGCCTGAACGCCCCCGTCCTCACGGGTCAGACGCCTGAGAAGGAACGCGAGGTGCTCTACAAGCAGTTCCGGGAGGGCCAGCTCCGGGTGCTCATCGTCAGCAAGGTGGCCAACTTCGCCATCGACCTGCCGGACGCCAGCGTGGCCATCCAGGTGAGCGGCACCTTCGGCTCGCGCCAGGAGGAGGCCCAGCGCCTGGGCCGCATCCTCCGGCCCAAGGACGACCGGAACGTGAGCTACTTCTATTCGCTCATCAGCCGGGACACCACCGAGCAGGAGTTCGCCCGCAACCGCCAGCTCTTCCTCACCGAGCAGGGCTACCGCTACCTCATCGAGAGCCGCCACTTCAACGAGGCCGGCCAGCTCAGCGAGCCGCTCGTGTGGCGCCAGCTGCTGGCGGAGACAGCCGGCTGATCAGAAGCCGTTCAGAACCGCACGCCGCAGGCGAGGGTGACTTCCCGCTGGGGCAGCAGCTCGTCCGTCATGCTGGGTCCCCTGGGCGCGGCCTCGCCCAGTTCCAGGCGGAGGATGGCGTAGCGCTCGGGCTCATCCGAGGTCAGGCGGTCGGGCCGGTTGAAGGCCCAGACCCGGACCCCCACACCGAGGCGCATCCAGACCTGGGGCAGGTGGTTCGTCATCCGCGGAGCCCGGCCCTGGGTGGTCTCCAGCCAGGTGCTCCGCAGATCAAGGGCCACGGAGAAGCAGAACCGGTCCTCCATGAACCAGGTCTCCCGCGCGACGCCCAGGGCCACGCTCTGGGCCCGAAGCTCGGCCAGGGAGCCGTCGGTCCCCCGGGTGTCCCAGCGGGCCGGAGCGGTCCAGGCCGCCTCCACCCGCAGGCGGCTGGCGCCGTCCCGAGGGGCGAGCCAGGCGCCCCGCAGGCCCCAGGCGGAGGCGGTGCCCTGGTCCCAGTAGGTGGAACTGGTCTGGGTCTGCCAGGCTCCCAGCACCGAGGCCTCCCAGTGCTGGGCGCGGAGGGGCGGTGCTGCCAACCCCCAGCCGAGCAGCGGGACGAGGACGGCGGGCAGCGCGCGCATGGGACCCCCTGGGCCAAGGGTGCGCCGCGGAGGGCAGCGCGGCAAGCTCAGGATCTCGGATCCGCCTGGGACCGCGCGGCGGGCAGGGCCCGGACCCGGATGGGCGCCACGGCCCGGGCGGCCCGGCGGCCCCGGACCTGGAGGTCCACGACGATCCGGCCGGGGTTCCCGCCCTCCGGCTCCGGCGAGGCCAGGATCCGGTAGCGGCCGGCCCCCTCCGGGGCCACGGACTCGGCCCGGATCCGCGCCAGCCCGCGGACGCCCAGGGGGACGGGACGGGAGGGGTCGGCCGGACCGCGCCAGACCCGGAACTCGGGCGCCGCGCCCGCCGCCAGGCCGTCCACCGCGACCTCCACCTCCAGCCGTGGCCGGAAGGGGGCATCGCCGGGCCGGGGTTCGCGCCCGGGTCCGACCAGCAGCTCGGCGGACAGGATCCGCACCTGCGGCGGCGCGGCGCCGAGTCCGGCCGCCAGGAAGAGGAACAGGAGGGGGCGCATGGGAACTCCAGGGTGTCCGTGAAGCATGGGCCCGTTCGCCGGCCCGGGCCACCGGGGTCAGGGGCGCAGGAGGGACCGCAGGCCCAGGTCCAGGGGCCAGGCCAGGAGGGCGGCCAGGAGGCCCGCCGCCACGTCGTCCAGCACCACCCCCCAACCGCCCGGCAGCCGCTGGGCCGCGTCCACGGGGCCCGGCTTCCAGATGTCGAAGAGGCGGAACAGGAGGAAGGGGAACGCCAGCCGGAGAAGCCACGGGCCCCAGGGCTGGGGCTGGAGGGCGCCGGCGAGAAGCAGGGGCGTGAGGGCGAACCACTGGCCGGCCCACTCGTCGGCCACGATGTAGCCGGGATCCTTCTCGCCGGTTTCCGCGACCACCCGGGCCGAGGCCCACACGGCGAGGAGCGTCAGCAGCAGGGGCGCGGCCAGGGCCGCGGGGATCGCGACCTGCGGGGGGCAGGGCCGCAGGAGCCGGACCAGGACCAGCCAGGCTCCCAGCCCCGCGAGGCTGCCCCAGGTGCCCGGCGCGGGCCGGAGGCGGCCGCTGCCCAGGCCGGTGGCGATCCACCAGGCGAGGCGGGGGGCTCGGGCAGGGGGGTGACCGGATTCCATGGAGTGATGGTAGGGCACTCCCACCTGCTCCGACCCACCGCGTCATGACTCTGAGCCTCCCCGGGTCCCGATTCCGCAGGCTGCCCCGCAGCCTGCTCCATCACCCGGGGGGCTCAGACGTGCCTCAGGGCCTCCACGATCCGGAGCCGGGCGGCCTTCAGGCCGGGGAAGAGGGCGCTGATCTGGAGGGTGAGCTGGAGACCCGCGGCCACGGCGACATAGACCAGGGGCACGAAGTGGATGTCCAGCTCGTAGCCGTGGCTGGTGCCGGGGGGGGCGGGCATCTGGAGGTGCAGGGCGTTGAGCCCCGCGCGGAGCAGCAGCGTCGCCGACAGGCCCAGGGCGCTGCCCAGCAGGCCGAGGAAGGCGCCCTCCCACTGCAGCAGGGACAGCAGCTGCCCGGGCCGGAGGCCCATGGCCCGCAGGACGCCGAACTCCCGGATCCGTTCCATGACGGACATGAGAAGGGTGTTGGCCGTAGCCAGCAGCACCACCAGGAAGAGCACCAGGCCCATGAAGCCGAAGATGGCCACGTAGAGGAGCTTCACCTGGCGGTAGAAAGAGGCCAGCTCGTACCAGGGCCTCACCGAGGTGCCCGGCAGCCGGGCCTGGAGCCGGGCCTGCTCCCGGCCCGTGTCCCCGGGGTGGCGCAGCACGATGGAGAGGCGGGAACGGGCAGGGCCCGAGTCGAGCAGCTGGGAGGCCGTGGCCAGGCTCACGGTGAGCACCCGGTCGTTCAACTCCTTCAGCCCCAGGTCCTGGAGGCCCACCACCTCCACGTCCACGGCGTTGAGGGCCCCGTCCTTCGTGGTGGACATCAGCGTGAGCGAGCTGCCCACGGAGGCGCCGAGGGCCCGCGCCAGGCCCGTGCCGAGGATGGCCTCCCGCGCGGCGGGGTCCCCGGACAGCCAGCGGGAGCCTGCGCCTCCGGGCGCTTTTGCACCATCCCGCAGGGCGTCCTGGCAGGCCATGAACCGGGGTTCGCGGACGGGATCCACCGCCGTCCCCAGGAAGGCCACGCTGCGGGGACCGCTGGAGAGCAGGCCCATGAACTGGATCCGGGGCAGCACCTCCGCCACCGCGGGATCCTGCCTCAGTTCGGCCGCCAGGGCCTCGCCCCCGGGGAGGGCGTGCTCCAGGCTCTGGGCCTCGTCCCCATCCAGGTTCCCCGCCGGGAGCACCTGCAGGTGGCCCAGGCCGCCGCGGATGGCGGCGTCCGAGAGGCCCTGGAAGGTCTGGGCCATGAAGCCCCCGGCCAGGCTGAGGGCCAGGAAACCCGCCACCACCACCATCAGCGTGAGGGCCGTCCGCCGCCGCTGCCGCAGCAGGTTCCGCAGGGCCAGGCGGGCGAGGATCATCCGAGCCTCAGCATCTGGGAGAAAAGCAGGAACACAGAGGGCACCGAAATCCCACAGAGGACACCGAGGAAAAACAGGGAAGAGGCGGGGGCATCTTCATTGAAACGGGCTTTCCTCTGTGACTTCTGTGGCGCCCTGTGTTCTCTGCGTTCCGACTCCTTGTTCATGACGCCTCCACGAGCCGCCCGTCTGTGAGGCGGAAGACGCAGTGGGCGCGGGCGATGACGGCGGGATCGTGGCTGGCCACGAGGAAGGCGGTACCCCGCTCGCGAGCCAGCTCGGCCATCAGGTCCATCAGGGGGCCGCCGTGGGCGTGGTCCAGGCTGGCGGTGGGCTCGTCCGCCAGCACCAGCAGGGGTTCCGGCGCCAGGGCCCGGGCGATGGCGACGCGCTGCTGCTGGCCCCCGCTGAGCTGTCCGGGGCGGTGGTCGCGGCGGTCGGCCAGGCCCACCCGGTCCAGGGCCTCCTCCGCCCGGCGGCGGGCCCGGGATTCCGCCACCCCCTGCAGCTGCAGGGGCAGCATGGCGTTCTCCAGGGCCGACAGCACCGGTACCAGGTTGAAGGCCTGGAAGACGAAGCCCAGGCGCCGCAGGCGCAGGTCGCAACGATCGGGCTCGGGCAGACTCGACACTTCCTGTCCATCCAGGGTGATGGTGCCTGCATCCGGCTGGTCCAGGAGACCGGCCAGCTGGAGGAGGGTGGTCTTGCCGCTGCCGCTGGGGCCCGCCAGCACCGCCAGGCAGCCCGTCGGCACCTCCAGGGACACCCCGAACACCCCGGCGCGCTCGCCGCCGAGTTCGTAGGCGCGGGTGATGTCGCGGAGCTCCAGCATCCGCCCAGTCTAGCCCGTTCTCAGAACTGAATGGCGTAGGCCACCTTGGCGAAGAGGCCGCGCTCCACCATTCGCTCCGTGGGGATCACCGCCAGGGGATCCCGGTGCCGCTGGCCGGACCAGCCCAGGTAGGCATTCGTGAAGGCGTTGGGCTGCCAGCCCAGGAATGCCTTGAGGTACTTGTCCACGCCCTCGAACTCGAAGCCGTCGTAGCGCACCACGAAAGCCTGGGCCTTCAGGTAGAAGAACCGCGGCATCTGGTACGTGGCCGTGGTGGAGAGCTTCCGGGCCCGGACCAGCCGGAGTTCGTCGGATTCGCGATCCAGGTCCGTCCGCTGGGCGGTGAACTGGTAGCACACGTCGCCGAGGGCGCCGTTGGAGGTGAAGCTGGTGGTGCGGAGGCGGGCGGGGGCCCCGGAGGCCAGGTCGATGGTGCGGCCGGTGATGCGCCGCACCAGCATCTGGGCCCATCCGTACTTCTTCCAGCTCAGCGCCATGTTGATGTTCCGGGTGGCGTTCGAGGTGACCTCGTCATCCGCCCAGGTGCGCCCGGCGATGTCCCAGTCCAGGCTCCAGGCCCAGCGCCCGGCGGTCTCCACGTAGGCGCTCAGGCCCACCGCGCGGTCGAAGGGGTTGCCGTCCCACCAGACCAGGCGCCGTCCCCGCAGGCTGGCGTTGGCCTGGGAGAACCGTCCGCCGTTCCAGTTGCCCTGCCAGCCGAAGGTGGCGTTCTGCTGCCGGTAGCCCTGGAGATCGGTGAAGCCCGACACCAGCACCAGGCCCGGGCTGGTGGTCTGGCTGTTGGCAGAGGCGAACCAGTGGCGCGTGTTCCAGTCCAGCTCCGCGTAGGTCGAGGTCCCCCGCTGGGAGAGGGTGGTGCCGTCGGCCTGGGGGAGGCGGGAGGTGGCGGCCAGGGCGCTCCCGAGGACATGGAACTCGGTGCCGAGGTACTGGTCCAGGTAGATGCCCCCGCTCTGGCCCCCGGTGGCGTCCGGGCCGCCCTGCAGCCGCTTGTCGGTGCCGAGGAGGGTGAGGCCGGAGCCGCGCCCATCCAGCTCGAAGCGCATGGCCGCCGCCGTGTCCCGGGTGGCCATCCCGTCCACGCCGACGGCCCCGTTGGCGCCCAGGAGGAGCCCGCCGTCCTCGTCCTTGGCGTGGACGACGGTCCAGCTGGCCAGGGAGGCCTGGCCCGAGGCCTTGACGCCGTAGAGGGGGTTCTGGATGGAGCGGCTGAAGAACTGGCGCTGGGCGCCGACCGGGTTGAGGAGGTCCATGCCCTCCAGGAAGAAGGGGCGGCGCTCCGGGTAGAAGACCTTGAACCGGCTGTTGATCTGGAGCGGATCCACATCCGCGTCCGCCGTGGCGAAGTCGGGCCGGTAGGTGCCCTCGAAGGTGAGGGCGGTGGTGGCGTAGCGCAGGTCGGCGCCCAGCTGGGTCTTCGCCCGCACGGGGGCGGCGGGGTCCGGATCGAGGGTTTGGGTGCGGTTGAAGGTGGCGAAGGGGATGAACAGGAAGGGGGACCCGGGCTCGGTCACCGGGGCCCCGGAGACCCGGGCCATCTGGCAGATGTCGCACTGGATGTCCTTGCTCATGCGCGGCCAGGAGATGCCGTAGCGCCGCTCCCGGGGGATGATCCGGAGGAAGCGCATGGCCCACTCGCCCGGCATCCGCCGCAGGCTGCTGTAGGGCACGCGGAGCTTCACGACATAGCCGTCCGGCGTGAGCACGCCGGTGGAGTCCCACAGGCAGTCGTACGAGCTGTTCTCGCCGGTGCTGTCCGTCATGATCTCGTCGATCTGGCCGCCCAGGGGGGTCACGAAGAGCCGGATGATGCTCTGCCCCTTCCCCGAGGGATCCAGGTCCACGCCCACGAAGTCGAAGTCGCCGCTGTTGGTGTCCCGCATGTGCCGGGCGGCGTGGATCTTCGCTGGCTCGGGATCCTTCGCCTCCACGGCCACGTAGAGGGCGTCAGGCCCCCATCCCACGTGGACGATGGTGGGCCAGCGGTTCTCCCCCTTGTCGTCGGGCATGATCATGCCGAAATCGGTGATCTCCAGCGCCCCCTTCCAGGTGGAGAGATCCGCGTCCCGGGCCATGGAGGGCGGCTGGGCCAGCCGGGGGATGGCCAGGTGGGGCGGGTGGGGCGACAGCGCCGCCAGGGCGGGCAGGCAGGCGAGGGCCAGGACCGGAAGGCGCATGAAAGATCCCCGGGGAACGGTTCGGGGAGCCTACGAGGACCTTCGGAGGGCCGTTTAGCCCTTTTTCGCCCGGAAGGCCGCCTCGTAGGCCGCGGTGCTCGCCTCCAGGCCGCCCTCCTCCACCTCGCCGATGAGGTCGTAGGCGTGGGCTTTCACGATGCGGACCTTCTGGATGGTGTTCACCTGAGGGGCACCGTCCACCAGGAGGACGTTGCCGTCGATATCGGGGGCCTGGCCCTGGTGGCGGCCCTTCACGAGGAGGTCGGTCTCCTCGTGGGCTCCCTCCACCAGCACCTCGATGACCTGGCCCACGTAGGACTGGTTCTTCTCCCGGGCGATCTTCTGCTGCAGCTCGAGGAGGCGCCGCTTGCGGGCCTCCTTCGTGCGCTTGGGAACGGGGTCGCCCAGGTCGAAGGCCGAGGTGCCCTCCTCGGGGCTGTAGGTGAAGACGCCCACATGGTCGAAGCGGGCCTCCTGGATGAACGCCTTCAGCTCCTCGAAGGCGGCGTCGTCCTCGCCGGGGAATCCCACGATGAAGTTCGAGCGGAGGGCGATGCCCGGCACGATGCGGCGCACCTTCTCGATCAGCTTCAGGAACTGGCTGCGGCTCCCGCCCCGGGCCATGGCCTTGAGGATGGGGGCGTCGGCGTGCTGGAGGGGCATGTCGAGGTACCGGGCGCAGTTCGGGGTCTCGGCCATGGCATGGAGCAGGCCGTCCGTCAGGCGGTTCGGGTAGGCGTAGTGGATGCGGAACCAGCGGAGCCCCTCCACTTGGCCGAGGGCGCGCACCAGCTTCTCCAGGGCGTCGGGATCCCCGAAGTCGCGGCCGTAGTCCGTGGTGTCCTGGCCCACGAGGCTGATCTCCAGCACGCCCTGGGCCACCAGGTTCCTCGCCTCGGCCACCACGCTCTCGACCGTGCGGCTGCGCTGGCCGCCCCGCAGCTTCGGGATGACGCAGAAGGCGCAGCTGTGGTCGCAGCCTTCGCTGATCTTCAGGTAGGCGCTGGCCTTGGGGGTGGTCAGCATCCGGGGGCTGGTCTCGGTGTAGAGGTAGTCCGGGTTGGGGTTCAGCTCGAAGGCCGCGCCGGCGCCGATGACCTCGGCGATCTGCTCGATGTCCCGGGTACCCAGGCAGGCGTCGATCTCGGGCATGCCGGCCATGAGCTCGTCCCGGTAGCGCTCCACGAGGCAGCCCGCCACGATCAGCTTCTCGCAGGCGCCGTCCTGCTTCATGGACGCGGCCTGGAGGATGGCCTCCACGCTCTCCTGCTTGGCCGCGTCGATGAAGCCGCAGGTGTTCACCACCAGCACCTGGGCCTCCTCGAGCACCGGCGTGATGCTGTACCCCTTCAGGCGCAGGTGGCCCAGCATGACCTCGGAATCCACGAGGTTCTTGGGGCAGCCCAGGGACATGAATCCGACTTTGGTCAACGCAGCTCCGGACCCCGACCGGGGTGAACCTCATAGATTACCGCGAATGGCCGATGACTTCAGCAGTGATAGACTCAACCTCCCCTTCGGACCCTTCATGAAACTCAACCTGCTGGTCGATGGCGCCCTCCATCCGGTGGTCCTCACGGAGGAGGGGGTCACCCTTGGGCGGGGCGACCAGGCCACCATCCGGATCCAGGCCAACGCGGTCAGCCGGGTCCATGCGCGGATCTTCCTCAAGGAGGGCGTCCCCTTCGTCCAGGACCTGAAGTCCCTGAACGGGACCCTGCTCAACGGCGTGCCCCTGACCGAACCCACGGTCCTGCGCCAGGGCGATGCGGTGCTGCTCGGGGAGGCCCTGGTTAAGTGGGTGCCGGAGGGGGCCACGACGGAGGCCTCGCCGGGCGGGGCGAGCCCGGCCCAGGCCCCCCGGGGTTCCGCCTCACGGATTTCCCTGGAGGACCGCGCCTTCGACGCCTCGGGTTCCATCCTGGTGCCCCACGCCAGCCTGAACGAGATGCTGGCCCAGGCCAGTGGCCAGCACCCTGCCGCGGACGCGGCCAGCCTCTTCCAGCACCTGGCGGGCATGGCGGGCACCCTGCTCCGGGCCGCGGGCCTGAGCGAACTGCTGGAATCGGTGATGGGCTTGGTGACCGCCCAGATCCCCTGCCAGCGGGGGTTCATCCTCCTCAAGGACCCGGCGGGCGAGCTTGTCCCCGAGCTGGTCTGGGAGGAGCAGCCCGGCGCCCAGACCAATCCCATCAGCCGCACCATCGCCCGCACGGCCATGACCGACCGGGTGGCCATCCTCACCACGGACGCCCGCATGGATCCCCGCTTCAGCGCCGGGGAGAGCATCAAGATCCACGGCATCACCTCGGCCCTCTGCGCCCCGCTCATCGTGGAAGAGCAGGCCCTGGGCGTGATCTACCTGGAGACGAGCCTCAGCAAGGGCGGCTTCAAGCGGGAGGACGAGCACCTGCTGAGCGCCATGGCGAACTTTGCCGCCGTGGGCATCCAGCGCGAGCGGGAGGCCAAGTTCCGCCAGCGGCTGGAGCGCTACCACAGCCCGGCGGTCGTGAACCAGATCCTGAAGAACAGCCAGAGCAAGGAGGCGCCGGCCCTCCAGGCCCAGCGCTGCGAGATCAGCGTGCTCTTCGCCGACATCTCGGGCTTCACCCGCATCAGCGAGGGCATGGAGCCGCTCACCCTGGCGGGCATCCTGAACCGCACCTTCGAGGCCCTGACGGACCAGATCTTCAGCCGGGGCGGCACCCTGGACAAGTACATCGGCGACGCGATCATGGCCTTCTTCGGTGCGCCGAATGCGGACCCCGACCATGCGCGGCACGCCGTGGAGGCGGCCGTGGCCATGCAGGAGGTGCTGCGGATCCTCAACGCCGAGCGGCCGGCGGGCTACCCCGAGCTGCGGATGCGGATCGGCATCAACAGCGGCGAGGCCTTCGCCGGCGACATCGGCTGCGAGAAGCGCATGGACTACACCGTCATGGGCAGCACCGTGAACCTTGCCTCGCGCCTGGAGAGCGGGGTGGCCAAGCCGGGCCAGATCGTCGTCGGCCCCCGCACCGCCGAACTCACCGATCCGGCTAGGCTGCGCCCGATGGAGGCCTTCTCCCTCAAGAACATCGAGCAGCCCGTGCGGCCCTTCGAGGTGCTCTGGGAGCCCGACGCGCCCACGGTGGTGCAGGACCTGCCCTGAACGCCCGAGGCCCCGGCTGGGTGCCGGGGCCTCGGGAGCGCAGGGGGATCAGCGCTGGCCAGAGGGCCAGGTGCCGAAGGCCAGGATGGAGATCACCACGATGGGGCCCACCACGGGGATGAGCCAGATGAAGGCCATGGCCCCGCTGTAGCCGGCCTTGGTGAAGATCCGCCAGAAGCAGAAGATGGGGAAGGCGATGGCGGCCAGGAGCAGGATGATCCAGAACACGCAGCCGAAGGCCATCAGGCCCGCGAGGGCGGCGTCATCGGGACGGGGCTGGAGCATCCCGAGCAGGGGGAGGGCAGTAAGCATCGGTTCACCTCAACGGTAGGGGGGTTGGGCTGATTCTAAGCGAACACCCCCTCGAGGCCACCCATTCTTTGATGCATTCCCGCGGGGCATTGGGGCTTTCATGGTGAAATGGGGATCGATCCAGCCTATTGCACGTGGTTCCCGGGAGATGCCATGAGCCCAGATTCTTTTTTTATCCAGCAGTACGGGATGGAACAGGGGCCGGTCGCGTTCCACGACCTTCAGATGATGGCCCGCTCAGGCCAGCTCAAGGGGGCCACGCTGATCAGGAAGGAGGGGGGCCAGTGGTTCCTGGCCAAGGAACTCCCCGGCGTCTTCTCCGAGAAGGAATGGCTCACGGCGCTGCTCCTCTCTTTCTTCCTCGGCACGTTCGGCGTCGACCGCTTCTACCTCGGGTATTCCGGCCTCGGCGTGGCCAAGCTGCTGACCCTCGGCGGTTGCGGCGTCTGGGCCCTGATCGATTTCATTCTCATCGCCGTCAACAATGTCAAAGACTCCGACGGATTACCCCTCAAGAAGTAGCTGCCCCGATGGGTGGTGGGTAGGGCTGGCCATCGGGGCCATCCTGCTGGCGGCGTTCATTCCCCCCGCGAGGTGGGCCTCGTTCCCGGACCTTTGTCCATTCCACCGTCTGACGGGCTTGCCCTGCCCGACGTGCGGGATGACCCGGGCCTGGGCTGCCCTGCTCCGGGGGCAGTTCGGGATGTCCTTCCGCCTGCATGCGTTCGGAGGCCTGTCACTGGCCCTCCTGGCGGGGAGCCTGGGATTCCGGCTGGGGGCGCGGCGCTGGCCACATCCCCCCATGGTGCTGATGCTTTCCGGGACTGTCCTGTGGACGGTCTACGGGGTTGGACGGATGCTTGGAGTCCTTCCGGGCCCCTGAAGGGCACTCGGGACCTCAGGTTGGATCCGGATCCTTCACGAAGTCCTTCCACAGCATCGAGGGCTGGATGCCGGAATTCCGCTGGTACTTGCCCGAGTCGTAGCTGTCGTACTCGCCGCTCACGGTGTGGTAGAAGATCTGGCAGATGGCCACTCCGGCGTAGATGCGAACCGGCTGGATGCAGCTGATCTCCAGGGTCCAGTAGCCGCAGAAGCCGATGTCGCCGAAGCCGGCGGTGACATGCACGAAGAGGCCCAGGCGCCCCACGCTGCTCCGTCCCTCCAGCATGGGCACCAGGCCGTGGGTCTCCGTGTACTCCGTCGTCCGGCCCAGGTAGAGGCGGCCCGGCTCCAGGAGCAGGCCCTCCTTCGGGATCTTGAGGAACTCGATGCCGTTGGGCCTGGCCATGTCCAGCTCGCGGTCCGTATAGACCGCCAGATCCTCCCCCAGGCGCAGGTTGTAGCTGTTGGGGTTCAGCCGGGCGTCGTCCCAGGGATCGATGCGGATGCGCCCTTCGGCGCGGGCTGCCTGGATCTGCCGGCCGGTGAGGATCATGGCGCCTCCACACGCGCGGCGCCCGCTCGCGCGGGCGCCGGATCCGGGATGTCTCTCGCCATCAGCGGTCGACCTTGATGACCAGGGACTTGGAGATGATGTCCTGGAGCCCCTTCCGCTCGCCGCCGAAGATCATCAGGTAGGGCAGGCCCAGGAGCACACCGTTCACCAGGTAGCCCACCATCCGGAGCACCGCGGTACTCACGTCGATGCGGCCGTGGGGATCCGTTTCGGGCACCACCCGGAGCTTCATGAGCTTCTTGCCGGGGCTGGCGCCGAACTTGATCCAGCACCAGGGGATGAAGACCCAGGTGTAGCCGATGGCGGCCGCCATGTGGAGCAGGCCGATCAGGGCGGACACCAGGCAGGAGGCGGGTCCCAGGATGTAGGCGAGCGTCATCTGGAGGACCAGGATGACCACCCAGAGGGCCACCAGGGGCGCCGCGTCGATGAGCACGGCCACGAGGCGGGTGAAGAAGTCGCCGCGCTCGCCCGTGGGCTGGGCGTCGTCGGGCAGGGGGGGGAGGTAGGGCTGGAGGAAGGCCGGGGCCGGGTTGGGCAGGGCGCCGGCATTGGTGAAGTGGCCGAACTCGGGGGCGGACTTTGCGGCCGCCGCTGGCGGGGGCGCCACGGGCGGGACGGGCGGCGCGGGTTTGGGGGGCGCCGCGACCGGGGGGGCGGGCTCCTGGAGCTCGACCTTGGGCTCGGCGGCGGGAGCCGCCCCGCCGTGGATGGCGGCCAGCTCCGCGGCGGACATGCGCACGGTGCCCAGGGGCGCCGCGGGGGCCTCCTCCCGGTTGATGGCCACCGTGGCGTTCTCCGCCCGGGGGTCCTGGAAGGTGAGCTGGACCTGGCCCAGGGTGATGCGGTCCCCGTCCCGCAGGGGGGAGGACTGGACCCGGTTCCCGTTCACGAGCACGCCGTTGCTGCTCTGGAGATCCTGGATCTCGTAGCCGCCGGCGACCTTGCGGACGACGCAGTGGTGCCGGCTGATGCTCGGATCCGGCAGGCGGAGGGTGTTGTCCAGCTCCCGGCCCATGTGGACTTCGTTATCCACGATCTCGAATTCGCGAACACCTGCGCTCTCATGTACCAACAGTTTGGCCATCGGAACCTCAAGGGAGTTGGGATGGCCGGAAGTGTAGCGCATCCCGGCGGGCCTGTGACAAGGAGAGCCGCACCACTCCGGGCCGCTTCTTTCTTGACGGGGTGCTGTGGACCCGCCAACCTGCGGGTAATCCCGGGGTCGGGTGGAGGGGGCATGGTGCTCTTCAATGCAGCCACAAAGGAGCTGACGGCCAAGATCGTCTATTACGGCCCCGGCCTCTGTGGCAAGACCACCAATCTGCAGCACATCTACGACACCCTGCCCCAGGACGGGCGGGGCAAGATGCTGTCCCTGGCCACCCAGACGGACCGCACCCTCTTCTTCGACTTCCTGCCCATCGAGCTGGGCACCATCCGCGGCATGAAGACCCGAATCCAGCTCTACACGGTGCCGGGCCAGGTGTTCTACGACGCCACCCGGAAGCTGGTGCTGCGCGGGGCGGACGCGGTGGTGTTCGTGGCCGATTCCCAGGCCCCGGCGCTGGAAAGCAACAAGGAGAGCTTCCAGAACCTCATCACCAACCTGAAAGAGCAGGGGGTCGAGCTCTCGAAGATCCCCCACGTGATCCAGTGGAACAAGCGGGACACCCCCAATGCCCTGCCCGTGGCGGCCCTGGACCAGGAGGTCAATATCTTCGGGGCCCCCACCTTCGAGGCCTGCGCCATGCGCGGCGAGGGTGTGAAGGAGACCCTGACCGGCGTGGCCCGGCTGGTCCTCAAGCACCTGGCCGAGAAGTACGGCGGCGGCGTCGTCGAGGAACCGGCCTTCATGACGCCTCCGCCGCCCCAGACGGCGCCCACCCATACCGCCCCCCTGGAGGTGGAGGAGCTGTCCGCCGGGGAGCTGCTGGAGGAGATCGAGGAGATCCCCGTCGAGACCTCCGCCCAGGCCGCCCACACCCCCCAGCCCACCCACATGCCGCACAGCAGCGTGGTGGAGGTCCCCGTGGTCCTGGACCGCAGCCTCTTCAGCGGCGAGGCCCCGGTGGAGATCAAGCTGAAGCTCTACATCAAATGATCTTGCATGGAGGCCTGCGCCAGGCGTGATGCGCCTGGCGATAACGCGCGGGCGAAGCCCGCGCGCTTGGGGCACACTGGAGCTTTGGATCCGAGGCTCCCCATGTCCCGCCAGGTCGTCACCCGCTTCGCCCCGTCGCCCACGGGAATGCTCCACATCGGGGGCGTCCGCACGGCGCTGTTCTGCTGGCTGTTCGCCCGGAAGCATGGGGGCCGCTTCATCCTGCGGGTGGAGGACACGGATCTCTCCCGCAGCACGGACGACAACATCCGCATCATCGAGGAGGGCATGGCCTGGTGCGGCCTGGACTGGGACGAGGGCCCGGTCGTGGGCGATCCCGCGCGCTGGAAGGGGCCCCACGGCCCCTACCGCCAGATGCAGCGCATGGACCTCTACCGGGCGAAGATCCAGGAGCTGCTGGACAAGGGGCTGGCCTACCGCTGCCGCTGCTCGAAGGAGGCCCTCGACGAGCGCCGGAAGGCCGTGGAGGCCGCCGGCAAGGTGTTCCAGTACAACCGGGGCCTGGATGCGGGGAAGGGCTGCGCCGGCGCGCACCATGACGCCAGCCAGCCGGCCGCCATCCGCTTCCGCATGCCGGTGGACGGGGACATCGTGGTGGCCGATCTCATCAAGGGCGAGACCCGCTTCCCCGCGGAGAGCCTGGATGACTGGATCATCGCCCGCACCGGCGAGGCCCCGGGCGAGATCGGCGTGCCCACCTACAACTTCTGCGTGGTGGTGGACGACACCCACATGGAGGTGACTCACGTCATCCGCGGGGACGACCACCTGAACAACACGCCCAAGCAGATCCCCCTCTTCGCGGCCTTCGGCTACGAGCTGCCGGCCTTTGCCCATGTGCCGATGATCCTCGGCGCGGACGGCGCCAAGCTCAGCAAGCGCCACGGCGCGACCAGCATCACCGAGTACCAGGCCATGGGCCTGCTGCCCTCCGCCGTGCGCCTGGCCCTCGCCCGACTCTCCTGGACCCCGAAGATCGACGGCCGGGCCGTGGAGAGCGCCGAGGAGGAGCTGCTCACGGACGAGCAGATGATCCAGCTCTTCGACCTGGCGGACTGCCAGAAGAGTGCCGCCCGCTTCGACATGGACAAGCTCCAGTGGATGAACCAGAAGCTCATCCAGCGGGCCCCCTGGCAGGAGCTGGAACCCCACCTCCGCCCATTCATGCCCGAGGCCTGGGCAGGGAAGCCCGAGGGCTTCAGGCGCCTGGCCATCCAGGCCACCCAGAAGGGCAAGTCCCTCGTGGAGATGGCCGAGGCCCTGCGCTTCGCCTTCGAGCGGCCCGTCGAGTTCGACGGGAAGGCCGTGGAGAAGTTCCTGACGCCAGCCGTGAAGCCCGCCCTGGCGGAGGTGCGCGACCTGGCCGACTACACCCACGAGGCCCTGGAGGCCGGCTTCAACGCCATCCTGGAGAAGCACGGCCTCAAGACCAAGGACCTGGCCCAGGCCCTGCGGGTGGCCCTCTGCGGGAAGCCCGTCAGCCCCGGCATCTTCGACACGCTGATGCTCGTGGGCCGGGACGAGGTGGCGGCACGCCTGGAACGATGGCTCTGATGGACCTCACCGAATTCACCCAGATCACCCTGGCCGTGCTGGAGGACCATGGCACCGCCGCCTACGCCCCCACGATCATCGCCGGGGAGGCGGTCCAGGTGATCCAGGGCATCCCCGAGGATATCGACCACCGGGAGGCCCTCCAGGAGATGGTGCTGCGCCTGGGCCTGGAGCAGTCCGACTTCTTCTTCGGGGTGCGTTCCGGGCCAGGGGAGGTCACCACGGGCTTCCACACGGTCGACGGCACCCGCTTCCAGTGCATCTCCCAGCTTCACCAGGGCTATATGGTTTCCGACCTGACGGACTGCCCCTGGTGGACCCTCGACCGGGGACGGGACCAGTAGTCCCGGTTTCCCGGGGGCGAGAGGCCCGCTATGCTGGGAGCCATGATCCTCCGTGCCGCCGCCTGCCCGCGCCCTAGCACGCCTCGTGCGGGGGGGAGACGCGCGCCGCGCTGACCTGGATCCAGGTCCCGTCACCCACCCCGCCGCCCGGCGGGGTTTTTCGTTTCAGGGAGTGCCCATGAACCCCCATCCCCAGCTCGCCATCCTCGGTTTCGGCACGATGGGCCAGGCCATCAGCGCCGGGCTCGTGGAGGCCTCCGGCTATCCCGCCGATCGCATCCGCGTGGCCACCCGCCATCCCGAAGCCGCCCGGGCCCGGGCTGGCGCCCTGGGCCTCGCCCCTGGAGCCGACGCGACCGCCGCCGTGCGCGCCGCCGAAGTGGTGCTCCTCTGCGTGAAGCCCCGGGAGCTGAAGGGCCTGCTGTCGGCCCTCACGGCCTCCGGGGCCCTGGACCACCGGCCCCTGGTGGTCTCCATCGCCGCCGGGGTGACTCTGGCGTTCCTGGCGGACCAGGTGCCCGCGGGCACGCCCCTGGTGCGGGCCATGCCCAACACGCCCTGCGCCATCCGCAGGGGCATGACGGTGCTGTCGCCCGGAACGGGCGTCACCCAGGCGCAGCTGGCCCTGGCCCGCACCCTGTTCGAGCCCCTCGGCCGCGTCCTGGAACTGGACGAGAAGCACATGGACGCGGTGACCGGGCTCAGCGCCAGCGGCCCTGCCTTCCAGTTCGTGATCCTGGAGGCCCTGGCCGAGGGTGGCGTTCAGTGCGGGCTCCCCCGGGCGGTGGCCCTGGAACTGGCCGCCCAGATGACCCTGGGGGCCGCGGCCATGGTGCTGGAGACGGGAAAGCACCCCGCGGCCCTCAAGGACGAGGTCACCACCCCCGCCGGCTGCACCATCGCGGGCCTGCTGGCCCTGGAGGACGGGCGCATCCGGTCCGTGGTGGCCCGGGGCATCGAGCGTGCCGCCCAGGTGGCGGCGGGGCTGGGGTGAGCATTTCGGGGATTCCGGGGGCCCGGGTATCTTGGAAGGTTCCAGCCTGAGAGCCCCCATGCCCGCCGAATCCACTTCCCCTGAACCCAAGAGCCTCCATTTCATCGAGGAGATCGTCGAGGCGGACAACGCCTCGGGCAAGCACGGGGGCCGGGTGCTCACCCGCTTCCCGCCGGAGCCCAACGGCTACCTGCACATCGGCCACGCGAAGAGCATCTGCCTGAACTTCGGGCTGGCCGCGAAGTACGGCGGCGCCACGAACCTGCGCTTCGACGACACCAATCCGGTGAAGGAGGACGTGGAATACGTCGACTCCATCCGCGAGGATGTCCTCTGGCTGGGCTTCGATTGGAAGGGCGAGCACTACGCCTCGGACTATTTCCCGTTCCTCTACGACTACGCCGAGTACCTCGTCCAGCAGGGCAAGGCCTATGTCTGCGACCTCTCCGAGGCGGAGATCCGCGAGTACCGCGGCAACTTCCACGTGCCCGGGAAGGCGAGCCCCTACCGGGACCGGTCCCCAGAGGAGAACCTCGATCTCTTCCGGCGGATGAAGGCCGGGGAGTTCCCCGACGGCTCCCGCGTGCTTCGGGCGAAGATCGACATGGCCTGCGGCAACATGAACCTGCGGGATCCGCTCATGTACCGCATCCGCCGGGCCCACCACCACCGCACGGGCGACGCCTGGTGCATCTACCCGATGTACGACTACGCCCACGGCGTCTCGGATGCCATCGAGACCATCACCCACTCCATCTGCACCCTGGAATTCGAGGACCATCGCCCCCTCTACGACTGGTTCCTGGAGCAGGACGTGGAGGGCCGGTTCTTCCAGCGGCCCCTGCCGCGCCAGATCGAGTTCGCCCGCCTGAACCTCACCTACACCGTGATGAGCAAGCGCCGCCTGCTGCTCCTGGTGCAGGAGGGTCACGTCAAGGCCTGGGACGATCCCCGCATGCCCACCATCAGCGGCCTGCGCCGGCGGGGCTACACGCCCGAGAG
>DASVZU010000290.1:0-3695 GCA_036391515.1 Holophagaceae bacterium
GGGGGTGCGCTCGCCCGTGAGGAAGGGCCGGTCCCGCTCGTCCACGTCGGAGGTGATGAGCCGGGCCGAGTCGGCATCCGTGCGGGCGATGACGAGTGTGGGCACGTCCAGCACGTCCGCCGCCAGGCGGGCGGCCACCAGGGTGCGGATGAAGTGGCCCGTGGGGATGAGCACCTTGCCGCCCAGGTGCCCGCACTTCTTCTCGCTGGAGAGCTGGTCCTCGAAGTGGACGCCCGCGGCGCCGGCCTCGATCATCCCCTTCATCAGCTCGAAAGCATTGAGGGGCCCGCCGAAGCCCGCCTCGGCGTCCGCCACGATGGGCAGCATCCAGTCGCGGGTGGGCGTGCCCTCGGCGCTGTCGATCTGGTCGGCCCGCAGCAGGGCGGCGTTCAGGCGCTTCACCAGGGCCGGGACGGAGTTGGCGGGGTAGAGGCTCTGGTCGGGGTAGGTCTGGCCCGAGAGGTTGGCGTCCGCCGCCACCTGCCAGCCGGAGCAGTAGATGGCCTTCAGGCCCGCCTTGGCCATCTGCACGGCCTGGCCGCCGCTGAGGGCGCCGAGCGAATGGACGTAGCCCTCCCCGTTGATCAGCCGCCAGAGCTTGCGGGCGCCCAGCTGGGCCAGGGTGTGCTCCACCCGCACGCTGCCGCGCAGGCGGCGCACCTGGTCGGGGCCGTAGGGGCGGGTGATGCCGGCCCAGCGCGTGGCGAGGAAGTCGTCGTCGATGGGGGGGACGGGGAAGAGCGGCGCGTTCACGCGGTCACCTCGAGGGGGATGGGGTTCAGGAGACGGCCGTAGGCCGGGAGGGTGAGGAAGGGCGCCGGATCGGGATCCAGCAGGAGGGTCTCGAAGAGGTCGGCGGCGTCGCCGTAGCGGCCGCCGAGGAAGGCGTCCAGGCCGACTTCGGCGCGGATCTGGTGGAGCGCCTCCTGGATCCACATGTGGAAGAGGGAGGGCGAGAGGCGCTCCCCGTCGTCCAGCACCGCCTCGTGGTGGAGCCACTGCCAGACCTGCATGCGGCAGATCTCCGCCGTGGCAGCATCCTCCATGAGGTGGTCCAGGGGCACGCAGCCCTGGCCCCGCAGCCAGGCCTCCAGGTAGCGGAGGCCCACGCGCAGGCTCTGGCGCAGGCCCGCCACGGTGCGGGTGCCCCCGGGCACCCGGAGCAGGTCGGCTTCGGCCACCTCGCCCTCGGGCACGCGGTCCAGCTGGTTCGGCTCGGGCATGTGGGCGTCGAAGACGGCCATGGCCTCGGCCACCAGGCCGGGATGGGCCACCCAGGTGCCGTCGCAGCCGTCCTGCACCTCCCGCAGCTTGTCCGCCTGCACCTGGGCCATGGCCCGGGCGTGGGCCGCCGGATCCGCCTTCACGGGGATGAAGGCGCTCATGCCGCCCATGGCGTGGGCGCCCCGCCGGTGGCAGACCTGCACCAGGCGCCTCGCGTAGGCCCGCAGGAAGGGCTGGGTCATGGAAATCTGGCCGCGGTCCGGCAGGAGGGCCGAGGCGTCGGCGCGGAGGGTCTTGATGAAGCTGAAGATGTAGTCCCAGCGACCCAGGTTCAGGCCCGTGGCGTGCTGGCGGAGCTCGTAGAGGAAGGCCTCCATCTGGAAGGCCGCGGGCAGGGTCTCGATGAGCAGGGTCACCCGCACGGTGCCGGCGGGCAGGCCCAGGGCCGCCTGAGCCAGGAGCAGGACTTCGTTCCACCAGCGGGCCTCCGCGGCGTCCTCCAGCTTGGGCAGGTAGAGGTAGGGGCCCGTGCCCTGCGCCACCAGCTCCCGGGCGTTGTGGAAGAGGAAGAGGCCCGCGTCGAAGAGGCAGGCAGGCACGGGCCGGCCATCCACCACCAGGTGCCGCTCCACCAGGTGGAGGCCCCGGGGCCTCACCATGAGCACCGCCGTGCGGTCCTTCAGGGTATAGGCCTTCCCACTGGCGGGATCCTGGAAGCAGATCTGGCGGCGGACGGCCGCGTGCAGGGCGGCCTGGCCCTCCAGCAGGTTCCCGGGCAGGGGCGCGAGGCTGTCCTCGAAGTCCGCCATGTAGACCTTCGCCCCGCTGTTCAGGGCGTTGACGAGCATCCTGGGTTCGGGGGGACCGGTGATCTCCACGCGCCGGTCCAGGAGGTCCGCGGGGGCCTGGGCCACCCGCCAGTCCCCGGACCGGGCCGGATGGGTCTCTGGCAGGAAGCGGGGACGCTCCCCGGCGTCGAAGCGGCGCTGCCGCGCCCGGCGCTCGGTGAGCAGGACCTCCAGGGGAGCCCGGAAGGCCCGGACCAGGCCCGCGATGAAGACCAGGGCGGCGGGGCTCAGGAGGGCCGCATCCTCCGGGCCGAAGCCCGCCTCGCGGGGACCCAGGGGGCCCTGCCATTCGATGCCTGCGGGGAAAAGAGGTGTGGACATGCAACGACTCCGGGTGGCTTGATGTCAAAGATTGACCTACAATTCACAGAAGCAATGACTCACTGGTTTGATTGGGGTTAATCAGAAAATTTCCGTCAATACGTTCGTCACGCCTTGTCAATTCATGTAAATGAGGTGTCTATGCCCGCCGCCGCGCCCGCCAAGCCCGCCGCCCGCCTGGGGGCCAAGATCCGCCTGCTCCGCCGCCAGGAGGGGCTCAGCCAGGTACAGCTGGCGGAATCCCTGGGCATCAGCCCCAGCTACCTGAACCTCATCGAGGGGAACAAGCGGCCCCTCACGGCCCCCCTGCTCATCCGCCTGGCCCAGCAGTTCCACCTGGACCTGAAGGCCCTGGCCCCGGAGCAGGACCTCCGGCTGACCGACGACCTCCTGGAGGCCTTCGGCGATCCCCTCTTCGAGCCCCTGGGCCTCCAGGCTCAGGAGGTGCGGGAGCTGGTGCAGAACAGCCCCCAGCTGGCCCGGGGCGTCTTCGAGCTCTACCGGGCCTACCAGCACGCCCAGGAGGGCCTGGAGAGCCTGTCCGCCCGGCTCAGCGACGGCCAGGGCTTCGATCCCGAGGCCACCCGCCTGCCTTCGGAGGAGGTGAACGACTTCATCCAGCAGGCCATGAACCACTTCCCCGACCTGGAGGCCGCCGCCGAGGCCCTCTGGGCCGAGGGGCACCTGAACCCGGACGCCCTCTATCCCGGACTGGTGGCCGCCGTGGAGGCCCGGGGGCTGAAGGTCCGCGTCCACCGGGCCTCCGATGGCCCCGGCCTGCTTCGCCGCTACGATCCCGAGCGCCGCCTCATCAGCCTTTCGGAGCTGCTGCCCCTGCGGAGCCGGGCCTTCCAGCTGGCCCACCAGCTGGCCCTCCTGGACCACAGTGGCCTCCTGGACGCCCTCACGGACCACCCCCTCCTGCGCACCGCCAGTGGGCGGGCCCTGGCCCGGGTGGCCCTGGCCAACTACTTCGCCGGGGCGGTGCTCATGCCCTACGAGCGGTTCCTCCAGGCGGCGAAGGCAGAGCGCTACGACATCGAGATCCTGGGCCGCCGCTTCCAGGCCAGCTTCGAGCAGGTCTGCCACCGGCTCACCACCCTCCGCCGCCCCGGCGCCGAGGGCGTGCCCTTCCACTTCCTGCGCATCGACATCGCCGGGAACATCTCCAAGAGCTTCTCCGCCACCGGCATCCGCTTCGCCCGGTTCTCCGGCGCCTGCCCCCGCTGGAACGCCCATGCCGCCTTCCTCACGCCTGGCCTGGTGCGCACCCAGGTGAGCGTCATGCCCGATGGGCGGAAG
>DASVZU010000291.1:0-7455 GCA_036391515.1 Holophagaceae bacterium
CGCCCCCGTCGTCACCAGCTTCTTCTTCGTGGACGAGGCGGGGCGCTTCCATGCCCGCTTCGGCGAGCCCATCCGGGTGCAGGGCCAGCGCGGGGCGCGCATGGCCGCCATCGAGGCCGGCCTGCGGGCCTACGTGGCCGACCTGGAGTCCCTCATCCGGCGGCATCCCAGCCAGTGGTATTGCTTCTATCCCTTCTGGGACGACCCCCTCAGAACGTGACCGTCCGCTTTCCCGCGTCCACAGCCTCCAGGAACTTGATGAGGCCCTGGGCGTAGGTGGCCTGGTCGTCCCACATGGCCATGTGGCTGCCCTTCGGGCAGAGGAGGAAGCTGCCGTGCCGCACCTGGCCGGCCATCCACTGCATGTGGGCGGGATCCATGGTGTCGTGGGTGGCGCCGATGACGAGGGTGGGCATGGTCAGCTTCGGCAGGTCGGCCTTCCGGTCCCATGTCTCCAGGCGGCCCGAGGCGCCGAATTCGCTGGGCCCCTGCATCAGGACGTAGATCTGGCGGTTGATGCGCCCGAAGCCCCGGTTCACCGCATCGGGCCATTCCGCCAGGCGGCAGACGTGCTCGTGGTAGAAGGCCGCGGTGAGCAGCTCCATGTAGCGGGGGCTTTCGTACTGGCCCTTCGCCTCCAGGGCCTTGATCTCCTTCAGCACGGCCGGATCCATCTGGGGCGCCAGCACCGTCTCCGCGTAGCGGTTGTAGTCGGGGATGCTGGCCATCATGTTCGAGATGACCAGCCCCTTGAGGTGCTGGGGGTACTTCAAGGCGTACTCCATGGCCAGCACGCCGCCCCAGGAGTGGCCCAGCAGGTAGAAGTCGTCCTTCGTGAGGCCCAGGGCCTGCCGCACCTGCTCCACCTCGTCCACGAAGCGGTCGATGGTCCACAGGGACGTGTCCGTGGGCTGGTCGGAGAAGGCCGATCCCAGCTGGTCGTAGTAGATGAACTCGATGCCCTCCGCGCCCAGCCAGGTCTCCAGGGCCTCGAAGTACTCGTGCGTGGCGCCTGGCCCGCCGTGGAGCAGGAGGAGCTTGATGCGCGGGTTGTGGCCGAACCGCTTGGTCCACACCTTGAAGGTGCCCTTGGGGGTGTGGATGGGGATGAGCCTGACCCCACCCTCCTGGAGTTCCGAGGCCTTCGGGGCGAAGTAGGCGCGGAGGGCCGGGGCCTTTGCCGGCGGGGAGGCCGGAAGCCAGGCGGACAGGAGGGCCAGGGACAGGGTGCGGAGGGACCGGAGCATGGCATCTCCCGGGGCGGAGGATCGGGTGGAGTGGGGAGAAAGGATACACCCCGGAAGACCGGGCTCAGGGCCCCTCGGGAAGGGCGATCCGCTGGCCCGCCGCCTGGTGGAACTTCAGCACCTGGAAGTTGGGGCTGAGGTCGAAGTCGCGGGGCATGATGTAGCTGGGATGCCGCGCCAGCAGACCCCGGTCCTGGCCGCGCACCTCAGGCTGCACCGGGTAGTCCACCTTGTAGAAGGCCTTCGCGATGAGCGCCGAGCAGATGATCTCCCGGCTGGAGGAGCTGCCCATGTAGAGGGGGCGGCGCCGGATGCGGGCCGGCAGCAGATGGAAGGGCGTGAGGTAGCGCCCCAGGTCGAAGATGTTCTTCCGGTCGTAGCGGTAGCCCAGGTGGCCGAACATCTCCTCCAGGACCCGGTCCAGCTCGGGCCGGGAGAGGCCCAGGGGGCGGCAGACCCGGAGGTTGTAGGCCAGGTAGGCCGACAGGGGGACCACCCGCACGCCCTCCCGCATGTCGCTCTCGATGAGCAGGCGGCCGGCCTCGGGCCCGAACCGCTGCAGCGCCGCGTCCGCGTGGGGGCCGCCCCAGCGCAGCAGCGCGTCCCCGAGATACATGGCCGCGTGGCTCCAGGAGCTCTGGGTGAGCACCTGGATCACCCGGCTGATGCGGGTGCGGCCCTCCACCAGCAGCACGTCCCCCGGCCGGATCTCCGCCTGCAGGCGTTCGGCGTCGTTCGGCACCCGCCGCTGGGTGGCCGGGACCTCGGAGGTGAGATAGCGGACCAGGCCGCGCGCGAGGGCATCGTGCAGGAACACGGGGTCCCCGCGCCCCGCCCTAGACCGCGGCGGGAACGGCCGCCAGCTCCTTCACCCAGGCGGGGACGGTGCGGGCGCCCTTGGGCGGCTGCAGGGCCTTCTGGTAGCGCCGGAGCTCGCCGTCGTGGTTGACGATGAAGTCGCTCTCCTCGACGAAGCTGGTGATGGGCAGCCAGGCGGTGGCGGCGCGACCCAGGTCGGAGGCCTCCACCTCCAGGGCCAGGCTGAAGGCGGCGGCCTTCAGGATGCGGCCCAGCAGCTCGGTCTCCTTCTGGCTGGTGAAGGCGGCGTCGTGGAGCAGCACCACGGCCTTCACCTCTCCGCGCTCGACCCTGGCCAGCAGCTCCTCCAGGGCCCCGAAGCGGAAGCCGCGCTCGGAGAAGCCCCGCCGGTTCAGGATGCCGTCGGCGCTCTTCTGGAGCTGGGGCAGGACCACGGGAATGGTCCGGTCGCCGCTGCCGTAGCGCAGGTCGGCGGAAGCGGCCAGCTCGCCCAGGCGCTGGGCGGCGTCGCAGCCGAAGGTGCCCTGGCCGATGACGGCCACGGGACCCGCGGCCTGGAGGGCCTCCCGCACGGCGTCCAGGCTGGCCGCGGCGCCCCGGAGGAGGGCCTGGGCCGGACGGTCCGGGCGGTTGTAGTGCGCGTAGGCGTACCGCTCCTCGTCGCTGATGAAATGCGTGTCGTTCCGGCCCTCCAGGGGCCGCGGGCGGAAGCGGTAGACGGTGTTGCCCTCGTGGTCGACCCAGATGGGGCTGCCCAGGGCCGAGTGGCGGCTGATGGAGGGGGTGCTCTTGAGGAACCACACCCGCTTGCGGAAGCGGAAGTCGCGGCTGGTGAGGGCGCCCACGGGGCAGAGGTCCACCACGTTCCCAGCGAAGGGGTTCTGGTCCATGCTCTTGCCCGTGAAGGTGGTGACCTCCAGGCGCGAGCCGCGCTGGGCCACGGTGAGCTCGCCGCCACCGCTCACCTCGCGGGTGAAGCGTACGCAGCGGGTGCAGTGGATGCATCGGTTCTTGTCGATGACGATCTTGGCGCCCAGGTCCTCGTAGCGGTACCGCCGCTTCACCTCGGCCATGCGGGAGTCGCCGCTGCCGTAGCTGTAGCTGTAGTCCTGCAGCTTGCACTCGCCCGCCTGGTCGCAGATGGGGCAATCCAGGGGATGGTTCATGAGGAGGAATTCCATCACCCCGGCCCGGGCGTCGGCCACGGCCGGAGTATTGGTGTAGACCTCCATCACCACGGCCTCGGGGTTATCCTTGGGCGCAGGCGGCACGGTGGTGGTGCAGCTGGTGGCCAGCTTGGGCTGGCCCTTGATCTCCACCAGGCACATGCGGCAGGTAGCCACGGGCGTCAGGGCCGGGTGATAGCAGTAGTGCGGGATGTCGATGCCGGCCTTCCGGCAGACATCCAGCACCAAGGCGCCGGGGTTCACGCTCATCTCAACATCGTTGATCTTGATCGTCGGCATACACCCGCTCCAGGCCTTCCAGGATGGGGCTTCCCGCCCAGGAGGTAAAGTGGGGCGCCTCAGGGCCTTCCGACGGCCCCGACCATGCACCGGCGGCAGAAGTCCAGGAAGTCCTCCAGATCCGGGATATCCACCTCCACTGTGGCGGGAATCACATTCGGGATCACCACCCGCCTGCGAAGTTCGCCCACCGCCTCCAGGGAGAAGATGAACCAGGCCAGGCGGTCATTCTCGGAGGAGAGGGACACGCTCACGGTCTTGGTCTCGAAGAACAGGTCTGGGGCGCTGCCGCCCTCAGGGGTCCGCCAATCGGGGATGTGCCCCCGCTTCACGAACTCCTCCCGGAGCTGGGCCAGGGTGTGCTGGACCGTGAACTGGACCTCGACCTGGACATCCATGTCGCCCTCCTGGAGCCTTTATCGGACCCTCGGCGCAGAAACCCAAACCTGGTGTTCCCCGGGCGGGATCGCCATGGAAAAATCGAGGATTCGGGGGATGGCATGCCGACGGCATTGATCTCGGTGTACGACAAGACCGGCCTGCTGGGCCTGGCGGAGGGCCTGCTGGCCCAGGGCTGGCGCCTGCTGGCCACCGGGGGCACCCTGCGCACGCTGCAGGAGGCTGGCCTGGCTGCCCAGGAGGTGGCCGCCTACACCGGAGCGCCGGAGTGCTTCGACGGCCGCGTGAAGACCCTCCATCCCCGGATCCACGGGGGCCTCCTCTTCCGGCGCGACCTCGAGGCCCACACCGCCGATGCCGCCCGCCTCGGCATCGAACCCATCGACCTGGTGGCCATCAACCTCTACCCCTTCGAAGCCACCATCGCCCGGGAGGGCGTCACCCCCGACGAGGCCATCGAGCAGATCGACATCGGCGGCCCCAGCATGATCCGCAGCGCCTCCAAGAACCACGCCTCCGTGACGGTGCTGACCTCCCCCGACCAGTACGGCCCCTTCCTCGAGAAGCTGAAGGCCGGCGACTGGAGCCTGGAGGACCGCCGCCACTGCGCCCTGGAGGCCTTCCGCCGCACCGCCGCCTACGATGCCGCCATCGCCGGCTGGATGGAGCGGGAGCAGGCCCCCCATGACGAGGGCACCGGCCTCCCCCACCACCTCTGCATCAACCTGGCCCAGAAGCAGGGGCTGCGCTACGGGGAGAACCCCCACCAGCCCGCGGCCTTCTACGTGGAGCCCGGCCGCGTGCCCTCCGGCATCGCCGCCTGCGAGCAGCACCAGGGGAAGGAGCTGAGCTTCAACAACCTGCTGGACGCCGACGCCTGCGCCCGCCTCGTGTGGCAGTTTCCCGCCCCCGCCTGCGTCATCGTCAAGCACAACAACCCCTGCGGCGTGGGCCAGGGCCCGCACGCCCTGGAGGCCTTCATGCGGGCCCAGGCCGGGGATCCCGTCAGCGCCTTCGGGGGCATCGTGGCCTTCAACCGCCCCGTGGGCGTGGAGGTGGCCCGCGTCATGGCCCAGAACTTCTGGGAGGTGATCCTGGCCCCGGCCTTCACCGGCGAGGCCCTGGAGGTCTTCGCGGCCAAGAAGCAGCTCCGCATCCTCCAGACGCCGGACCGCTGGCCCCAGAGCGCCGAGGGCCTGGACACCCGGTCCATCGGCGGAGGCTACCTCGTCCAGCGCACCGATGACGCCTTCGTGCCCTTCGAGGACTGGGAGATGAAGGCCAGCGGCAGCGGCCCCCGCCCCCGGGCAGAGGACCTGATGCTGGCCCAGCGGGTGGCCAAGGCCGTGAAGTCCAATGCCATCGTGCTGGTGAAGGACGGCAGTACCGTGGGCATCGGCGCCGGCCAGATGAGCCGGGTGGATTCCGTAGAGATCGCCTGCCGCAAGGCCGGCGACCGCGCCCGCGGGGCCGCCCTGGGCAGCGATGCCTTCTTCCCCTTCGCCGATGGCCTGGAGCTGGCCGCCCGCCACGGGGTCACGGCCTTCGTCGAGCCCGGCGGCAGCCTCCGCGACAAGGAGGTCATCGAGGCCGCCCAGAAGCTGGGCGTGTGGCTGTTCTTCACGGGCATGCGCCATTTCAGGCATTGAGCACAACTCCAAAACGGGCCTCGCCCGATTTGGAGATAGCCAACGACTTCCATCCCAGTCTGGATCCTTCATGAAAACTTCCGAACTCCGCCAGCGATTCCTGCAGTACTTCGAGCGCCAGGGGCACCGGCGGGTGGCCTCGAGCCCGGTCATCGGGCCGGCGGACGACCCGACGGTGATGTGGACGAACGCCGGGATGGTGCAGTTCAAGGACCTCTTCCTGGGCAAGGAGAAGCGCGACTACCGTCGCGCCACCACTAGCCAGAAGTGCCTGCGGGCGGGCGGGAAGCACAACGACCTGGACCAGGTGGGCTTCACGGCCCGCCACCACACCTTCTTCGAGATGCTGGGGAACTTCAGCTTCGGTGACTACTTCAAGGCCGACGCCATCCGGTTCGCCTGGGAGTTCGTCACGGGCCCCGTGGCTGCGGGGAACCTCGGCCTGGATCCATCCAAGCTCTGGATCACAGTCTTCGAAGGCGCCGACGGCGTCCCCGCCGACACCGAGGCCGAGGACCTCTGGAAGGCTGCGGGCGTGCCTCCCGAGCGCATCCTCCGCTTCGGCAAGAAGGACAACTTCTGGCAGATGGGCGACACGGGCCCCTGCGGTCCCTGCTCGGAGATGCACTATGACCGCGGGGCCCACATTCCCGGTGATGCCCTGCCCAATGGCGACGGCGACCGGGTCATGGAGATCTGGAACCTCGTATTCATGCAGTACGAGCGCGACGGTAACGGCGTCCTGACGCCCCTGCCCAAGCCCAGTATCGACACCGGCATGGGCCTGGAGCGCACCGCCAGCATCCTACAGGGCGTCGACACCAACTACGAGATCGACCTCTTCCAGCCCATCTTCGACGCCATCTGGGCCGTGGCGAAGGTGAAGCCCGAGGAGCGCCGGGAGCACGCGAACCGCACCGCCTCCCAGGTCATCGCCGACCACATCCGGGCCGCCACGTTCATGTGCTTCGACGGCGTGGTCCCCAGCAACGAGGGCCGCGGCTACGTCCTGCGCAAGATCATCCGCCGGGCCCTGCGCTTCGGCCGCAAGCTGGGCATCGAGGGCCTCTTCTTCGCGGACCTGGCGCCGGCCGTGTTCCAGGCCATGGGCGACCAGTACCCCGAGCTCCTGCCCGAGGTGGGGCGCATCCAGAAGGGGATCCACCGGGAAGAGCGGCAGTTCAGCCAGACCCTCTCCACGGGCCTCCGGCTCCTGGAGTCCCTCGATGTCTCGGGCGGCGCCCTGGCGGGATCCGACATCTTCCGGCTCTACGACACCTACGGGTTCCCTGTGGACCTGGTGGAGGACTGGTGCCGCGAACGGGGCGTGAAGGCCGACACGGCGGGCTTCCAGGCCGAGCTGGCCGCCCAGCGCAGTCGGGCCCGGGCGGCCATGAAGACCCACGATCTGAGGCTGAGCGGGGACCTCGCCGTCCTGGCCGACCTGCCCCAGACCCGGTTCACGGGCTACGATCACCTGGAGGGCCAGGCCCACGTGGTGGCCCTCTTCGACGCCCAGAGCCGGCGCGTGAAGCAGCTCGCCGGCGAGGGCTACGTCCTGCTGGACCGCACCCCCTTCTACGCCCAGTCGGGCGGCCAGGTCGGCGACCGCGGCCAGCTGCGCTTCGAGGGCGGCATGGCCGAGGTGCTGGACTGCACGGCTCCCGCCCCCAAGCGGCACCTCCACAAAGTCCAGGTCCAGGGCACGCTGCTGGAGAACATGCCCGTGTCGGCCCAGGTCTACACCATCCGCCGCCGCCGGGTCCGCGCCCACCACACCGCCACCCACCTCCTCCACGCAGCGCTTCGCGAGGTGCTGGGCACCCACGTCAAGCAGGCCGGCAGCGTGGTGGACGACACCCGGCTGCGCTTCGA
>DASVZU010000292.1:0-3203 GCA_036391515.1 Holophagaceae bacterium
GTGTCGGTGTTCAGGCTGGCCCGCCAGCGCAGGGCGGTCTGGGGCCGGAAGAAGTGGACCGGCTCCGCGGCGGTCCCGGGCGCCAGCTCCCGCAGGGGGGCCACGTCGTCGAGGATCCAGAAGGCGCGGCCGTGGGTGGCCACCACCAGGTCGTCGTCGTGGACCACCAGGTCGCGGATGGAGGTCGAGGGGAGGTTCCGCTGCAGGGACTGCCAGTGGCCGCCCGCGTCGAAGCTCACGTAGACCGAGCGTTCGGTCCCGGCGTAGAGGAGGCCCGGCCGCGCCGGATCCTCCCGCACCACGTTCACGGGGCCGTCGGCCGGGAGGCCTGCCACGACCTCCTGCCAGGTGGCTCCCCCGTCGCGGGTCCGCAGGAGGTGCGGGCGCAGGTCGTCCAGGCGGAGGGCGTTCACGGCCGCGTAGCAGGTGCCCGGATCGAAGCGGGAGGCCTCCAGCCCGGCGATCTTGCTCCAGGGGGGCAGGCCCTTCGGCGTCACATCCTGCCAGGACTTCCCGCCGTCCCGGGTGACGTGGATGAGGCCGTCGTCCGTGCCCGCCCAGATCAGGTTCCCGTCCTTCGGCGAGGGGGCCAAGGCGTAGATGACGCCGCGGCGCGAGATCCTCGCCGCCGGCGTGCCGGCGTAGGTGCCCACGGAGGGGGGGGTGGGCAGGTCCGTGCGAGAGAGGTCGGGGCTGATGACGTCCCAGGTCTGCCCGCCGTTGGTGGTCTTGAAGAGCACGTTGCCGGCCAGGTAGAGCGTATGCGGATCCACTGGCGAGAACATCAGGGGCATGGTGCGCAGGAAGCGCCAGCCCTGCTGGCGGAGCGGGTCCGGCGAGATGTCCTGCACCTGGCTCGTGTGCATGTCGAAGCGGGTGGCCTTGCCGCCGTAGATGAGGTCCGGGTGCAGGGGATCCGGCGCCACGTAGCCGTACTCCTCCACGCCCACGGGCCGCCAGTCGCGGAAGGTGATGGCGCCGCTGTCGCCGCGACTGAGGATGCCCACCGAGCCGCTCTCCTGCTGGCCGCCGTAGACGCGGTAGGGGAACTGGTTGTCCGTGGCCACGTGGTAGAACTGCGCCGTGGGCTGGTTGTACCAGCTGCTCCAGGTGCGGCCGCCGTTGACCGTGAGGGTGGCGCCCTGGTCCGCGCCCAGGAGGATCTGCTGCGGGTCCTTCGGGTTGATCCAGATGCGGTGGTAGTCGTCCCCGCCGGGGGCGCCCTTGAGGGCCGTCCAGGTGCGGCCGCCGTCGGCGGAGCGGTAGGTGGAGGTGTTGGCCGCGTAGACCAGGTCCGGATTCCGGGGATCCACGCGGATCTCGGCGAAGTCGTCGCCCCGGCCGGAGACACGGCGCTCTGCATTGATCTGGGTCCAGGTCTCGCCGGCGTCGTCCGAACGGTAGGTGCCCCGGCCCTGGCGGGCCTCCACCTGGGCGTAGAGGCGGGAGGGGCGGCTGGGGGCCACGGCGAAGCCGATGCGCCCGAGGCCCTGGGCCTCGCCGGGCAGGCCCCGGCCGATGGGACGCCAGGTGGTGCCGCCATCGGTGGACTTGTAGAGGCCGCTGCCGGCGCCGCGGAATTCACCGTCCTCCCAGGGGGCCTGGCGGGCCGCCCAGAGGGCGGCGTACAGGACTCGGGAGTCCGAAGGATCGAAGGCCAGGGCCACGGCGCCCGTGTCTGCGTCCTTGAAGAGGACCTTCTGGAAGGTGCGCCCGCCATCCAGGCTGCGGAACACGCCCCGCTCGGCGTTCGGGCCGTAGGGGTGGCCCAGCACGGCCACGAACAGGCGGTCGGGGTCCTTCGGATCCACGAGGATGGCCGGGATCTGCTGGGCGTCCCGTAGGCCCAGGTGGGTCCAGGTCGTGCCGCCGTCCGTGGACTTGTAGATCCCGTCTCCCACGCTCAGGTCGGGGCGCTGGAGGCCCTCGCCGCTGCCCGCGTAGATCACGTCCGGGTTCGAGGGGGCCACTGCCAGGGCGCCGATGGAGCCGGTGGGCTGGCCGTCGAAGATCGGCTGCCAGGTGCGGCCGTAGTCCGTGGTCTTCCAGATGCCGCCGTTGTTGGGGGCCATGTAGAAAAGGCCGGGCCGGTCCGGAACCCCCTCGGCCGCCACGGTGCGCCCCCCCCGGAAGGGTCCGATGCAGCGCCAGCGCAGGCCCTGGAGGAGGGCGGGATCAGCCGGCTGGGCGAGGGCCGGCGTCAGCAGCAGGGCGGCGAGCAGGGTGGGGCGGATGGGCACGGGGACTCCGGGGGGTCCTCCACCCTAGCCGGGGTGGGGGCCCGGATAAACCTCCTACGAAAACAGCCGTAGCCCCCCCAGGCTCTCTGACAACCAGGAGGATTCCATGTCTCTCAACCGGTCCCTGACCCGGCCGCTCGCGGCCCTCGTCCTCGCCCTGGCGCCCCTGGCGGCCCAGTCCGTGGTCATCCAGCCCGCCAAGGCGGAGAAGACCACGGAGACCCGCACGGTCCCGCTGGCCGCCGGCAGCACCCTCAAGGTCCACAACATCAACGGCCACATCCGGGTGGAGGCCTGGGACCGCGCCGAGGTGCAGTTCACGGGCGAGTTCAAGCCCAGCAGCGAGGGGGAGCAGGTGAAGGTGGTCCTGGAACCCGTCTCCGGGGGGTTGGACATTCGGGGCGAATATCCCAAGCACGACGGCTGGGGTTCGTACCGCGGCCCCCAGTGCCAGATGACCCTCAAGGTGCCCCGGGAGGTCCGCCCCACCCTGGACACGGTCAACGGGAGGATCACCCTGGACGGCACCCGCGGGGCCGCCGTGGCCACCACGGTGAACGGGGCGATCGAGGGCCAGGGCCTGGACGAGGGCCTGAAGGCCCGCACGGTCAATGGCGCCATCCGCCTGGAGCGGGTGACGGGGGCCGTGGATCTGCAGACGGTGAACGGGGCCATCACGGCCTCCGGGCTGGATGGGAAAGGGGGTGGGATCAAGGCCGAGACGGTGAACGGGGCCGTCCGGCTCCAGATGGCGGGCCTCAAGGGGCGCCTGAAGGCCTCCGCCATGAACGGCGAGATCTCCTTCAATGCGAAGGGTGCCGAGCAGGTGGAGGTGAAGAAGCACCGGGTGAGCGCCGTCTTCCCCGGCTCCGACCAGGTCATCGAGGTGAGCACCGTGAACGGGGGCATCCGCCTGGACTAGACGGACGCCGTGACAATTGTCGGGGGCCGGCGATGCCCGCC
>DASVZU010000293.1:0-13977 GCA_036391515.1 Holophagaceae bacterium
GAAGTCTGCCCCGCCAACTGGCACAAGGGCGAAAAAGCGATGAAGCCCACGTTCGATGGCCTCAAGGCCTATGCTTCCGCCAAGTAATATCGGAACCACCGCGCTGGAGGGGCGCCGCAGGGCGCCCCTTCTGCTTCATCGCTTTTTTGGGCCATGACCATCCGACAGCAGCGCAGCGGATGGAGGATAGGGCCGCATCGGCGCAGCCGATGGCGGGGGCGAAGCCCCGAGGACCGGAGCCCCGAGCCACCATCCGACCGAAGCGCAGCGAAGCGCAGCGAAGGGAGGATAGGGCCGCATCGGCGCAGCCGATGGCGGGGGCGAAGCCCCGAGGACCGGAGCCCCTAGCCACCATCCGACCGAAGCGCAGCGAAGGGAGGATAGGACCGCATCGGCGCAGCCGATGGCGGGGGCGAAGCCCCGAGGGCCGGAGGCCCGAGCCAGGCCGACCTTCGATGGCCTGAAGGCCTAAGCTTCCACCAGGGCGCCCGCTTCGCGTACCGCCCCGACTCCGCTAGTCTGGCTGTCCTTTCCCGGAACGCCCTGTGCCCAACCCGCCTTCCCTTCCCGCCCTTCCCCCCGGCCTGTACCAGGCCCGGGGCTGGTTCTGGCGGACCCTCGGCCACGCCTACCTCCGCGTGGGCGGCTGGCGCATCGAGGGGACGTTCCCGGAGGAGCGCCGGTTCGTGGCCATCGTGGCGCCCCACACCTCGAACTGGGACTTCACCCTGGGCGTGGCCGCGGTCTGGGCCCTCGGGCTGCGGGCCTCCTGGCTGGGCAAGCACACGCTGTTCAAGGCGCCCTTCAAGGGCTTCCTGGAGCGCCTGGGCGGCATCCCCGTGAACCGCAGCGCCCCCCACGGCGTGGTGGAGGGCTGCATCAGGGCCTTCGAGGCGGCCCCCGCCCTCATGCTGGCCCTGGCCCCCGAAGGCACGCGCAAGGGCGTGAGCCAGTGGAAGACGGGCTTCTACCGCATCGCCGCCGAGGCCCGCGTACCCATCTTCCCCATCGGCTTCGATTTCCGGACCCACGCCATCCGGCTCATGCCGGTCTTCCATCCCAGCGGCGACCTGGAGGCCGACCTACCCCGCATCCAGGCCCTGTTCCGCGACGTGCACGGCCTCCGCGAGCGGCCCGCCGGGGTCCCCGCCTGAAGGGGCTCAGCCCGCCAGGTCCTCCCGCAGGGCCCGGGTGGTCTCCCGCGAGAAGGGCACTTCGGCCGCCAGGCCGGGGAAGGTGATCTGGATCCCCACGGGCTCGCCCGTCCCCACGGGGAAGTGGAGGAACTGGACGGAGGAGAGCCGGTCCTCGTCCATCTGGGCCTCGTCCCACCGGGCCGGGACGGCGCGGCCGTCCGCCAGGAGCAGGTGCACATGGCCCGGAAGGTCGCGCCAGGCCCGGAGGAGCCGGGCCCGCGCCTTCTCGTCCTCGATCTCGATGAGGAGGGTGCAGCCCAGGTCGCCCTCCTCCCCCAGCAGGGCGTTGTAGGTCTCCAGCTCGTGGCGGATGTCGGCTTCGCGCACCAGCTGCTCGGCACGGACCATCTCCAGCACCTGGTAGCGCACCGTCTCCGGGTTCTCGAAGAGGAACGTGAAGTGTTCCCCCACGTGGACCCGGCGCAGGTCCTTGGCCTTCATGGCCGAGGCGCGGAGGGCCTCCCGGCGCTCGCCGTAGGTGATGAAGTCGAGGATTTCCTCGCGGGCGACGGGCTTCACGGCTGCTCCTGCGTCGGCGGCACGGGCGTGGGGAAGCCGTCCTTCCGGTAGGCCCGCGCCAGGATGGTCATGGGGTGCAGGGCGCGCCGCCCCGCATGCTGCTCGAACTGGAGGCCCGCCAGGGGGCATTCCGTGGCCCAGACCTGGGCCTCGGGCTGGCCCTGCATGCCCTGGAAGGCCTTGGTGCCGACGCGGGCGCTGGCCTCGAAGGAGTCGGACTTCATCGCGTAGGTGCCGTCGTGGCCGCAGCACTCCATGACGGTGGAGATGGTCACGCCGGGGATCTTCCGCAGCAGGTCGCGGCCCTTGAAGCCGATGGCCTGGGCCCGCAGGTGGCAGGGGGCGTGGTAGGCGATGGGGCCCGGGCTGGATTCGAAGGCCCAGTTGGCCCGGGGCTCGTTGCGGAGTCCCCAGAGGAACTCGCCCGTGTCGCGCACGGCCTCCGCCAGCCGCTTCGCCCGCTCCCGGTCCTCGCCCTCCAGCAGGTCCGGGTACTCGCGGCGCAACATCATGGCGCAGGTGGGGTTGATGACGAGGACCTTGGAGCCCGCCTCCACGTGGGGCATGAGGGCGTCGAGGTTCTGTTTCGCCTGCTTCCGGAGCGTGTCGAGGTCGCCGTGCTCCCACGCCGGCATGCCGCAGCACACCAGCCCGCCCACGCACCTGGCCTGGCAGCCGTTCTTCTCCAGCACCTCCAGCGTGTCCTTCCCGATCTGGGGCTCGTTGTGCTGTACGTAGCAGGTCTGGAAGAGCACGGCCTCGTGGCCGGTGTCCTGCGCGAGCTTCCCGCTCTTCCCCGCCCAGGCCTCGAAGGTGGCGGAGGCGAACTCCGGCAGGTGGGCCTTCGGATGGATGCCCAGCACCTTGTCCATGAACCAGCGGTGGACGGCCACGCGGTTCATGACGTTGGCCATGCCGAAGCTGGCCCGGGCCATGGTGCCGGCCAGGTCCGGGTTGCCGAGCACCCGCTCCTGGAGGCTGAAGCCCTCGCGGCGGTGGCGCACGGCCTGGTAGCGGTGCACCAGCTTCGGGAAGTCCAGGGCGAAGGCGTGGCCCTCCCTGGGCGTGTAGGGGCACTGCACCTCGCAGAGCTTGCACTGGAAGCAGTCGTCCATGATGCCGTCGCGCTCGGCGGCGGTGAGGGCGCGGACATCGCCCTCGTGCTTCGCATCCAGGAGGCGGAAGAGCCCCGGGAAGCTGTCGCAGTACTTGAAGCACATGCGGCAGCCATGGCAGATCTCGAAGGCCCGCTCGACCTCGGTCTTCAGGAGGCCCTCGTCCCAGTAGCCGGGTTCCCGGGGATCGTAGATCGTCCCCGGCCCGGCCTGGTAGCTGATGCGCTCCCCGGGGGTGGTGTCCGGGCGGGCGTGGTCCCCGACCTCGTAGCGCTCGGCCATGGCTCACCTCAAAAGAAGGGTCCGCGAATGGCGCGAAGGTTCACGGATGGACCCCTTCGCGCCATTCGCGGTTTCGTTTCTAGCTGATGCTGTCGAGCATCTTCTGGAAGCGGCCGGCGTGGCTCTTCTCGGCCTTGGCCAGGGTCTCGAACCAGTCGGCGATCTCGGGGAAGCCTTCCTCGCGGGCGGCCTTGGCCATGCCCGGGTACATGTCCGTGTACTCGTGGGTCTCGCCTGCGATGGCGGCCTTCAGGTTGAGGGAGGTGTCGCCGATGGGCAGGTCCGTGGCGGGATCGCCGACGGCCTTCAGGTAGTCCAGGTGGCCGTGGGCATGGCCCGTCTCCCCGTCCGCGGTCTCCTTGAAGTTGCCGGCCACCTCGGGGTAGCCCTCGATGTCCGCCACCTTGGCGAAGTAGAGGTAGCGGCGGTTGGCCTGGCTCTCGCCGGCGAAGGCGTCCTTCAGGTTCTGGTGGGTGCGGGTTCCCTTGAGGTTGGGCATGGGGTCTCCTGTACGAGGCGGAGGGGGATCCTCCGAGGGATGGGAGCCTTCCATGAGCAGAGGGCATGCCAGTTCATCATCAGCTCTAATTTTAATATTTAGATAAACGCTTCCCGCCCGAGACACCGAATTAGCGTTGAAATTCGACCGAATTCAGCGAATGCACCCATATTTCGGTGAAGTCTTCGCCGCCCCTTCTCGCCACGGGGCCTCTGGTGCCCTCCCCGTCGCCTGAAGATCGCGGTTTCGCAGTCTGGACGCCCCCCGGGGATCACGATATATCGGTGTCACCATGGAAAACCCCTCCCCTGAGCTCCTCTCGGCCCTCAAGACCCTGGCCCACGTGGCGGGGCGCCTGCCCCAGGGCCCGGAGTTCCTGCCCACGGCCCTGGACGCCATGGCGGGGGTGGTGCCCTACGACCTCGCGGCGGTGCTGCGGCTGGACCGGGGCCGCCTCCGGGTGGTCTGCGCCCGGGGGCCCCTGGCGGACGAGCGCGTGAAGGCCCACAGCATCGCCCTGGCCAGCTTCCCCAGCGTGCGGGAGGCCCTGGACAGCGGCCTGACGCGGGTGATGCTCGAGGCCGACCACCGCGAGGGCGACGGCGACCCCTACGACGGCGTGCTGGACCTGCCCCACGGCCACAGCTGCATGGTGGTGCCCCTCCAGGGCGGCGGCCGGCCCCTGGGGGCCCTCACCTTCGACCGGGCCACCTGCGGCCCCTTCGACGCCCTCACCGTCACCCTGGCCACCCTCTACGGCCAGCTCATCGCCCTGGCCTGGATGGCCTCGGAGCAGCGGACCCACCTGGAGCGCCAGCGGGACCAGCTGGAGGCGGAGAACCGGCTGCTGCGCACCGAGGTGGTGGGTGCGGAGGACGCCGGCAGCCTCATCGAGCGCACCCACAGCCCCGCCATGCAGCGCGCCGTGCGCCTGGCCCGGCAGGTGGCGCCCACCGACTCCGCCGTGCTGCTCAGCGGCGAGACGGGCACGGGCAAGGAGGTGCTGGCCCGGGCCATCCACGAGTGGAGCCGCCGCGCCGACAAGCCCTTCCTCAAGGTGAACTGCGCCGCGCTGCCCGAGAACCTGGTGGAGAGCGAGCTCTTCGGCCACACGAAGGGCGCCTTCTCCGGCGCCGTGCAGCCCCGGCCGGGGCGGTTCCAGATGGCCCACGGCGGCACCCTGCTGCTGGACGAGATCGGCGACCTGCCCCTGGCGGCCCAGGCCAAGCTCCTCCGCGTGCTGCAGGAGGGCGCCTTCGAGCCCGTGGGCTCGGACCGCAGCGTGGTGGTGGATGTGCGCATCCTGGCCGCCACCAACGTGAACCTGGAGGAGGCGGTATCCGCCGGACGCTTCCGTCCCGACCTCTACTACCGCCTGAACGTCTTCCCCCTGCACCTGCCGGCCCTGCGCGATCGCCGGGAGGACCTGCGCCTGCTGGCGGAGGACTTTCTCTACCGGCGCGCGCGGCGGACGGGCATGGGCCCCTGGCGCCTCTCGGAGCGCGGGGCCGCGCGGCTCCAGGCCCATCCCTGGACCGGCAACGTGCGCGAGCTCATCAACGTGCTGGAGCGGGCCACCATCCTCGCGACCCAGGGCGAGCTGGACCTGGACGACGTGCTGGCGGACGCCCGCCCCGCCGGCGACGAGACGGCGGCAGGCACCGCCGCAGCGCCGGAGGGGAGTCTGCGGAGCGTGGAGCGCCACACCATCCTCCGGGCCCTGGAGGCCAGCCGCGGCAAGATCTACGGCCCCGGCGGCGCCGCCCAGCGCCTGGGCCTCAAGCCCACCACCCTCCAGAGCCGCATGAAGAAGCTGGGCATCACCCGGGTGCAGGGCTTCCGGTGACTACTTCAGCGTGAACACCACGGCGGGCCCGACGTCCGGTCCGCCCTCCCGCACCTGGAAGACGCGGGCGGGGTCGGCCTTGCCGGTGTCCAGCAGCCAGGCGAGCACGCGCTTGGCGCGGGCGTCGGCCAGGGCGGCGAGGTCGGCGGGATCCACCTTCACCGTGTCGAGGAGGCGGCTCTCCATCTCGGTCGGCGGGGGCGGCGGCGCGGGCTGGCTGCCCTTGGCGGGCGGCGCAGGGGGGAAGGCCGCGACGAAAGCCGCCTGGATCCAGCGGTCCCGCTCGGCGGACGGCACGGCGCCGGTGGCATCGGGCAGCTTCAGGGCGGCGGCCCGGGTGCGGCGCAGCAGAGCCTCCAGCCCCGCCTTGCGGAAGGCCGCGCCGTCCGCGGCGGGATCCGCCTCGCCCCGGGCCTCCAGGCTGAGGGCGGGCCGCTCCGCCAGGGCCTTCGCCAGGGCCTGCAGCTTGGCCGTGGCGGCGGCGTCGAGCGCATCCGAGCCCGGGGCGAAGGCCAGCTGGCTGAGGTCGCCCGCCTCGCCGCCGAAGAGCTTGCCGACGAGGGTGAAGGGCGAGGTGGCGATCTTCCCCAGCACGTTGAAGATGGCCTGCCAGACCAGCTTCCCGTACTTGATGTCGGGATCGTCCAGGCTGCCCTGGATGGGCAGGTCGATGGCGATGACGCCGTGGCGGTCGCGCAGGAGCGCGAGGCCCAGCTTCACGGGGAGGTGCGTGGCGTCGGGACTCGCCACCTTGTCGCCCAGGTAGAACTGGTCGAGCTTCACGGCGTTCTCGGAATCGAGCTTCCGCTGCTGGATGCGCAGGCGGGCCTCCACCTCCAGCTTGCCCTTCTGCACGGTGTAGCCTAGGTACTTGCCGGTGTAGGGCGTGAAGTCCGTGAGGTCCGCGCCGTGGATCTTCAGGGTCACATCGGTGTCGAGGTCGTGGCGCAGGGGCATGGCATGGCCCTGGATGGTGACGGGGGCCAGGCCCCCGGCGCGGCCCGTGAAGTCCACCTTCGAGCTGGCGTCGGGCCGGCTGGAGAGGCCCAGGTAGCTGCCCGCCAGGTCGCTCAGCAGCAGGGCCGCGTTGGGCTGCAGGGAGCGGTCCACGAAGCTGAGCCGGCCGCCGGTGATGGCCAGCTTCGCGATGGCGATGTCCGGCGCCGTGGCGGACGTGGGGGGCACGGCGGAGGCCGCCACCCCCGCGGGCTTCGCCTCCGTGCCCTGGCGCAGGGCGTGGGCCACGTTGGTGGTGCCGTCGGGGCCCACCACCAGGCGGCCCTCGGGATCGGTCCAGGCCACCTGCTTCACGGTGCAGGCCAGGGGCGCGGTGCGCAGGTCGAGGCCCGCCACCTGCAGCCGCGTCCAGCGGATGAAGGGCTCGCTGGAGGCGGTGTCGTGCATCTGGAAGTCGCGCACGGTGGCGTCGCCCTTCACCGTCGCGCCGTCCTGCTTGGTGCCGGGGAAGGCGAAGGCCACGCGGCCGTCGAAGCCGAAGGCGCCGCGGTCCACCCGGGCATCGAGGGCGCCGTCCAGGTAGGGGTCCCAGGGGGCCAGGTCGAAGGCATCCACCTTCAGGGCCAGGTCCCCTGCGGGCTTCAGGGGGGAGACCTTCCCCTCGGCCTTCAGGCTCCCGTTCCCCAGGCGTAGCGCCAGCGACAGCTCCGCCGAGCCCGCCGGGTCGAGGCTCAGGTTCCCCAGGTGCAGGGCCACCTCCTTGGCCTCCGCCTTCACGGGCCGGGCGAGCAGCTGGTCGTCCCAGCCGACCGTGAAGCCGGTGAGGTCCAGGCTGCGCAGCTTCAGGTCCAGGGGCTTCTCATCCGGGGCCTTGGGCTTCGGCTTGGGGGTGAACATGCGCGCAAGGTTGAGGGCGCCATCCTTCCCCCGCTGGACGAGAAGGCTGCCGCCCTGGGCCGCGATGGACCCGATCTCCACCGAGGGGGCCAGCAGGTCGGCCCGGCCGTCCTTCAGGTCCAGGGCCGGCAGCACCAAGGCGGGCCGGGCCGCCCCGGGCTCGGCGATGGCCACGTTCCGCAGGGCCAGGCCCAGGTCCGACAGCTCGAAGCGGTGGCGGCCCGGGGCCCACTCGAAGCGGTACGAGGCGCCGAGGGTGGCCGTGCCGCTGCGGATCTCCGTGGCCACCTGCTCCTGCTCGTAGGGGCGGTACTTGGGCAGCTGCAGGTTCTCCACGGCCAGGTGGCCCGTGGAGGCGAAGGGCTCGAAGCCGATCTCGCCCTTCCAGACCAGGTGCTCCTTCGCCTCGGTCCAGGCGTCCAGGGCGTAGCCGCTCTGGTGGCCCACCTGGGTGCGGATGCCGTCCACCCGCAGGTTCACGGGGCCGAAGGCCGTGCGGAAGGGCGTGGCCGTGCTGTGGTCCTCGAAGGCCAGGCGCGCCTCCCGCAGCTGGAAGGTGCCGATGGCCACGGTCCAGGCGGAGGGCTTCGCCGCCGGCTCCGGCTTCGCGGCGGGGCTCTCCAGGAGGTCCTGGAAGTTGAGATGGCCCTGGGCGTCGAGCACCGTCCGCACGTCCAGGCCGTCCAGCTCCACCACGGAGAAGGAGGCGGTGCGGGCCAGCAGGGGCCAGAATCGGGCGTTCACGTAGAGCCGCCGCAGGCCGATCCAGTCGCCGCCGCTGCGGCTGGGGATCCGCAGGCCCTCGAGGGTCATGGCCAGGTTGAAGGGGTTGAATCGCACCCGCGCCAGGGTGGCCTTCCGGTGGGTGGCCTCCGCCAGGGCCCGCTCGACGCGGGGCCGCACCAGGCGGGGCACCAGGAGGAAGCCCGCCAGGATCCACAGCCCGTAGAGGCCGGCCAGGACCAGGATCAGGCGGCGCCGGCGCCGGAGGAAGGCCGCGAGGGAGGCTGGGGTGGGCATGGGAAAAGCATAGACCCGGCCCTGTGACCGGAGCCACAACCCATCCTCCCATCGCGCTGGAAGGGGACTATCCTCCCTGGGTCGCGGGGCCGCCAGGACTGCCACCCATCCGAGCGTGTCGGCGCTTCGCTGGACCGAAAGGCACGTGTCATGTCCGCACGCCGCGTCGTCATCCTGGGAGCCGCCGGACGCGACTTCCACAACTTCAACACCGTGTACCGGGACAATCCCGCGTTCCAGGTGGTGGCCTTCACCGCCACCCAGATCCCCGGCATCGAGGGCCGCCGCTACCCCGCCGTGCTGGCCGGGAAGCTCTACCCCGCGGGCATCCCCATCGTGGACGAGTCCGAGCTGGTGGCGCTCATCCAGCGCGAGAAGCCGGATGTGGCCGTGTTCTCCTACTCGGACGTGCCCCACGCCACCGTCATGCACCTGGCCAGCCTCTGCATCGCCCAGGGCTGCGACTTCGAGCTGCTGGGCGCGGACAAGACGATGATCAAGTCCACGAAGCCCGTCATCGGCATCACCGCCGTGCGCACCGGTGCCGGCAAGAGCCAGACCACGCGCTACATCAGCAACATCCTCAAGAAGCTGGGCAAGAAGGTGGTCGCCATCCGCCATCCCATGCCCTACGGCGACCTGGCGAAGCAGGCCTGCCAGCGCTTCGCGGACTACGGCGACCTCGACAAGCACGAGTGCACCATCGAGGAGCGGGAGGAGTACGAGCCCCACATCGACAACGGCTTCGTGGTGTACGCGGGCGTGGACTACGAGCAGATCATCCGCAGCGCCGAGCAGGAGGCCGACGTCATCCTCTGGGACGGCGGCAACAACGACCTGCCCTTCTACAAGAGCGACCTCCACATCTGCATCGCCGATCCCCTGCGCCCGGGCCACGAGATGGGCTACCACCCCGGCGAGGCCAACTTCCGCAGGGCGGACGTCATCCTCGTCAACAAGTGCGACAGCGCCAAGGAGGCGGACATCAAGTCCATCGAGGAGAACGCGGCGAAGGTGAACCCCACCGCCCGCGTCATCCGCGCCAACAGCCCCGTGAGCTGCGCCGATCCCGGCAAGGTGAAGGGCCGGCGGGCCCTCGTCATCGAGGACGGCCCCACCCTCACCCACGGCTCCATGACCTACGGCGCCGGCGTGGTGGCGGCCAAGGCCGTGGGCGCCCACGAGATCGTGGACCCCACCCCCTACGCCGTGGCCTCCATCGCCGCCACCTACCGCAAGTACCCCAACGCCCGGGGCATCCTGCCCGCCATGGGCTACGGCGAGGCCCAGGTGAAGGATCTAGAGGCCACCATCGAGGCCACCCCCTGCGACGTGGTGCTGAGCGCCACGCCCATCGACCTCACCCGCGTCCTCAAGGTCACCAAGCCAATGACCCGCGTCCGCTACGACCTGGCCGAGATCCGCGAAGGCCAGCTTGAGGCAGAGGTGCGGAGGGTGCTGGGGCTGTAGTCAGCCTCCCGACGGGAACGATGCGGAGGCGTGACAGGGCCGTCACGCCTCCGCCCTATCCTGAACTCCCTCCGGAGCCCGCCATGAACCGCCTCTTCCAGCCCCTCGCCCTCCGCGGCCTGACGCTGCCCAACCGCATCGCCGTCTCGCCCATGTGCCAGTACCAGGCCATCGACGGCCTGGCGCAGGACTGGCACTTCGTCCACCTGGGCGGACTGGCCCAGGGCGGCGCGGGCCTGGTGATCACCGAGGCCACCGCCGTGGTGCCCGAGGGCCGCATCAGCCCGGATGACCTGGGCCTGTGGAACGATGCCCAGGCCGAGGCCCTGGGCCGCATCGTCCGCTTCGTCACCGCCCAGGGCGCCGTGCCGGGCATCCAGCTGGCCCACGCGGGGCGGAAGGCCTCCAACCCCGCCCCCTGGAAGGGCAGCGGCAGCCTGCCCGCCGCGCAGGGCGGCTGGACGCCCGTGGCCCCCAGCGCCCTGCCCTTCGACGCGGGGTGGACGGTGCCCACGGCGCTGGATGCGGCCGGACTCGCGGACGTGGTGCGGGCCTTCGCCGACACCGCCCGCCGCGCCCTGGCCGCAGGCTTCCAGGTGGCCGAGGTCCACGCCGCCCACGGCTACCTGCTGCACCAGTTCCTGTCGCCCCTGACCAACCGCCGCGAGGACGCCTACGGCGGCAGCTTCGAGAACCGCACCCGGCTCCTGCGCGAGGTCGTCGAGGCCGTGCGCGGCGTGTGGCCGGAGCGCCTGCCGCTCTTCGTGCGCCTCTCCGCCACCGACTGGGTGGAGGGCGGCTGGAACCTGGACCAGTCCGTGGAACTGGCCAAGGCCCTCAAGGCCCTGGGCGTGGACCTGGTGGACTGCTCCTCCGGCGGCCTGGTGCCCCGGGCCGAGATCCCCCTGGGCCCTGGCTACCAGGTGCCCTTCGCCGCGCGGATCCGCACCGAGGCCGGCCTCGCCACTGGCGCCGTGGGCCTCATCACCGATCCGGAGCAGGCCGAGGCCATCCTGGCCCAGGATTCCGCCGACCTGGTGCTGCTGGGCCGGGAGCTGCTCCGCGATCCCCGCTGGCCCCTGCACGCCGCCCAGGCCCTCAAGGTCGAGGTGCCCTGGCCCGCCTCCTACGCCCGCGCCGCCCGCGGACCCGTGGCCGTCCGGTAGCCCGCCAGAGCCGGAAAGCGGAACACAGAGGGCACAGGGGACCACAGAAGTCACAGAGAAAGACAAAGCCATGGAGGTGATTCCTTCTCCGGGTGTTATCTCTGTGTCCTCTGCGGGGTTTCTGCGTCCTCTGTGTTCCCGCGCTTGAGGCCTTCCCGGGCCACGCCGCTACAGGGCCCGGAACAGCGTCAGCACCCGCACCTCGGCGGCGCCGCCATCGCGAAGGGCCTGGGCGCAGCGCAGGAGGGTGGTGCCAGTGGTCCACACGTCGTCCACCAGCAGGACGGTGCCCCCGTCCAGGCGCGGCCCGCGGAACGCCACGGCCCTCCGGGGCAAGCGCCGGCGCTGGCTCTCGGTGCGCGCAGCCTGGCGGCCAGCGGTCCAGGCCTTGGCCAGCAAACCCCGGAAGGGACGGTCCAGGCGCCCCGCCAGGAGGCGTCCCGCCTCCTCCGCCAGGTCGAAGCCGCGGAGCAGGCGCCGGTGGAGGGCCGAGGGCGCGGCCGTCACCAGATCCGCCTCCGCCGCCCAGTCCGGAAGGGGCGCGGCCGCGGCCCGGGCCAGCAGGGCGCGCCGCCAGCCGGTCTCCCCCGCCTTGATGGCCGGCAGCAGGAGGGCCCCCAGGGGCGGGCGGCCGCCATGGTAGTCCCACAGGGCATCGCCCAGGCTCCAGGCCGTGGGCTCCGGGCAGGCGCCCTCGCCGTGGACCAGGGCGCAACGGGGGCAGCGCGCCCCGGCCAGGGGCAGGAGGCCCGCCCAGCAGGGCCCACAGAGGCCCGCCTCGGCGCCTGCGTCCAGGGGCCCCAGGCAGCCCCGGCAGCGCAGGAACGCCCCCGCGAGGCGGAGGCGTTCCTGCTTCAGGGACACGGGATCAGCCGGCCGTGTGGCCGAAGACGCGGGCCGCCACGACGAGGGTGGGGATGATGGCCACCAGCGCCACGGCCAGCAGCAGGGCGTGGATGCGCTGGCGGGGGGCAGAATCCTCGGCCAGCCGGCTCTTGCGCCAGCCGTAGGTGCTGTAGATGATGAGGCCCACCTCCAGCCAGATGATGAGCCGCAGCCAGGTGTCCTTGGGCAGGTAGCTCATCACCCACAGGCAGGAGAAGGCCCCGGCGATGGAGACGAACCAGTAGAGGGGCGTCTTGAAGGGCCGGGCCACCTCCGGGCTGGTGATGCGGAGGATGGGGATGCCGATGCAGACGAGCGTGAAGGCCAGCAGGGTGCCGATGGACACCAGCTCGCCCACGAGGCTCATGGGCATGAGGCCGCCGCAGAGGGCCACGAAGATCCCCGTCACCACCGTGGCGACGTAGGGGGTGCCGAAGCGGGCGTGGGCAGCCCCGAACCAGGGCAGGAGGCCGTCCTTGCTCATGGCGTAGAAGACGCGGGTCTGGCCCATCATCATCACGAGGATCACGGAGGTGAGGCCCGCCAGGGCGCCCAGCTTCACGATGCCCGTGAAGGTGCCCGCGGCGGCGGCGCCCCAGTGCCGGGCGGTGACGATCTGGTCGATGCCCACGGCCACGGGGTCGGGCACGTTCAGGCTCTTGAAGGGGCTCACGCCCGTCATCACCAGCGACATGAGGATGTAGAGGGCGGTGCAGATGGCCAGGCTGGAGAGGATGCCGATGGGCAGGTCCCGGCTGGGGTTCTTGCACTCCTGCGCCGTGGTGGAGACCGCGTCGAAGCCGATGTAGGCGAAGAACACCACGCCGGCGCCGCGCAGGACGCCGGGCCAGCCGTAGCTGAGCATCTGGACGCCGTTCACGTCGGCCATCCCGCGGGCGGGCACCAGCGAGGCCAGGCCGTGGGCGCCGGGGTTGGCGATCCAGTTGGCATGGTTGATGACACCCCAGCCCAGCACGATGAAGACCAGCACGATGGTGACCTTGAGGATCACGATGAGGTTGTTGACGAGGGCGCTCTCCTTCATGCCCTTGTAGAGGATGGAGGCCACCAGCAGCGCGACGATGCTGGCAGGCACGTTCCAGAGGCCGTGCACCACCTGGCCGCCGGGCAGGGCCACCAGCTCCCAGGGGCCCTTGGTGAGGCGCCACACCGTGTCGGAGATGGGGATGTGGAGGCTCTTCGCCAGGAGGCTCATGAAGTAGCCGGACCAGGAGACGGAGACCGTCACCGCGCCGAAGGCGTACTCCAGCACCAGGTCCCATCCGATGATCCAGGCGATGAACTCGCCCATGGTGGCGTAGGAGTAGGCGTAGGCACTGCCCGCCACGGGCACCATGGCGGCCATCTCGGCGTAGCAGAGGCCCGCGAAGGCGCAGAGGATGCCGCCGATGACGAAGCTGTAGACGATCCCGGGCCCGGCGTGGAGGGCCGCGGCCACGCCCGTCAGCGAGAAGATGCCCGCACCGATGATGGCGCCGATGCCCAGGGTGGTGAGGTTGAAGGCGCCGAGGGTGCGCTTGAGCTGGCCGCCGCCGTGCCCGCCCTCTCCCGCATTGGGGTCGTTGGCGTCGGCGATGAGCCGGGCCAGGTCCTTCTTGACGAACAGTCCACCCATGGGGGAAGCCTCCGGGAGAGGGATGCGGTCTTGGCGAATGGGACACGATACCAGCCCTGTAGTCTCTGATCACGATGTAGAGAAATTCCAAGCCTTCGGGCACCCTTGAGACCATCCATCCGAGGACCCCATGACCGCCGCCCTCTGGGACGACCGCACCCCCTCCCGCCGCTGCGACTGGATCGACCAGGTCCGGGGCTGGGCCGTCATCGTCATGATCGAGGTCCACGTGGTGAACGCCTGGCTCCTGGCGGGCCTCCGCCCGGGCTGGCTCAACTACCTGAACGGCCTGGTGGCCCCCAGCTTCACCATGGCCGCGGGCTTCAGCCTGGTGCTCTCCACCTTCCGCACGGACGGCACCCTGCGCCCCTTCTGGCCCGACACGGCCCGGCGCCTGGGCTTCATCCTCCTCTGCGCCTACGCCCTCCACGCCCCGGGCTTCACCGCGGCGGACTGGACCGTGCTCAACACCGCCCAGAAGGCCCGGGA
>DASVZU010000294.1:0-8972 GCA_036391515.1 Holophagaceae bacterium
GGCGCCATCCTCGTGAAGTCCCACCACAACGTGGGCGGCCTGCCGGAGCGCATGAAGTTGAAGCTGGTGGAGCCCCTCCGCGAGCTGTTCAAGGACGAGGTGCGGGCCACGGGTCTGGCCCTGGGCCTGCCCGAGGAGATGAACCAGCGGCATCCCTTCCCGGGACCGGGGCTGGCCGTGCGCCTGCCCGGCGCCATCACGCGGGAGCGGGTCAGCGTCCTGCAGAACGCCGATGCCATCTTCATGCAGGAGCTTAAGGAGAGCGGCTGGTACCGCAGGACAAGCCAGGCCTTCGCCGTCCTGCTGCCGGTGCAGACGGTCGGCATCATGGGCGACGAGCGCACCTTCGAGTGGATGTGCGCCCTGCGGGCCGTGACCAGCGAGGACTTCATGACCGCCGACTGGGCGCGCCTGCCCCACGAGCTGCTCGACCGCATCGCCCAGCGCATCGTCCGCGAGGTGAAGGGGATCAACCGGGTGGTGTTCGACATCACCTCCAAGCCCCCGGCGACGATCGAGTACGAATGAGGGTTCAACCACAGAGACCGCAGAGGACGCAGAGAAAGGTCAGACTCTCTCCTCTGTGGGCTCTGTGATCTCTGCGGTTGATGGCATTTCCCTGGGTGAACATGGCCAAGCGACAGGAACCCATCCGCAAGTCGGTGAAGGACACCCTGGAGGACCTGCTGGCGGGCCACCGCGAGGCGGCCTTCAGCGGGCCCGAGTCCGCCCTGAAGTACCTGCGCCGCACCTTCGAGGGGCAGGCCAGCCTGCCGAACGCGGTGAAGGCCGTGGCGTACGACCGGATGGCGGAGGCCCTCGCGCAGACGGGAGACTGGGAGGCCTGTGCGGCCGCCGTGGACCAGGCCCTCGGCTACCTGCCGGACCTGGAGGCGGCCTTCCCGCACGAGTACCGGCGGATGCTGGAGGGGATGACGTGCTTTGAGCGGGGCATCCAGGCTCACAGCGAGCTGGGGGACTTCCACGCGGCGCTGGAGCTCTGCGAGCGGGCCCTGGCCCTGGATCTGGGCGCTCACTACGCGGCGAAGCGGGATTCCCTGGACTGGGCCCGGTAGGGTTCAGTCCGCGAGAGGGAAGATCAGGCGGAACCCCTGGCCGCGTCCGGGGACCCGGAACAGTTCGATGCGTCCCTGGTGCCGTTCCACCACCCGCTTCACGACGGCCAGGCCGAGGCCGGATCCCTTGCCCTCCTTCTTGGTGGTGAAGTACGGCTCGAAGATGCGGTGGTGGTGGGCCTCGGGAATGCCTTCCCCACCGTCCTCCACCTCGAGCCAGGCCTCGGCTCCATGACGGCGTGTCCGCAGGAGGAGCAGGCCCCCCTCCGGCATGGCGTCCCGGGCGTTCAGCGCCAGGTTCAGGAGGGCCTGTGTGATCTCCACGGCCCGGACCTGCACGGGCAGGGCTTCCGCCGCCGGCTCGAGCTCCAGCACGATGTCGTGGCCCAGGGCGGGCCGGACGAGCAGGCCGGCGTCCCCCAGGCAGTCGTTCAGGTCGAGCCGGTGGAGCGGTTCCTCCTCCTTGCGTCCGAGGCTCAGGAGTTGCCGGTTCAGGGCGGCTCCCTGGCGGGCCGCGGCCAGCCCGGCGCGCACATCCTCGGCAGCAGGGGATCCATCCTCCCGGTCCAGGGCCCGGCCGAGGCGGAGCATCACGATGGAGAGCACGTTGTTCACATCGTGGATCACCCCGCCCGCAAGGGCCGACATGATCTCGAAACGCTGGGTCTGGAGCAGCTGGTCCTCCAGGCCCTGGCGCTCGCGCATGGCCCGGCCCGCCAGCTGGAGGCTTTGCCCCACCTGCCGGAGCTCCCAGATGTCGGAATCGAAGTCAGGCACGTCGCCGCCCCGGTTCGCCGTCTCGGCCGAGCGCAGGAGGCGTTGCATGGGCTGGCCGTAGCGCCGGCTCATCCCCCGGAGGTAGAAGAGCCAGGCCAGCAGGAGGAGGCTCAGCACGAGGGTCAGCACGAGACCGCCGTACCGGAGCAGGGGACCGCCAGGCACCATGGGGTAGGCCACCCAGAGATCACCATGGAAGGCCGAGCCCATGCCCAGCGGGGCGCGGCAGGTCAGGAACGGCAGGCCCCCGATGACAGCGGTGGCCATGGCCGGCCTCAGGCCGCCTGTGGGTTGATCGAGCAGGGCGCTGGCCCAGGGAATCGTCTCCACGGAGAGGACCTGGAAGGCCTCTCCCGGGTCGGGGACCGAAGGGGGCTGGGGCGGGACCAGCACCTGATGGGACAAATCGCTGACCATGGTCCGGCTGAATGGATTGTCCAGGATCGAGGCCATCACCCGGCTGATCCGCGTCTGGGTGCTGTCGATGCAGACGAGGCCCAGGCGCTGCCCATCCCTGTCGAGCACCGGCACCAGGTACGAGAGGCCCCCCGCCGGTGTGCCCACGAACGGGTAGGGGCGGCCCATCCAGCCCGGCTGGAGGCGGACCATCCCCTCCTTGAACCAGGGCCGGGATTCCGGGTACCCGCCGGGCAGGCGGATCCAGTCCACCCCGGGTGCCGGGGCATCCACCTGCTTGGTCAGGCGGGCCCGGCCCGGTCCGAAGGCAGGCCTGCCTTCGATCAGATCCCAGCCACGGGTGGTCCGGACCAGGGTGCTGAAGCTGCCGTCGGGAGAACAGAAGGTCAGGTTCGAGACCAGGTCCTGCTGACGGAGGAGGGGCAGGGCCGCCTGGAGGATGCGCCGGGGGTCCTCTGCCGATTGGGGCGAGGAGGTCCAGGAGGCCGCCAGCATCTGGCCCAGGCTCTCGAGCCCCTCGCCCTGGGAAGCGAGATCGCGCTGGATGGCCTCCACCCGGTAGGCGAGGTCGGTCCGCGCCTGGGCCCGGCGGAGGACTGCGGTCCCCACCCAGGACAGCACCATCAGGAGCCCGATGCCCACGAGGGAAGGCAGGGCCAGGTCGAGGAAGAGGCGCCGGGAGAAGCGAGAGGGGGCGGGCGGGAGCAGAGGCTGGGGGTCCGGGGCCGCGGGCGTGGGTGGCATGGTCTGTCTTTCGGTAAAAAACAACGTTACATTAGAATGACATCCAAGGGCATGAATTGCCTGATCCCGGGGGTGGGATTACAGAGTTCCCGGGGGCCGGCCGTTGAGGCATTTGAGGTCGCCGATGTCCGATGGAATCCAGGTGGTGCCGGATCAGGCCAGCATCCTGATCGTGGATGACCTGCCCATCGTGCGCTACTCCCTCCAGCGCATCCTCGGGAAGGTGGGCTACCGCTGTCGGGAAGCGGAGGATGTGCCCCACGCCCTGGCGGCCCTGGCGGAGGAACCGGCGGACCTGGTGCTCTGCGACATCCAGATGCCCGGGGCCTCGGGGCTGGACCTGGTGAAGCTGCTCCAGCCGCGCATCCCGGATACCTCGGTGCTGATGGTCAGTTCCTCCGAGGATGCGGAGACCGCCATCGAGTGCCTCCAGCAGGGCGCCTTCGGCTACGTCCTCAAGCCCTTCCAGCCCCGGGAGATCCTCGTCCAGGTGAACGGTGCCCTGCGCCGGCGGATGCTGGAGATCGCCTTCCGCGACCGCGAGGCGCAGCTGGCGCAGAAGGTGCGCGAGCAGACCGAAGAGATCCGCAACTCCCGGGAGGAGATCGCGCTCCGACTCATCGCCGCCAGCGAGCACCGGGACAACGAGACGGGCCAGCACGTGAGGCGCATCGGCCTCTTCGCCGCGGAGCTGGCCCGCCTGCTCGGATGGCACGAGGACGGGATCGAGACCATCCGGGCGGCGGCGCCCATGCACGACATCGGGAAGATCGGCGTCCCCGATGCCATCCTGCAGAAGCCCGCCTCCCTCACGGAGGAGGAGTGGGTGGTCATGAAGCGCCACACGCTCATGGGGGCCACCATCCTCAAGGGCTCGACGGTGCCCTTCATCCAGATGGGGGCGCGGATTTCCGTGGGGCACCACGAGAAGTGGGACGGGACCGGTTATCCCAAGGGTCTCGCGGGGGACCAGATCCCCCTTGAGGCGCGCATCACCACCCTCGTGGACGTCTACGACGCGCTCAGCAACCGCCGCCACTACAAGGATCCCTGGCCCGAAGCCGAGGTGATCCAGCTCATCCGCAGGAACCGAGGAACCCAGTTCGATCCGGAACTCGTGGATCTCTTCCTGGCGAATCTGGATCGGTTCCGGGCAATCCTCCTGGCGCACCCCGACGAGCCCCACGACGAGGACCCGGGGATCTGAGCGCCTGCCGGAGGCCGTGTGATCGGCCTGTGTTGGCACTCCTCGAGGCCAGGTGTCACACTGCGGGATTCAGGCAACGCCTCGATGACTGGGATCAGGCGCCGCATGATCCCGGTTGCCACCACCGCCTGCCGACCCAGGGTCGGGGTCATGGGATCCCATGGACATCAATCAACTTCTCCAGTCCCGGGCCAAGCGGCGCAACCTCCGCATGCTGGCGCACGGCCGCCGGATCCTGTTCCTGATGCTGCCCCTGGGCGCCTTCACGGGCTGGATCATGGGCCTCGCCGTTGCCGCCTACATCGGGCTGTCCGACCGGATCCAGCACGACCTGACGCCGAACCACCTCATCGTGTTCCTGCCCCTGATCGGCCTGCCCCTGGCGACGACGATCCTGGCGCTGGGCGGCGTCGGTGAGGTCACTCTGGGCGAGGACATCGAGCTGTCCCACAAGGACCCCTACAAGGCCTTCCCCTTCTGGAAGACCCTCGTCAAGGTGGCCGCCTGCTTCGCCACCATCTTCCTGGGCGGCAGCGCGGGCCTCGAGGGCCCCGGCAAGTGGTTCGGCGCCGCCGTCGGGCTCCAGTGCCACCGCTTCGTGCGGTACCTGTCCCACCGCGTGAAGTTCATCCGCCGGCTGCTCATCGACGCGCACACCATGGTGGCCTGCGGGGCCGCCGGGGCCCTGGCCTCGGTGTTCCGGGCGCCCCTGAGCGCGGCCCTCTTCGCCGCCGAGCACGACGGCACGGTCCGGACCCCCAACCTCGTGCCCACGCTGGTGGCTTCGGCTTCGGGGTACCTCGTCTTCGCGGCGATGGTGGGTCACACCCCGCTGCTCGCGCTCACCCACCCCTACTCGCTCAACTGGCACGAGATCTGGATGGCGCTGCCCCTGGGCCTGGCCTGCGGGCTGGGATCCAGCTTCTTCAGCGCGGCCCAGGCCACCTTCCGCCGCCGATTGGCCTGGATCCCGCTGCCCCTCCGTGGGGTCGCGGGTGGGCTGGGCCTCATCCTGCTCATGCTCCCCGGCCATCTGCTGCTGCCGGATGTGCCGGTCGTGCGGGGCGGGGGCGTGGAGCTGGTGAACCACCTGCTCACCGTGCCGCCCAGCCTGCGGCTGGCCCTCATCTTCCTGGGCGTGAAGGTGCTGGCCACGGCCCTGACCCTGGGCTGCGGGGGGATCGGTGGGACCTGGCTGCCCGCGGTGGCCATGGGGGCCTGCCTCGGGTCCGCCTTCGACGCCTGGCTGCTGCCGTCCTACCCGGGCCTGCTCACCATGCTGGGGGCCACGGCCTTCGCCGGGGCCTTCAACGAGACGATGCTGGTCCCCGTGGTCTTCCTGGCCGAGACCACGGCCCAGGCTGCGCTGGTGGTGCCGGCCCTGGTGGCCACGACGGTGGCCTTCCTGGTCGCCCGGGAGTGGGACTGAAGCAGGCCCTTTCTTCCGCTGATGCCAGACCCGGACCGGCGTCGGCGGTGGGAGGACGGGGTGGCGGTCCCCGGGGGCGCCTCAGATGGCTGGATCCAGCGGATTCGCAGGGTCGGGGCGCCCCTTCCCCATGGTGTGCTGCCCCAGCATGATGGGGACCGCGGCCTTGAGCATGAGGGTGAACACCAGGAAGCCCGTTGCGAAGATCCCGGCCGCCACGAAGACCTCCGTGCTGGAGGGGCGGTACTCGTAGATCTCGCCCAGGGCGTCCGGGGTGAGGCCGGGGATGATGAGGCCCATGCCCTTCTCGATGTACACGCTGCTGTAGATCAGCACGCACCCGAGGTTCAGGGTCACCCAGTTCGTCCGCGTCCTCGGGATGAGGAACAGCAGGAAGGCCGCGAGCCCGCAGGCCACCGAGGCCCAGGCGTAGGGGACGAGAGTCGTGTGGCCCTTCAGCCCGAAGTAGAGGTACTGGCTGAAGACCACGTGCTCGGTGTTGGAGTAGAACTCCTTGAACGCCTCGGCCGCGGTGAGGAAGAGGTTGAAGCCCATGGTGTAGGCCATCAGCTCGGCCACCTTGAAGATGGCCTCGTCCTTGATGCGGAGGGGCGTGGTCTTCCGGAGGATCTGGAGCAGGATGAGGAGGATGGCCGGCCCGGAGCAGAAGGCCGAGGCGAGGAACTTGGGCGCCAGGATGGCGCTGTTCCAGAAGGGGCGGGCGGCCAGCCCGTTGTAGAGGTAGGCCGTCACGGTGTGGATGCTCACGGCCATGGGGATGGACAGCAGCACCAGGGGCAGGACCAGCTTCTTGATGTAGTGCCGCCCGGTGTAGGCGCAGTAGAGCAGGTAGGTCACCACGAACCAGTTCAGCAGCAGGTAGGCGTTCAGCACCAGGACGTCCCAGGCCAGCATGGACTGGGGCCAGTTGAGGCGGCCCACGAGGGGCATGATGTGCCAGAAGCGGTCGGGCCGGCCGATGTCCACCATCACGAACCCGAGGCACATGACCAGGGCGGCGATGGCCAGCATCTCGCCGAGGATGGTGATCTCCTTGATGGGCTCCCAGTCGTACACGTAGGCGGGGATGACCAGCATGATGGCGGCGGCGGCCACGCCCACCAGGAACGTGAAGTTGCCGATGTAGAACCCCCAGGAGACCTGGTCGCGCATGTGGGTGGCGATGAGGCCGTGGCGGAGCTGGTTGGCGTAGGCCAGGCCCCCGGCGGCCATGAGGACCAGGAGCACGGCGACCCAGATGCGGTAGGCGCGGTTGCCGCGGAGGACGAGCCGGACGGAATCCGCGAGGAAGCTGGCGAGGTTGCGCAGGATGTCCATGGCCCTAGACCCCGTAGAAGTAGAAGAAGTTGGGCTGGGTGTTCAGGTCCTCCTTGAACTTGAACACGCGCTTGTTCTCCAGCACGTAGCGGATCTCGCTCTTCGGATCCAGGAGGTTCCCGAACTTGCGGGAGCCCGTGGGGCAGATCTCCACGCAGGCCGGGTAGCGCCCCTTGCGAGTGCGCTGGATGCAGAAGGTGCACTTCTCCACCACGCCCTTGGGCCGGGGCCGGTTCCCCAGCAGGTGCGTGTCGGGATTCAGCTCGTCCGCGGGCAGGTGGGGCTCGCCCCAGTTGAAGTGCCGGGCCCCGTAGGGGCAGGCGGCCATGCAGTAGCGGCAGCCGATGCACCAGTTGTAGTCCACCACCACGATGCCGTCCTTCTCCCGCCAGGTGGCGCCCACGGGGCAGGCCTTCACGCAGGGCGGCTTCTTGCACTGCTGGCACTGCACGGGCATGTAGAAGTGCCCCTCCTCGGGAACCTCCGGCGGATCGTAGTACTGGTCTGCGTGGCGGAGGTCTACGCCCTCCTCCTTGTCCATCTGGAGGACGCGGATCCACTGGATCTGGGGATCCCGGGACTGGTTGTTCTCCTTCACGCAGGCATGGACGCAGCGCCGGCAGCCGATGCAGCGGCTCAGGTCCAGGGCGTAGCCGAAGATCACGCCGGGCAGGGGGGGCTCATGGCCGACATGCACCTCCCGCCCGAACTGTTCCTTGTACTCCCGCTCCAGCCGGGCAATCATGCCCTCCACCTCGGCCTTGGACAGCTCACGGAAGTTGTGCTGGAGGAAGTCCTCCACATGATCGTTCCCGCAGCCCATGAGGGCTCCGGCCACGGCGGCCACGGCGGTGCCGAGGAAGGCCCGGCGACTGGTCCCGTCCCCGCCGGAGCAGGAGCCGCAGCCTTCTTCGCAGCCGTGCCCCGGCTCGGCGGGTCTCGGATCCCGGATCTCGCTCATCGCGCACCTCCCTTCCAGGCCTGGATCCGTTCCGGCGGCACCGGCGCGGGCATGGGTTTCAGGGGCTTGAAGTGGGGGGAGTGGGGGTTGTGGCAGTTCACGCAGAGCAGGTACTGCTTCTGCCCGTTCCAGGACCCGGTCCGCTTCCCGTGGACGCCCACCCGCCAGTCGCGGTACTTGTCCCCGTGGCACTGGCCGCACAGCCGGTAGGACACGGTGAAATCGATCTTCTCGCCGCTGACCAGGTGCAGCTTGTCGCGGTCGGCGGCGTCGTGGCAGTCCAGGCACCAGCGGCTGGCGGGCCCGTGCTTCAGCACGATGTCGTCGTGCATGGCCGTGAGGGGGCGCGGCGTCGGGTTCACCTTCATGCTCTTGCCGTCGTGGCAGGAGGTGCAGGGGAAGATCCCCTCGCTGAAGGGCGGCTTCGGCACCTGGATGCCCTCCGGCATGGACGCGTCTCCACCCCCCGCGGGGGGAGCCTGCCCTTGAAGCACCGAGGGCAGGAAGGCCAACAGGAGGCCCAGGCCCCAGGTCAGGGAACGGGATCGGATGGAGCGGGATGGCACGGGGCCTCCTTCCGGATGGGGCTCTGCCGGGGGGATGGGACCTGCGGCGGGATCGTTGCGCTTGTTAGATGACGTTCGGGTGCTTTGAGTGATGATGCGTCCAATATGGCCGTGCCGGAGCCGGCGACCAGGGGCGGAGGGTGGATCTTCGTCACATGTTCCCGGGGTGGGACGGACCGGCCTCGGGGCGGGCCGGCCTGAGGAACCGCGGCGCGAGGATGAGCGCCGCCCCGTAGGCCATGAAGGCGAGGAACCACGTGAGGGGCCGCCCCACAGGCAGGTCCTCGAAGAGGAACTTCAGGGCGGCGAGGGCCAGCAGCGGAAAGACGAGCCAGCGAAGCTCGCTGGCGGGATGCCGTCGGCAGAGGGCCGCGAGGCCGGTGGCGGCGGCCGAGAGGGCCCCCGTGCGGACGGCGGCCAGCAGACCCGGGTCCGCCCCCCCGTGGGCCAGCCGGAA
>DASVZU010000295.1:0-7156 GCA_036391515.1 Holophagaceae bacterium
ACGCCGGGGGTCTTCACGCCGCGGTGGGCCATGCAGGTGTGGACGGCCACGAGCTGGACGCCCCAGGCGGCGGGGCGGAGGTGGGCCTGGAGCGCATCGGCGATCTGCCGGGCCATGCGCTCCTGCACCTGCAGGCGCCAGGCGTAGGCCTGCACCACGCGCACGAGCTTGCTGAGGCCCACGGTGCCGCCGCCGGCAGGGGGATTGGCGGGCAGGTAGCCCACGGTGGCGTGGCCCTCGAAGGGGGCCAGGTGGTGCTCGCAGGTGCTCACGAAGGGGATGCGTTCCAGGATGACGGGAACGGGGGCCAGCTCGCCCGGCAGGGGCTTGAGGTCGTCCGCGGGGTCCATGCCGTAGCCCGCCAGGCGCTCGGCCCAGAACTCTGCCACCCGGGCCGGGGTGTCCGCCAGCTCCGGACTGGCAGGATCCTGCCCGAAGCTCTGCAGGAGGGCGCGGATGGCGGCCTCGGCGGCGGGACGGTCCGGGAGGGCGGGTGCGGGGCTCATGGTGGGCCCAGTCTACGCCCGAAGCCCTGGCCCCGGCCCCGGCTCAGGCGAGCAGGTCCAGTCCGGTGGCGGTGGGAGGAGCAGGTGGGGTCCGGTAGGCCTGGAGCGCCTGGGGCGACTGGGCCTGGAGGAGGCGGGCGAAGTCCTCCGGGCCGGGCCGGCCCGGCTGGGGCTGAAGATTCGGCAGGCGGGGCACGGCGGCGGCATCCCGCACCAGGGTGGCTCCAAGGTCCGTCACGTTGAGGGCCGGGGTGCCCAGGGGGGCGACGCCCGCGCCGAAGCGGAGGGCCGTCAGGAGGGCGAAATCCCCGCTGGCGCCGTTTTCCAGAGCGGCGGGAGTCAGGAGGGCCTCCGCGGTCACGGTGGCGGCGGCCGTCGCCGGGATGGGAGTGGCTGTGCCCGAATCGGTGGCGGTGGCGCTGGCAGCGGCTGTGGGGGCCGCCGCGGCTTGCGGAGGGGTGAGGGCCGCCAGCAGGGCGTTGGTGAAGTCCTGGGTGAGGGAGGAGGCCGGGACGGCGGGGCCTGTGGTGGCCTGGAGGATCGCCGTGGCGGCCGGCTGGACCGGGGCCTGGGCCGTCACGGCCGCCGCCTGGGCCTCCGCCTGCGGCTTGGGAATGACCAGGGGGAGCCTGGGGACATTCAGGACGGCCGATCCGAGGGCCTCGACGCGGAGAGGATCCATGGCTCCCCCAAAGATAGGCCGATTCGGGGGCGGGGTCCGGCCCGGGGGGGTGCCGATTCCAGCCAACCTCCCGGACCCTCGTGGCATCCAAGGGGCAGGAGGCCCCATGCCCAACGTCCATTCCGTGCCGAGGGCCTCCGGGAGGCTGGCGTTGGGCTTCTGGATCGCGGCCGCGGTGGGCTTCCTCGCGTGGGTGCTGCTGGGCTGAGGAGCCGACGCGGGCCTCCGCTGAGTCCGCGCATGGCCCGGGCGGGAGCCGGAACGGATACTTGGAGGCACGGGACGGCGGGTTCCGGGCCTTCCCCGACGGCCGAGGTGGGTGATGGGTCCTGGGCAGGGCAGGGACTTCCGGAGGTTCCGATGGATGGCCCCGCCGGTGCTCCTGGCCCTGCTCCTCCTGGGGGCGGCGCCCCTGGCCTGTGGTGGTGGGGGGGGTGACACCCTTCCCGCCCCGATCCCGGCGCCCGTGGCCGCGCCCACCCTCTCGGGTTTCAGCCCCACCGCCGGGGTGGTGGGATCCACCGTCACCCTCGCGGGGACGGCCCTCACGGGGACCACGAAGGTGACCTTCGGCGGCGCAGCTGCGACCACCTACACGGTGAAGGGCGATGCCGAGGTACAGGCCGTGGTGCCCCCCGGGGCCTCCACCGGTCCGATCGCCCTCACCACGGCGGGCGGCACCGCCACCACCCTCGCGGCCTTCACGGTGGAACCCTCCCCGGTGCCCATCCTCACGGGGTTCAACCCGCTGACGGGTCCGGTGGGAACGGCCGTGTCCCTCATGGGCACGGGCCTTACCGGGGCCTCGGCGGTGTCCTTCGGCGGGGTGGCGGCGGCCTTCACCGTGGCCGGTGATGCGCAGATCATCGCCACCGTACCCGCCGGGGCTGTCACGGGCCCTCTGGTCGTCACCACGCCCGGGGGCACGGCCAACAGCCCGGCAGCCTTCACCGTGACGGCCGCGCCCACCCTGGATTTCAGCATCGACGGCCTCTACCTCACCCAGGGCACCCAGACCTATCCAGCCACCGTCTCCCTGGTGGCCGACCGCAGCACCTGGGTGCGGGTCTTTGCGAAGGCCAACGAGGCGAACACGGCCCAGCCCTCGGTGCGGGTCACCTTCCAGGCCGGGACCGCCATCCACACCCTGGACATCCCGGCTCCGGGGGCCGCCGTACCCACCGCCATCCAGGAGCCGGACGCCTCTCTCTCGTGGAATGCCTCCGTGCCCTCCGCCTGGATCCGGCCGGGCCTCACCGTGCTGGCCCAGGTGGATCCCGGCGGCGTGTACCTGGAGGCGGACCGCACCAACAACCGGTACCCTCCCAGCGGCACGCCCCTGGCGCTGGCTGTGGAATCACTCGCCCCCTGGCGGATCCGCCTGCTGCCCGTGACCACCGGGGACGGCCGCACCGGAGCCGTGGACACCAGCACCGTGGCCTCGTACCTGGCCCTGGCACGGCGGATCCACCCGGTACCGGATGCCCTCGACGCCGCGGTAGGCCCGCCCCTGACGAGTTCCGTGAGCGTCCTCACCAGTGATGTCGCGGCCTGGAGCACCGTGCTGGACGAGGTGACCGCCAAGTGGAACGCGGACGGCCGCCCGGCCCACTACTTCGGCGTGGTGAATCCGGCCTACAGCTCGGGCATCGTGGGGCTGGGCTGGGTGAAGCAGGCCGTGGCGATCGGCTGGGACCGCTCCGTCACCCGGGCCGGGGTGCTGGCCCACGAGGTGGGGCACAACTTCGGCCGCCTGCACGCGCCCTGCGGCGCCGTGACGGACGCCGATCCCAACTACCCCGTCGCCGGCGATTATGCGGGTGGCCACATCGGCGTGACGGGCTGGGACGCCACCGCCAGCGTGCCCGCGCCCAGGGCCGCCGCCGACTACGTGGACATCATGGGCTACTGCGATCCGGACTGGGTGAGCGACTACACCTACAAGGGTGTGCTGCTCTACCGGAGGCTCTATCCCCTGCCGAGCGCGGCTGCATCCGCGGCGAAGGGCCTGCTGGTGTGGGGGCACCTCGAGGGCGACCGGATGGTGCTGCAGCCGGCCTTCCCGGTGGCGGCCGCACCCGCGCCCCCAGTGCCCGGCCCCTTCCGCTGGGAGGCTCGGGACGGCGCGGGCAGGGTGCGGCTGTCGGCGGACTTCCAGCCCACGGAGGTGGCGGACGCGCCCGGCGGCCGGGTGCGGGCCTTCTCCTTCATCGTGCCCCTGGGCGCCGTGGCCGCGTCCGACCTCCAGGAGGTCCGGGTCGCCGACGCGCAGGGGGTCGAGCGGGCGCGGACAGCGCGCCCGGCCGCCACGCCCCTGCGGGCAGGGGCGCCCGAGGCCCCCGTGCAGGCCACGGACGAGCGGGGTGCCGTGGCCCTGGTCTGGGACGGAGCCCGTCATCCCCTCGTGGTGGTGCGGGATGCGGCCACGGGCGAACTCCTGGGCTTCCAGCGGGGCGGCGCCGGCCGGGTGTGGACGGAACGCCGGGAACTGGAGCTCCTGGCCTGCGATGGGGTGCAGGCCCAGGTGGTGCGCTGGGTGCGGCCTTCGCAGTAGGAATGCCTCCGCCTTGATGCGAAAATGGCGGATTCGGGGGGTGCCATGAGCGAGGCCAAGGTCACGTACGCGTCCAGCGGAGTGGACATCAGCCGCCAGGACGACGCGCTGCGCCGGATCAAGCCCCTCGTGAAGGCCACGAAGACCCCCGGCGTCCGCAGCGACATCGGCCTCTTCGGCGGCCTCTTCGACGCCCGCTTCCCGGAGGCGAAGCCCATCCTCGTGAGCAGCATGGACGGCGTGGGCACCAAGACCAAGGTGGCCGGCCGCGCCGGCATCTGGGACACGGTGGGCCAGGACCTGGTGAACCACTGCATCAACGACATCCTCGTGCAGGGGGCTCGCCCCCTCTTCTTCCTGGACTACGTGGCCGCCCAGCGCCTGGAGCCGGGCACCGTCGAGCAGATCGTGAAGGGCATGGCCGAGGCCTGCCAGGCCGGGCGCTGCGCCCTCATCGGCGGCGAGATGGCGGAGATGCCGGGCGTCTACGCCGAGGGCGAGGTGGACGTGGCCGGCACCATCGTGGGCGTGGTGGACGAGGACCACCTGCTGCCCCGCCTGGACGCCATGGCCGCGGGCGACGTGCTCATCGGCCTGCCCAGCTCGGGCCTGCACACCAACGGCTACTCCCTGGCCCGCAAGGTCTGCTTCGAGCTGGAGAAGCTGGACGTGAACGACCCCTTGCCGGGCACGGGGAAGACCGTGGCCCAGGCCCTCCTGGCCGTGCACCGCAGCTACCTCAGGCCCGTGCTGCCCCTGGTGCAGGCGGACCGGCTGGTGGCCATGGCCCACATCACCGGCGGCGGCCTCACGGACAACCTGCCCCGGGTGCTGCCCAAGCATCTGGACGCTGTCATCGATACGAAGAGCTGGGAGATCCCGGCCCTCTTCCGCTTCCTCATGGAGAAGGGCGGACTGGGGATCGACGATGCCCGCCAGGCCCTGAACCTGGGCGTGGGCATGGTGCTCGTCGCCAAGGCCGACCAGGCGCAGGCCGTGCTCGACGCCCTCCACGAGGCCGAGGAGCCGGCCTGGATCCTGGGCGAGCTGGCCGGCGGCACCGGCGTGGTCAAGTACCGCTAGAGGCCAGGAACCGCGAATGACGCGAATCGCCCTCCGGGCGCGCGAATAAGGCACTGCGGAGTATGGGCGGATGCTCCATTCGCGTTTCTTCGCGTCCTTCGCGGTTTCCATCTCGGGTGACAAGGCCTGCCCGTATGCTGGTCGGAGTCCCAATCCACCAGGGGGTTCCGTGTCCGAATCGTCCGTGAAGGCGCCCGCCCGCCTGGGCCTGCTGGATCCCCTGCGGGGGCTGCTGGCGGCGTGCGTGGCGGTCTACCACCTGGGCGTGTGGTTCGCGGTGTCGGAGTCGGGCAGCGGGGCGAACATCGCCATGGCCCGGCTGGGGAACTACAGCGTGTCGGCCTTCTTCGTGCTGAGCGGCTTCCTGCTCTTCCGCACCGCGCCCTGGGAGCGCGTGGTGCGGGAGGGCCCGGGCCGCTTCTGGCTGCGGCGCTTCCTGCGGCTGGCGCCGCTCTTCTACCTGGCCTGCGCCCTGAACCTGGCCTTCCGCCTGGGCATGGGACCGGAGCCCTCCGCGCGCTTCATCCTCGAGAACGCCACCCTCACCTTCGGACTCTTCCAGCCCAACCACGCCCTGGTGACCGGCGGCTGGTACGTGGGCGTGGTGGCCCTGATGTACTTCGCCTACCCGGCCCTGGCCTGGCTCCAGGCGAAGGCCGGCCTCCCCTTCCTGGCGGTCCTGGCCCTGGGCCTCTGGGCCTGGAGCCTGCCCTCCACCCTCCACGGCGTCATGGGGCAGGCGCCCTGGAACCGCTTCCACGCCTACGTCCTGGCCCCCAACCAGCTGTTCCTCCTGGCCTGGGGCGGGCTCCTGGGCGCCCTGCACGCGCGCACGGAGCGGCGCCTGGAGGCGCGCTGGGCCCTGCTCCTGGCCCTCCCGCTGATCTGGGTGCTGGTGAAGCCCACGCCCCAGTTCTTCGATCACCTGGTCGCCCTCACGGGCTGGATCCGCTACCGCTACCTGCTCCTCGTCACGGGACTGGTGGCCCTGGCGGCCTTCACCCGGAACCTGGAGGCGGCCCCGCGTCCGAAGGTCCTGGCCTGGTTGACCACGGGGCTGTCGACCCTGGGCGACTGGAGCTACGGCCTCTACCTGCTGCACCCCTTCACCCAGCGCCTGGTGGCGCCGCACCTGGGCGGGCTGCGGGGCTTCGCGGCGGCCCTGGTCCTGGCCCTGGCCGCCGCGGCGCTGGCCCACCGCTGGATCGAGGCGCCCCTGGGGAAGCTGGGGCGGGGCTGATCAGCCCTTGTAGACGCCGGCGGCGAACACGAGGCCGTCGTGCAGCTCGAAGTACATGGTCTTCGGGGCCGGGCGGCCGGTCTTCGGATCCTTGTACTGGATGTCCTGCCAGCCCTTCCCCTTGGCCTTGGCGGTCTGGATCCGTTCCCTGATGAAGGGCTTGCCGTCCGGATCTTTCGAGTTCATGGCATCCACCCCCACCTTGCCCGGCTCCTGACCATGGGCCAGGCACAGGCCGTTCAGGTCATAGACCGTCATGTAGAGTTCGCCGCCGAAGCGCCGGAACTTCCCGGTGGGGACCGTGAACTCGCGCATGGCAGCCGCCCGCCCATGGGCCTGGTAGTAGACGATGGCTTCCTTCACCAGGGCGACGGCGTCCTGGGGCGTCTGCGCCGCGAGCGGCGAGACGAGGGCCGGCACGGCCAGCAGGCAGAGGAAGCGGGCGGTTTTCATGAGATCTCCAGGGCGCCTGAGGGGCGCAGGGATCCCATCGTCGGGTCTTCCCGGGGACTGGAGGCCGGTGGTGCCGATCTTGACCGCGGTCAAAACCGGGCCGAGGGCCTCAACTTTTCCGATCGGGCTCGATCCGCGCGTAGAAGCTGGTCCGCCGGAGGTTCTCCTCCACCTTCAGGGGCTGCTGGAGGGGGGGGAAGGCCCGCTGCTCGCAGTCGGTGCGCTCGCAGAGGCGGCAGGTGACGCCGATGGGGACGGGGGGCTGGTCCAGGCGCACCCCGTCGGCGTAGACCAGCTCCTTGGCGTGGCCCATGTCGCAGCCGAGGCCCAGGGCCTGGGTGGCGTGCTGGCCCCGGTAGCCGCCGGTGTCCTTCTGGATGGTGCGGGCGATGCAGAAGTACTTCCGCCCATCGGGCATGACGCTCACCTGGGTGCGCACCAGGCCAGGCGTGAGGAAGGCGGCATGGGCGTTCCAGCGGGGGCAGGCGCCGGAGAACCGCGCGAAGCGGATGCCCGTGGCGGAGAAGCTCTTGGAGATGTTCCCGGCGATGTCGATGCGGAGGAAGTGGAAGGGCACGCCCTCGGCCCCGGGCCGGCGCAGGGTGGTGAGCCGGTGGCAGACCTGCTCGAAGCTGGCC
>DASVZU010000296.1:0-21037 GCA_036391515.1 Holophagaceae bacterium
GCCCCTGGTCCACGGCTGGACCCGCCGGCTGCTCCAGCGGGATCCCTCCAATCCGCTCCTCGCGAAGGCGGAGGGAATGCTCCGTTTCCACCTGGAAGGGCGGAAGCCGGTGGCGGAGCAGGCCTGGCCTGAGCGCCTCCAAACGGAGCGGGCCCGGCTCGCCCCTCCGCCTGTCGTCCTCTCGAAGGGGAAGGGCTTCCAGATCTGTCCTGCGACGCCTTTCGACGTTCCCGCCCTCGTCGATCTCCATGACGCCAGCTTCTCGAAGGAGGAGAACCTCTCCATCAAGCTGGGAAGGCCCTTCCTCACGGCCGTCTATCGCTGGTTCGTGAACTCCCCCGAGACCTTCGTGCTGGTGGCGCGCCAGGGGGACCGGGTCATCGGCCTGACGGCGGTGTGCGACCGTTCCTACAACCTTCCGATGGTGAGGGCCTGCCGGCGCGAGCTGATGGCGGGATTGCTGCGGCATCCCTTGACACTCTTCGACCGGCGGCTCGTCCGGCGCCTGGGATGGTCCCTCCTCTTCCGGAGGAGCGACCCAGGTCCCAGGGAACGGGTGGCGCAGATTGCCTATACGGCCGTGGATGAGGCGTTCCAGGGGCAGGGGATCGGGCGGGCTCTGAAGGAGGCCTCGATCCGGTTGTGCCGGGAACGGGGGCTGGCGGCCGTCTCCACCGGCGTGGTCCGGACGAATCTCCGGGCGCGGCGGCTGAATGAACGGGCGGGACTGGTCGAGGTGCCCTCCGGCTATTCGCGGCGGCTGGTCCACATGCGCCTGGAGCTCGGCAATGGCCAGGCGCCAGCGCCCGAGGTGCCGTCCCTGATGGAGGCGCTCGATCCGATGGGAGAGGAAGCCGCCTCCATGGCCACCCAACCGGATCCGGCCGTGCCCTCCGCCCGAAGGAGGCGCGCATGACCCCCGATGCCGCAGACCGGCGTTCAGGGGACCGGCGCGATCCCCGCCACATCGTGATCATCACCCCGTACTACTGGCCGATCCTCTGCGCGTCGACGCACCTCATGAAGGCGCTGGCCGAAGGGCTGGCGGAGGCCGGGCATCGGGTGACGGTTCTCACCAACGGGTCCGGCGCTCCCGCCCCGTCCGCTCCGGAGGGGCCTCTCCTGGAAGGACGCATCCATCGGGGGTGGAATCCCTTCCTTCAGCGCCTGGGTATTATTGCCAAATGCTGTGAATATACATGGTTTTCGGCGTTCTTCCTGCTCCGGGGGCTGGCCGTCCGGAAGGTCGACATCATCTTCGTGGCGTCCAACCCACCGCTCGCGGGCCTGCCTGCGGCCCTGCTGGCCCGGTTGAAGGGCGCCAAGCTGGTCTACAACCTCCAGGACATCTTCCCGGACTCGGCGGTGGTGGCCGGCATCCTCCCGCCGGGCGGCCGCGCCTACCGGTGGCTCCGGAAGGCGGAGGAGGCCACCTACCGGGTCTCCGATCTGGTGGTCTCGATCAGCCCATCCTTCTCCGAGTACGTCGAGGGGCTCGTCCCGGGCACGCCGGTGGCCACGATCCCGAACTGGGTGGACACGGATCACATCCGGCCCATGGATCCCTCCGAGGATCCCTCCATCGGCACGCTCCGGGGAGGGCAGGGCTTCGTCGTCCAGTACGCCGGGAACATCGGGTTCATGCAGAACCTGGAGACGGTGCTGCTGGCCGCCGAGGGGCTGAAGGGGTTTCCCGACATCCGCTTCGTCTTCATCGGCAACGGCAACGCGAAGGTGGCGATGGAGGACATGGCTCGCCAGCGCGGGCTGGCCAACTGCAGTTTCCTGCCTCTCCAGCCCCTGGATCGCGTTCCATCGGTCTACAACGCCTGCGATGTGGGTGTCATTCCCCTGAAGCCCGGTGCCGCGGGAATCGCGGTCCCCAGCAAGACCTGGAACTACCTCGCGACGGGCCATCCGGTCATCGGGTGTGTGGAGGAGGACAGTCCCCTGGCCAAGGCGATCCTGGAGAGCCGGTCGGGCTCGGTGGTCCCCCCCAGCGATCCGTCGCGCCTGGCCCAGGTCATCCTCGACTACCGCAACGCCCCGGACCGGGTCCGGGTGGAGGGCCGCCAGGGGCGGGACTACGCTGAGGCCAACCTTTCCCGACGGGCCGCCATCCAGCGGTACATCCGGATGTTCGACCACCTCCTGGAGGCTTCGACATGAGGAAGGACTTTCTCTCCTACAATCCCCCGACCATCGGCGACGGCGAGCGCGCGGAGGTCATGGACACCCTCAACTCCCCCTGGGTGACCACGGGGCCGAAGACGAAGGCCTTCGAAGCCGCGCTGAAGGACTACTTCCAGGCACCCGCCGTGGTGGCCCTGAATTCCTGCACCGCGGGTCTGCACGTGGCGCTGGTGGCCCTGGGGGTCGGTCCCGGGGACGAGGTCATCGTCCCGGCCATGACCTTCTGCGCCACCGCGAACGTGGTCGAGCATGTCGGTGCCCGTCCCGTCCTGGTGGACGTGTGCCCCGATACGCTGACCCTCTCGCCGGAGGCCGTGCAGGCGGCCCTCACGCCCCGCACGAAGGTCCTCCTGCCGGTCCACTACGCGGGCCATCCGGCGCAGATGGACGAGCTGGATGCCCTGGCCGAACGGAACGGGCTCGCGATCCTGGAGGATGCGGCCCATGCGATCTCCAGCCGCTACAAGGGCCGCCTCGTCGGATCCAGGCCGAACCTGGCCGCCTTCAGCTTCTACGCCACCAAGAACCTCACCACCGTCGAGGGGGGCTGCCTCACGGGGGATCCGGCGCTGGTCGAGAAGTCCCGCATCATCGGGCACCACGGCATGAACCGGGACGCCTGGAAGCGCTTCGACCGGTCCGGCTCCTGGTACTACGAAGTGGTCCTTCCCGGGTTCAAGTACAACATGACCGACATGCAGGCCTCCATCGGCCTCCAGCAGCTGAAGCGGCTCGGCGCCTTCCAGCGGCGGCGCCGCGAGGTGGTGGCGCGCTACGAGGCGGGCCTCGGCGACCTGGCCGCCCTCGAGCTTCCGGTGGAGCGGCCCTGGGCCGAGTCCAGCTGGCACCTGTACGTGATCCGGCTGCGGACCGGGGCGCTGCGGATCGATCGCAACACCTTCATCGACGAGCTGAAGAACCGGAACATCGGAACCTCTGTCCACTACCTGCCCGTGCACATGCATCCCTTCTACCGGGACAAGTACGGCTACCGCCCGGAGGACAATCCCGTCGCGGCGGACGCCTACCAGCGGATGCTCAGCCTCCCCCTGCACGCGGGGCTGACGGACGGGGATGTCGATGACGTGATCCAGGCCGTGAGGGATCTCGTCCTCGCCCATCCGGCCTGACCATGGCCAAGCGGGCCTTCGATCTGTTCTGGTCGGCCCTGGGGCTGGCGGCCCTCTCGCCGCTGCTGCTCCTGGTGGCCCTCCTGGTGAAGCTGGAGGATCGCGGCCCGGTCTTCTTCCGCCAGGTCCGCGTGGGACGGGGCGGGCGCCCCTTCCGCATCTGGAAGTTCCGGACCATGGTCGTGGACGCCGAGCGCCGGGGTCGGGCCCTCACCGTGGGCCAGGACACGCGGATCACGCGGATCGGACGGTTCTTGCGGAGCGCCAAGCTCGACGAGCTCCCCCAGCTCATCAATGTCCTTGTGGGAGAGATGAGCCTCGTGGGGCCCCGGCCGGAGGTGCCCCGCTACGTGGAGCGCTACACCGAGGCCCAGCGCGCCATCCTGGGGCTCAGGCCCGGCATCACGGATCTGGCCTCCATCAAGTACCGGAACGAGAGCGACCTTCTCGGACAGGCCGAGGATCCCGAGGCGACCTACGTCCAGGTCGTGCTTCCGGACAAGATCCGGATCAACCTTGCCTACGCCGCCCGGGCCGGCGTGGGATCCGATTTCCTCGTGATCCTCGCCACCCTGGGCCTTTTCCCCCCCGCGCGGATCGGAGGGGGCATCGCCTGAGTTCAGCCCTTCCGCCACACGAAGCGGTTGACGTAGTCGACGTAGCCGAGGATGGCCCGCACGACCGTCTCGGAGACCTGGGGGGCCTCGTAGTCCTTCACGATCCGGGTGCGCCGCCCGGACCGGAGCCGGGCGCTGTGCAGCACCTGGATGGCCTGGTCCACGCGGTCGATCTCCATCCCGGTGAGGATCACGGCACCCTCCTCCATGCCCTCGGGGCGCTCGTGGGCCTCCCGGATGTTCAGGGCCGGGAAGTCCAGGATGGACGACTCCTCGGTGATGGTGCCGCTGTCCGAAAGGACCACATGGGCCTGCTGCTGGAGCTTCACGTAGTCGAAGTAGCCGAAGGGCTTCACGAGCTCCACCCGGGGCTCCAGGACGAAGCCGCCGGCATCGAGCCGCTTCCGTGTCCGGGGATGGGTGGACACGATGACGCGCTTCCCGTGGCCTGCCGCGAGGTGGTTCAGCAGGGCCACGAACTTGGGGAGGTTGACGTCCGAATCCACGTTCTCTTCCCGGTGGCAGCTGACGAGGAAGTAGTCCCCGGCGGCGAGGCGCAACCGGGCGAGGACGTCCGAGGCCCCGATGCCTTCCCGGTAGTCCTGGAGCACCTCGTACATGGGGCTGCCGGTCTTGATGATCCGGTCCGTGGGGAGCCCCTCGCGCAGGAGGTTCTCGCGGGCGTGGCCGCTGTAGGGCAGGTTGATGTCCGCCAGGTGGTCCACCACCTTGCGGTTCGACTCCTCGGGGACGCGCTGGTCGAAGCAGCGGTTCCCTGCCTCCATGTGGAAGATCGGGATCTTGCGGCGCTTGGCGGGAATCACCGAGAGGCAGCTGTTGGTATCGCCAAGCACGAGGAGGGCCTCCGGCATCCGCGTCTCGAGCACCTTGTCGACCCGGCTGATGATGTTGCCGAGGGTCTCGGCCAGGGACCCGCCGGCGGCCTCGAGGAAGTGGTCGGGCCGGCGGATCCCCAGGTCTCTGAAGAAGACCTCGTTCAGCTCGTAGTCGTAGTTCTGGCCGGTGTGGACGAGGATGTGCTCCGTCGTCTCCTCGAGCCGGGCGATGACCCGCGAGAGCCGGATGATCTCCGGACGGGTCCCGACCACCGTGAGCACCCGCAGTTTCCTCATACGGCGAGCTCCGGCTTGATGCCCCGTTCGGCGAGGGATTCCCGGACGCACTCGAGGGTGAGCAGGAGCTCCTTGATCTCAGGCACGGACAGGCGCCGGGCATTGTGGGAGTGGTACTCCTCGACCTGCGAGATCTGCGGGTTCCCCTCGGAGAAGTACTTTGAGTAGTTCAGGTCCCGGGAGTCGGCGGGGACCCGGAAGTAGTCGCCCATGTCCTCGGCGCGCACCCGCTCTTCCCTGGAAAGCAGGCTCTCGTAGCGTTTCTCGCCGTGCCGCGTGCCGATGACCTGGATCTCGTTCTCGGCCTGCAGGAGTTCCCGGATGGCCTGCGCCAGGTCGTGGATCGTGGAGGCCGGGGCCTTCCTGACGAAGGTGTCGCCGTTGCGGCCGTGGGAAAAGGCGAACTCCACCAGCTCGACGGCGGTGTCCAGGTGCATGAGGAAGCGGGTCATCTCCGGGTCGGTCACGGTGAGCGGCTTCCCGGCCCGGATCTGGTCTAGGAAGAGGGGGATCACGGAGCCCCGGGAGGCCATCACGTTCCCGTAGCGCGTCACGCAGATCACCGAGCCCTCGGGTTCCAGGTTGCGGGATTCGGCGAGGGCCACCTTCTCCATCATCGCCTTGGAGATCCCCATGGCGTTGATGGGATAGACCGCCTTGTCGGTGCTGAGGCAGACGATCCGCTTCACCTTCTGCTGGATGGCCGCCTGGAGCAGGTTGGAGGTGCCGAGGACGTTGGTCCGGACGGCCTCGAAGGGGTAGAACTCGCAGGAAGGGACCTGCTTGAGGGCGGCCGCATGGAAGACGTAGTCGACCCCCCTCAGGGCGGTGGACACGCTGCGGGGATCGCGGACATCGCCGATGTAGTACTTGATCCGGTCGTCCTTGTAGTGGTGGCGCATGTCGTCCTGCTTCTTCTCGTCGCGGCTGAAGATCCGGATCTCCCCGATGCCGCTTCCCAGGTACTTCCGCAGCACGACGTTCCCGAAGGAGCCCGTGCCGCCCGTGATCATGAGCGTGGCGTTCTTCAGATCAAGGTGGCTGGACAAGGTGCCTCCAGATCAGGAAGTTTCGATGGGATGTGCCTGGAGATGATTTCGTACGCCCTGCTGGAAGTAAAATGCGATTCGAGGTGCCGCCGGCCAGCCTCGCCCATCCGGGCGCGAAGGTGGGGATCCGCGGCCAGCCGGTCCAGGTGCCGCTGGAAGGCGGGCAGGTCGCCGGCATGGCACCAGAGGCCGGCCCCGGCCTGGTCCAGCATGGCGCCGAAATCCGTGGCGGGGTCCAGCGCGGCGAGGACCGGCATCCGGATCTCGAAGTAGGACAGCACGCGCGACGGGAAGTTGGGAATGGTGAACCGGGAGTCCAGGCAGATCAGCCCGATGTCGCATTCCCGGGCCAGCGCCTCGTAGTCCGGCCTCGGCAGGTGGGGGATCAGGGTCACGTGGTCCAGCCGCCGCGCCTCGATGGCTGCGGCGAGCCGCCCGCGCTCCGTGCCGCGGCCCACCAGGAGGAAATGCAGGTCGGCGCGATGGCGGTTGGCCTCGAAGACCTCGAGCAGGAAGTCCAGTCCCTGGGGGAGGCCCAGATTCCCTCCGTAGAGGACGACCACCGCCTCCTTCGGGATGCCGTACCGTTCGCGGAGGGGGCCCGGCGGCTGGAGGCCCGCATCCGGGCCGGGCCGCCGGGTGTTGGGCAGGACCTCCACCCGCCCGGCGGGGAGTCCCGGGTTGTGCTTCCGCAGGTAGGCCACGTTGGCGGGGGACATGCAGCCGATGACGTCGGACGCCCCGTAGAGCCGGCGCTCCTGCCACCTGAAGTAGGCGAGGACCAGCGGGTTCCGGATGAGCCCGAGGTCCCGGGCATTCTGGGGGAAGATGTCCTTCAGCATGAGGTAGGTCTTCGCCCAGGGCTGGCGCCGCTTCAGGCCCCTGACGACCCGTGCGAAGGTGACGGGCGGCGCCACGTACAGCACCAGGTCGTAGCGGCGGCCGGGGAGGTGCCGCGCCATGGCGCGACGCATCAGCCAGGGCAGGGCGACGAGGCTGAACCCTTTCTCGTACAGGCCGACATCGTAGATGTTCCCCGTGCGCACCCTGAGCACCTGGAAGGGTCCTTCCTGGGCGAGCCGAGTCGGCCGGCGGTGCCTTCGCTCGTCGATGGCCACGATATCCACCTGGTGCCCCTGCCGGGAGAACTCCTCCATCAGGTGCATGAGGTCCGAGGGCGCGGGAGGCTGGACGGGCAGGGGGAATCCCATGGCGAGGTACAGCACGTTCATGGCCGGCCGCCTGCCCCCGGCGCGGGACGGACATGCTCGTGGAAGCGGAGCGGTCTGGCCACCGCCCGCCTCATGGAAGGGCCCGGCAGCGGTTGACGACCGCGCGGAACTTCCCCGAGGCGAGCTGGGGGATCCGGTCGATCCGCCGGATGGTCACCGCGGCATCGGCCCCCACGATGCCCCTGACGAGCTCGATGAAGGTTCCGTCCTTCTCCAGGGGATCGGCCCCGTTCAGGACGAGCGTGTACTGGCCCTGGCCCTCCTGGATGAACTGGAACTGGGTCAGTCCCGTGAAGGGCCAGAGGCGGTTGCACACGACCACGGGCGACAGCAGGCGGTCCCCGGTGTCGTAGATAAAGTCCAGCCGGCGGCCCTCGACCTCCTGCAGGGTGGCCGTCGACCATCCGCAGCCGGCCCCGGGCTGACGGATCACCACGTCCCCGGTGTCGTACCGGATCATCGGCAGGGCGCGGTTGAACAGGTCCGTGACCACGAACCGCGCCCGTTCCCCCGGGCCGGCGGGTCTGTCCTCGTCCAGGCGGAGGAATTCGAAGACGTAGCTCGCCGTGTTCAGGTGGTACTCGTCCCGATCCGGGCACTGCTGGGCGAAGACGCCGTTCTCCTGGTTGGAGTACCTGGCGACCACGGTGCATCCGAACCGGGACCGGAGCGCCTCGCGCAGCTGCCGCGGCAGCCGCTCCGAGATGCTGATGATCGTGCGGAGGTGGAAGGACTCCGGCCCATCCCCCCGCCGCTCCAGGTGCCGGACCAGCGGGTCGAAGGTCGAGGGATAGCCCAGCATGCACCGGATGCCCCCATCGGTGCGCAGGAGCGTGCGGAGGGACTCCAGGCGGGTCTCGTCCAGGGACGAGATGTCGAACATGATGGCGTTCTCGCGCAGGGCCACGTGCCAGGGTTTCCGGTTCAGGCGGCTCCAGACGCGCGTGAAGACGAACCGGTCTCCCACCTGATAGCCGGCCCGCCGCCCGAAGCAGATCATCTCCGCGAGCACCCGGCGGCGCTTGTCCGGATCCTGGGGCACGGCGAAGGGCGTCCCCGTGGATCCGCTGGTGTGCATGACCTGCAGGCGGGCGTTGCGGTAGACGTCCGATCGGAAGGCCTGGTCGTGGGTCTTGATGATCTGCTTGTCGATCACCGGGAAGTCCTGCAGGGACCTGAACCCCCGGTAGGCGGCATAGAAGGGGGCGTGCTCGACCGCAAAGCGGAGGAGGGCCTCCAGGCGGTCCTCGGAGGCGCTTCCCGAGGCCAGACGCGCCTCGATGTCCTCGCAGTGCTGCCCGATGGGGGAGCCCTGGAGGAGGTCCGCCATCGAGAAGCCCCACTGCCTGATCCGTGCTGCGAGCATCAAGTCTTTCCTTCGGGGAAGGATCCACAAGGGCGTCGAACTTGTTGAGATGCCTGGTAGTATGATCGTGAAAAACCCGCCATGCTAGTCGAACTGAAGCCGGAATGTTCTGGCTTGTCCAACCGGATCCGGGAGCGAGGTCATGGAGTCTCTGCTGAGAGCCCTGGGGCCATGAACCGGTCGGCACCGTTTCTCCTCGCCCTGGGGATCCTGGCGGGACCGCCGGGCCGGGCCCAGGCCGTGCCTCGGATCCTCTATGTCTCTCCGGCGGGACGGGATGCCTGGTCGGGCCTGCTCCCCGCCCCGAACCGCAATCACACGGACGGGCCCTTCGCCTCCATCGCCCGGGCCCGGGATGCCATCCGGCAGATCAAGGGGGCAGGCCCGCCGCCGGGATCCATCACCGTCCAGATCCGGGGAGGGGCGTACCACCTGGATGAACCGATCCGGTTCGGGCCCGAGGACTCCGGAACCGAGGCGGGGCCGATCTCCTACGTCGCCTATCCGGGCGAGGTCCCTGAACTCATCGGCGGGCAGCGTCTGGCGGCGTACCGGGCGCCGGCCGGGGGCGGACCCGTCCGCTTCGACCTGCCCGATCAGAAGACCAGCCCGTGGCGGTTCCGCTCCCTCTTCGTGGACGGCCGGCGGGAACCCCGGGCCCGGTACCCCAACTCCGATCCCGCCGATCCCCTCAGGCGGGGGTTCCTCTACGCCGCCGCCGATCCGGATCGGATCGCCTTCGGCGTCACGGTGGGCGGCATCCACAATGCCGGCGACTGGCTGGAGTACCGGGTGGCCGTCCCCGAGGGGGGGAGCTACGTCCTGTGGCTGCATTACGGGGCCCGGAACTCGCCCTACGGGATTGCCGCCATGGATGGCCGGTCTTCGGTCCAGGTGGACGGGCGCGGGGCCGTCCCCCTGGCGGACCTGCCGGACACCGGCGGCTGGAGCCCCACGCGCTGGGCCCGGGCGGCCGCGCTCCGGCTGGCCGCCGGGGAACACGTGTTGCGCTGGCAGAACCAGAAGGGTGGCGGCCTCGCCCTTGATGCCCTCGCCCTGTGCGACGACCCGTCCTGGGTCCCGGCGGGCACCGAGCTGATGTCGCCGGAGCGGGGCCATCTGGTCGGCAGGTCCGCCAAGGATTTCGTCCGCTCCCACGGGCGGCAGGTCACCGTGAGCGGCGCGGGGGAGGGCTCGAAGGCCGCCATCCGATGCGCCCCCGGCGAGTTCCATCCGGCCTGGCTCTCCGCCCCCGGAGCGGAGGTGCACATCTTCCAGTCGGGAGACTCCCGGGCCTACTCGGAGATCCTTTCCATCGAGGGCTACGACCCGGAGGGGGGAAGGCTCCTGCTTGGAGGTCCGGAGGCCCGGGCAACCCTGAATCCGGGCGACCGCTACTTCGTCGAGAACGTCCGGGAGGAACTGGACGCCCCTGGCGAGTGGTTCCTGGATCCGGCGGAGGGGTCTCTCTCCTACCTGCCCAGGCCCGGCTTCGGCCCCGGGAGCGAGGTGATCGTCCCCCGCACGACGCGCCTCCTCCAGCTGGAGGGATGGCCGTCGACGGGATCTCCGGTGCGGTACCTGCGGTTCGCGGGCCTGACCTTCCGGGACACGGACTGGGTCAGGGGCGGGGCGAGCGCGGGCTACGGCGTGGGGGACGACGGCGCGGTCTACCTGCGGGATGCCGAAGCCTGCGTGGTGGAGGATTGCCGCTTCCTCGACCTCGGCGCCTATGCCGTGTGCGTGGTCAGGGGGCGCGGCAACACCATCCGTTCCTGCGAGGTGGCCCACGCGGGCGGCGGCGGCGTCCTGATCCTCGGCAGCAGCGGCAACCGGGTGGCCGACAACCATATCCACGACCTTGGGGAGGCCTACAAGCACATCGGGGGGATCGTCCTTGCAGGCGCGGGGGCATCCGGCAACACCCTTTCCCACAACACGATCCACGACTCCCCCCGCTACGGCATCTCCCTGAAAGAGCCTGGCGGACACAATGTCATCGAGTTCAACCGCATCCAGAACACGGGCCTGGAGACCTCGGACATGGGCGGCATCGAAGTGACCCAGCACGACCGCGCCTTCCGGAGCGGGAGCGTCATCCGGGGCAACTTCGTGGCCGACACCCTCGGCTACTCCTCCATGTTCGGCAGGCCGACCTACCTTTCCTGGGGCATCTACCTCGACTCCTTCGCCAGCGGCTACGAGGCGGAGGGCAACGTGGTCTGCCGGACCTGGAACGGCGGGATCATGCTGCAGGGCGGGCGGGACAACCGCGTGGTGAACAACCTCTTCGTGGACGGCCAGGTGTCCCAGGGCACCCTGGCGAACTTCAACCGGGGGTCCGCGGGCCTGGTGGTGATGTCGAACGTCATCGCCTACTCGGCTCCAGGAGCCGTGGCCTTCGACACGGGCACCCTGGGGCCGGACGTGGCCAGGATCGACCGGAACCTCTACTTCCCCCCGCGGGGCCTTCCGCCCGCCTTCGGGGGAGGTTCGGGCGTGACCTGGGCAGGCTGGCGCGGGGAGGGGCGGGATCGGGAGGGCTCGGTGGCCGATCCCCGTTTCCGGGACCCAGGGGCGGATGACTACGCCCTCCTGCCCGGCTCACCCGCCTTCCGGCTGGGGTTCCGGCCCCTTCCGGCGGAGCGGGCAGGATCCAGGACCCGGCGCTGCACCTGCCGGATCCATCCCGCCGGGCGGGTGTCCTGGGGGAACCAGAAAAAGACGCGAGATTGACGTCCCAACATGGGAGGGATCCAATTGAACCCACAGACCCGGACCCGGCTGGCAGCTTATGATCAGCCCATCCGTTCCAGTTCCGACCCATGGTGCATCGGCTCCGCCTGGCATGGCCTCCTGGCTTCAACCGACTTCGGCAAGGAGAAGTAGATGGGGAAAGTCGTCGTGACGGGTTCGCAGGGCTTCATCGGCCGCAACCTGATCGCCACTCTGTCCACCCTGCCCGATCTCCAGGTCCTGACCTTCGATGTTGAGGACCCGCCCGGGATCCTGCCGGACCTGCTCGCCCAGGCCGAGTTCGTATTCCACCTCGCCGGAATCAACCGCCCCCAGGATCCAGGTGAATTCGCGCGCGGCAATGTCGGGCTCACGCAGCAGGTCCTCGACCTCCTGCGCGTCTCGGGGCGCCGCGTGCCGCTGCTGATCAGCTCTTCCACCCAGGCAGCCCTCGACAACCCCTACGGGGCGAGCAAGAGACAGGCGGAGGAACTCGTGCGGGCCTACGGGCGGGAGACCGGTTCCCCGGTGTTCGTCTTCCGCCTCCCCAACGTCTTCGGCAAGTGGTCCCGCCCCAACTACAACTCCGTGGTCGCGACCTTCTGCCACAACGCGGCCCTGGGCCTCCCCCTGGAGATCCATGACCCGGACCGGGAGATCAGCCTGGTGCATGTCGATGACGTCGTCGCCCAATTCCTTGCGGCCTTCGACGGGACGCCCCATCGGGGGCCCGACGGAGAGCCGGCGGTGCCGCGGACCTTCACGATCACCCTGGGGGAGCTCGCGGCGCGCATCAGCCGGTTCCCCCAGACCCGCCTGACGCGAGAGGTTCCGGAGGTGTCGGACGACCTGACGCGGCTGCTCTATTCGATGTACTTGAGCTATCTCCCCACCGACCGGTTCGACTACGCCCTGGACACGAAACGAGATCCGCGGGGCTGGCTCGCGGAGATCCTCCGGGGGCCGGGGCTGGGGCAGATCTTCGTGTCGGTGACCCGCCCCGGGATCGCCCGGGGCAACCACTGGCACCACACCAAGGTGGAGAAGTTCCTGGTGGTGAGCGGGGAGGCGGTGGTCCGGTTCCGGCAGCTCTCCGGTACCGACGTGTTCGAGTACCCCGTGTCGGGCGGGGAGCCCCGGGTGGTGGACATCCCGCCCGGGTACACCCACAGCATCACGAACACCGGAACCGGAGACCTCATCACGCTCTTCTGGGCCAGCGAGCCCTTCGACCCCCGGAGGCCGGATACCCATGCCCTCCCGGTCTGACCGCCCCGGATCCCGACCGTCTGGCGGGACACCACTCCAGGAAACCCCGTGACCCTCAGCGCCCTCCTGTCCCGCCCCCGGGCGAGGCTCAAGCAGAACCGGCAGATCCTCGGTTCGGTGGCCGCGCTCGTCGGCGGGAACATGAGCGCCTCGATCCTCGGTGCACTCGGGGGCCTGCTGGTGGCCCGGTTCCTGGGGCCCGAGGTGACCGGGCGCTTCCGCGTCTACACGATCCCGCTCACCTACATCACGTTCCTCCACCTGGGCACTTTCGACGGCCTGTGGCGGCAGATCCCCTTCTTCACGGCAAGGCAGATGCCGGAGAAGGCGGAATCCCTCGCCTCTGCCGCCGGAGCCTGGAATGTCCTGGTCTCGGCCCTTGTGTCGGCGGTGTTCCTCGCCCTCGCCCTGGCGGCCCTGGCCCGGGGGGATTCCTTCGGCGTGGCGGGCTGGCTTTCCCAGGTGCTCTGCTGCTGGTCCGTGTTCTTCGGCGGCTACCTCAGCGCCACCTACCGGACCATCCACCAGTTCGTAGCCCTGGCCAAGATCCAGTTCACCCAGGCGCTCCTCAATTTCAGCCTGGTGTTCCTCGTGCCCATCCTCGGCTTCTTCGGGTTGTGCCTCCGGGCCGCCGTGCCAGCCTTCGTCGGGGTCTGGCTCTTCCACGCGAAACGCCCCCTGAAGATCCGGCTCAGGTTCGACCGGAAGGCCCTCGGGGAGGTGGTCCGGGTCGGGCTGCCTTTCAGCCTCTGGGGGAGCCTGTACACCTCCGTGTGGGCCGCCACGGAGAGCGCGCTGATGCTGGCCCTGGGCGGGGTGAAGGGGCTGGGGCTCTTCGCAGTGGCCTCGGTCATCCGCGAGGGCATGAACGTCCTGCCCCAGTCGGTCTACCACGTCATGACCCCGCGGGTGGTGGAGGCCTACGCCCGCGAAGGTAGCGTCCGCAAGGCCAACGCTCGGTCGCTGCTGGTCACCGGGGGCATGGTCGGCATGATGGTCGTCCTGGTGCTCATCTGCTCGTACCTGCTGGGGCTCCTGGTCCCGCTGGCGATCCCCAAGTACGTGGACGGCATTCCCCTCATGCGGGCCTCGCTCTGGTTCTCGGTGCTCCAGGCCGCCTCCCTCCCGTTCAACACCCTCTTTGCCACGGGGCGGTCCTGGCTCTACGGTCGGGGCGTGATCGTAGGGATGATCGTGTTCCCCCTCAGCGCCTACCTGCTTGCGCCTGCCGTGGGCGGGATGCTGGCGGTGGTATTCGGGTCCCTCTGCGGCCGGACGGCCCGGACCCTGGTGGCCTACATCGAGCTTGCCGTGCTGAACCATCGAGAGGTGCCATGAACCAGCTGGACGAGGTATTCGACCACCCAGGCACGCCGGAAGGCGTGTTCTCCGGCGTCGTGCTGCCGGTCTCCCTGGGGCTGGGCATCAACCTGCTTTCTCTCGCCATCGGCGCGCCCTACCCCATGGCGGTGGTCGGTCTTGTCGCCGCGGTCATCGCCAGCATCGCCTGGTCGGAGCGGCCCCTCGCCTGGACGATCTTCGTGTCCCTCCTCGCCGCCAATCCCGCCAACACCACGACTCCGATCGCCCTGAATCTCTATGCGGCGCTCCTGTTCTTCATGCTGGCGCGAGGCGAGGCCTGGAGGGAGGTGCCACGCCTGGTCCAGTTCGCCCTCGGATTCGTCCTCCTGTCCATGATGGTCAGCATCCTGGTCTCCCTTTCGGCCCACCGCACGGTCCCGAGCATCAACAGCGTGGACGTGGACCTCCCCCGGACCTACTCGACCACCTGGACCGGTGGCGTCTCCGCAGACATCTTCCCGACCCAGCTCATCGCCATCCTCAACTACCTGCTCGGGCCGTTCCTGCTCATACCGCTCATCTTCACGAGGGTCCGGCGCGACCTGGATCCGGACCTCCTGGTGAAGGGGCTCGTGTTCGGCCTGATCCTGCCGACCATCCTGCTGTTCCTGATCGCCCGCGGATTCGGCCGGCCGACCATCGATCCCAACGTCCTGAGCCAGGATCTGCTGAATGTCTCCACCTTCCGCCTGGGGAAGATCGACATCCAGATGATCCGGACCCAGTCCGGCATCATCCTCGCCTCCCTCATCTGCGGGTCCTTCGCCATCGCCATCTCCCCGATCGCCAGGTGGACGCGCCTCGCCGCGACAGGGTGCCTCGCCGCCTCGGTGTACCTCATGCTCATCACGGGCAGTGTCGGCAGCTCCCTTGCTTCCCTGGCCGGGATGGTCCTGATCCTCCTCATGGGAAAACGCCGGTTCTCCATCCGGCGCTACTTCCTCCTGCTGCTGCTCGGGGCCGGCCTCGCCGTCTCAGCCTGGTCGGTGATGCCCACGGCGATCCAGCAGTACGCGGTGAGCCGCTACGAGGTCCGCATGGGCAAGTCCGGCTCGGCGGTGGGCGACCGGGCCTGGCGCTGGAAGAAGGCCTTCAACTACCTGACGGACCATCCCAGTGGCGTCGGCTGGTCGATCTACATCGAGCCCCTGGGCACCTACCCGCACAACGACTACCTCACCTACGCCATCGCCTACGGGGTGCTCTGCGGGCTGGTCTACCTGCTGTACCCCGCCGGGCTGCTGTTCAGTTTCATCTTCCTCAACTCGAAAGTGGCCGATCCTTCACGATTCGCCCTGGCCCTCGCCGGGGCGGGGATCACCACGGTCCTGCTCATCAACTCCATGTCCGACCACATGACCGCCAACCGTTGGTATTTCAACGTGATCTGGTCCCTGATCTGGTACGCATTCGCAGCCAGCCGGACTCCAAGGACCCAGCCGGTGCCCTGAGGCACCCCGAGCGAGAGGAGAGAGATGCCCATGACGGACCTGGCCATCGTCGTCGTGGGCTACGATCGGCCCCACGCCCTGTCGAGGCTGCTGGACTCCCTGAACCTCGTGGCCTTCGACGGGCACCGGGTCCCCCTGATCATCAGCCTCGACCGGTCGGGGGACGAGGCGGTCACCCGGGTGGCCGAGGCCTTCACCTGGAACCACGGCGAGAAGGCGGTCCGGACCTTTCCCGAGCGGCTTGGGCTGAAACGGCACATCCTGGCCTGCGGAAACCTGACGCAGGACTTCGAGCACCTCATCGTCCTCGAGGACGATCTCTTCGCTTCGCCGAACCTCTACCGTTTCGCCGTGCAGGCCATCGATCGCTACCGGGACGACGACCGGATCGCCGGCATCGCCCTGTACACCCATCTCTGGCATGTGGGCTGCCACCGGCCCTTCCTGCCCCTGGACGACCCCTTCGACGCCTTCTTCATGCAGTACGCCTGCTCCTGGGGCCAGATCTGGTCGCGCGAGAAGTGGCGCCGCTTCGTCGACTGGCATGGCCAGCATGGCGACGACTTCCGGCCGGATCCCGCCATCCCGCCCTACGTGGCCGAGTGGTCCGCGCACTCCTGGCTGAAGCACCACATCCGCTACTGCATCGAGACCCGCCGGTTCTTCGTGTATCCGCGGGTAGGCCTGACCACCAACTTCAGCGACAAGGGCCAGCACAACCTTGGCGGGGAGAACGGCTACCAGATCCCCCTGCAGGAACCCTACGCCAAGGCCTACCGGTTCCCGACGCCCGGGGAATCGCGGGCTGTCTACGACGCCTACTTCGAGTCCATGGTCCTGGGCGAGGCACTCGGGATCCACCCGGACGAGCTCTGCGTGGACCTCTACGGACTCAAGGGGAACCGCGCGGGCCGGCGGTACTGGCTGACCCTCGCACCCGCGGCCTTCGAGGTGGTGAAGACCTTCGACCTCGCCCTCCGGCCCCAGGAGGCGAACATCCTCCACAAGGTGCCCGGAGCGGCCATCCGGTTGTATGACACCAGCCGGGAAACGGCCTCGCCCCGCCCCTTCCCGGGGGACCTTCAGGATGCCCTGGTGAAGTACGATGTCCGCAACGTTTCGTACAAGGCCCTCCTGCGGTACTCCCTCCGTTTCCTGCTGGCGCAGCTGAAGGTCAAGACGATGGGCAAGAGGTGATCCAGATGCTGGGCAGCCTGAAGCGGCTCGTGAAGTGGTGGAAATTCTCCCTCCTGGGGCGCTCGCGGGGGATCCGGATCGGGCGGCGGTGCGAGCTCGGCTTCGGGAGCGAGCTGGAGGGGGGCAACCGGATCCTGGATGGCACGGTGTTCAGCGGGCGGCTGGGATACGGCTCCTACCTCGGGGAGCGGTGCCGCATCAGCGGCGCCATCGGGCGGTTCTGCTCCATCAGCGCCGAGGTCGCCACCATCCCGGGGAGGCACCCCACGTCGGGCTTCGTGTCCACTCATCCGGCCTTCTACTCGCTCAAGGGCCAGGCCGGATTCACCTACGCGAAGGCCCAGCTCTTCGAGGAATACGCCTTCGCCGATCCGGAGAAGGGATACGGGGTGGTCATCGGCCACGACGTGCTCATCAGCTACGGCGTGCGGATCCTGGAGGGCGTGACCGTCGGGGACGGGGCCGTCCTCGCCGCGGGTTCGCTGGTACGGGGCGATGTCGAGCCCTACGCCATCTACGCCGGCGTGCCGGCCCGGAAGATCGGCCAGCGGTTCGACGACGACACCATCCGCGAGCTGCTGGAGCTCCGGTGGTGGGACCGCGACCTGCCCTGGATCGAGGCCCACGCGGCGCTTTTCCCCGACATCCAGGCCTTCCTGGCCGCCTGCCGGAAGGAGACGCCATGACGAAGGGGCGGCGGCTGCTGGTCTTCCCCTGCGCGCCGGGAACAGGAGATGGGTACAGCCTCGCCGTGGCCGCCGATGTGGCTCGCCTGGCGCCGGGTCCCGGGGATGTGGTGGTCCACCGGGTGACCCATCCCTCCCCCCCGCAGGGCCAGGTCCGGACGATCGGCACACCCACCCGGTCCGGGCAGATCTGGAACCTCCTCCGCGGGCGGCCCTCCTCTGAGCTCTCCGAAGGGGCCTTCCGGCGGTGCCTGGAGGGGCTTCCGCCCGACTTCGAGGAGGTCTTCTCCGGCGAGATCTTCTTCTACCGGGCCCTGCGGAGCCTGTTCCCCGGGGTCCGGATCCAGGTCCGCACCCACAACCTCTTCAGCCTGGTCCGGTGCCGGCAGCTGCTGGGGCACTTCCCCACCAACCTGCGGCACACCCTCAACATGCACCAGTACTCGAAGCTGGAGACGGAGATCCTGGCGGACCGGAATGTCACGGTGCTCTTCATCACCGAGGAGGAACTGGCCTTCGCGCGGCTCCTGTACCCGGGCCTCCGCGGCGAGTTCTGGCCGGTGGTCGATCCCCACCTCACGGTGTCAGACACCCTTCGCCCCCCCACGGTGCCGAGGCTGGTCCATTTCGGCAGCTCGGCGGCGGCCCATACCGCCATCGGCCTCGAGGTCCTCTGCCGCAGGGTGGTTCCCCGCCTCCGGGCCCGGGTGCCGGGGATCGAGTGCCACCTCTTCGGGCATGGCTCCGAGCGGTACCACGATCCCGCCCGGGGGATCGTGGGCCATGGCCGCTATCCGGGCGAGGGCCTGCCCTTCGGAGGCGACGCCCTCTTCTGCATCCCCGACATCCACGGCATGGGCATCAAGCTCAAGGTGGCGGACCTGCTGAAGGCCGGCGTCCCCTTCATCACCACGCCCCTCGGCCTCTCCGGGTACCACCTGCCGCCCCATCCGCACATCCTCGTGCAGGAACTGGACGACTGGGCCGAGGCCATCCCCGCCTACTTCCGCGACCAGGGCCTCAGCGGCCCCGGCGCAGGGTGACCTGGACGATCTCCGGGCGGCAGCGGAAGCGGAAGGGGAGGCCGGTGCAGCCCAGGCCGCGGGTGACGAAGAGGGTGTCTCCGTCCTTGCGGTAGAGGCCGTACACGTAGGGCGTCCGCTCCAGGCCCGCGTTGTAGAAGGGGCTCAGGTTCACCTGGCCGCCGTGGGTGTGGGCCGCCAGGGTGAGTTCGGCGCCCTCCTCCCGAAGGAGGGGCCACTGCTCCGGCGTGTGGCAGATCCCGATGCGGAAGCCCTCGGGCCAGGGCCGCCCTTTCCAGCGGGGCGGGACGGTCATCCTGTCCTCCGCCGGATAGCGCGTCCCGAGCAGCACCAGGCGCTGGTCCTGCCGCTCGATCACCAGGTCGCTGTCCAGGAGCATCGTCCAGCCGTGGCGCCGGAGGCGGACGGCCACCTCGTCCGTGTGCGAGTACTCGTCGTGGTTGCCGAAGACCCCGACCTTGCCGTCCGCCGGGTGGAGGGACTCGAAGGCCACGCCGGTCCGCTCGGCCTCCTCGGGGACGTGGGTGACGAAGTCGCCGTCCGCCACCAGGAGGTCCCCGGAGACGCCGGCCACGGCGCGGGCCCACCGTCCCACAGTCCGCGTCCCGGCGTAGGGGCCCGCGTGGATGTCGCCGATCAGCACGATCCGGTAGCCGTCGAAGGCGGGCGGGAGGTCGGGGAAGGCCAGGACCACCCGCGTCACCACGGGCGGGCCGTAGGCCTCCCCCAGGCCCCAGGCGTAGCCCCCCAGGATCAACCCAGCTCCGAGGAGGCGCACCCAGCGCCGCCAGGGCAGCAGGCGGGCGAGCCCCTCCACGAAGATGAGGGGGCCCAGGAAGAGGTGGATGCTGAGCCAGGTGGCCGCCGGCGAGAGGGCCCAGACCCCGGAGGCGCTGAGGCTGCGGTCGTCCCGGGCGTACCAGACCATCCAGGCCGCATCCAGGAGGAGCAGGATCGGCCCGACGGCCCGCTTCCAGCGCCGCGGCAGCAGGGCCCAGCCCGCGCCTTGGACGGCGAGGCCGAGGAAGACGAGGATGAGATGGCTCGACCTCATGCCCCCACCGGGAACGGGTGTGTGCGGCTGGGAGCGTGGGTCACGGGGAGGGGCCTCGCCGGGGCAGGGGAAGGCCCATCATGCCACAGGCGGCGCCTTCCGGCCGTACGCAGCCGGGGCGGGAGGAGGCCTCCCGCCCCAGATTACCGCTCAGGTCGGCCTACACGGCCGCGAGGATGGCCACCAGCAGCTTCCAGAAGGCGGCCACGGAGGGGATGCTCACGTTCTCGTCGGGGGTGTGGACGTCCCACATGTTCGGCCCGATGGAGACCATCTCCATCTCGGGGTACTTCTCGCCGATGAGGCCGCACTCCAGGCCGGCGTGGATGGCCTTGATGGCCATGGGCTTGCCGAAGGTCTTCTCGTGGACGCCGTTCACCAGCTTCACGAGGGAGGCCTTGGGCTCGGGCTTCCAGCCGGGATAGCCGTCGCCGCGGGTGGTCTCGAAGCCCGCCAGGCGCGAGAGGGCCAGGACCCGGTCCGCCACCACGAACTTGGAGGCCTCCACGGAGGAGCGGTGGCTCAGGCAGATCTCCACCTCGGCGCCGCGGGTGGCGATCATGGCGAGGTTCGTGGAGGTCTGGACGAGGTCGGGGATGTCGGGGCTCATGGCCACCACGCCATGCACCATGCTGAAGAGGTAGTCCACGACGGCCTGGGTGTCCTCGGGGGCGAAGGCCTGCTCGGGGGCCTCGGCGGCGGGCTCGAACGCAAAGTGGAGACCGGGGTCGAAGGCGCCCAGCTCGTCCTGGGCGATCTTCTGCTCCCGGGCCAGGGCCGCCTTCACGGCGCCCTCCTTGGCAGGATCCACGAACACCGTGGCCGAGGCTTCGCGGGGGATGGCGTTGCGCTTGTTACCGCCGTGGAACTCGCCCACCTGCAGGCCGAACTCGGGCACGAGGCGGAAGAGGATCTGGCCCAGGATGCGCAGGGCGTTCCCGCGGCCCTGGTGGATCTCCACGCCGGAGTGGCCGCCCTTGAGGCCGAGCACCTTCACGCGGTAGGGCCGGGCGCCGGCCGCCACGGGGACCTGCTTCATCTTCCGGGTGGCCACGGTGTCCAGGCCGCCCGCGCAGCCGATGGTGAGGTCGCCCTCCTCCTCGCTGTCGAGGTTGAGGAGGTACTTGCCCTTCAGGAGGCCGGGCTGGAGGTTGCCGGCGCCGGTGAGTCCCGTCTCCTCGTCGATGGTGATGAGCACCTCCAGGGGGCCGTGGGGGATGTCCTTGGCGGCCAGGACGGCCATGGCCGAGGCCACGCCGATACCGTTGTCGGCGCCGAGGGTGGTGCCCTTCGCCCGGAGGAGGTCGCCGTCACGCCAGACCTGGATGGGATCCTTCGTGAAGTCGTGCTGGGTGGCCTCGTTCTTCTCGCAGACCATGTCCACGTGGGCCTGCATGGCGGTGATGGGGGCCTTCTCGCGCCCGGGGGTGGCGGGCTTGCGGATGATCACGTTCCCGATGGCGTCCTGCTGGGCCTCCAGGCCCATGGCCCTGGCCTGGTCCAGCACCCACTTCGCCGC
>DASVZU010000297.1:0-24289 GCA_036391515.1 Holophagaceae bacterium
GGACCACCTCTTCTTCGTCGTGGGCTATCGGACCACCTCGCCCATGACCTCCTTGGCTCAGTCGACCACCGGCGTGGACGGGACGGGGAATGCCATCGGCATCCCCAACTACGCGACCCGCGCCGAGGAGCGCAAGGACATCAAGCTGGACTGGCAGATCAACACGGATAACCGCGTGTTCTGGCAGTACAACAAGACCGAATCCAAGCGTCGCAACATCGACTATCCGACTTCCTTCGGATATGCCAGCAGCACCGTTGAATCCCTCAGTGCCCAGAACGACACCTTCAGCTACGTCACCTTCGGGTACCTGGGCCAGATCAGCTCGTCCCTCCTCCTCAGCGCCCGCTTCAACCAGAAGAAGGAGACCCTCGGCGGCCCCGGCAGCGGTGGCCAGGGTGGGACGGCCATCACCTGGATCGACGCCCAGTCCGGCACCCTGTATGACAACGGCTTCTTCGGCGAGGACGGGGACTCCCGCCCCATCCGCACCGCCAACGTGGACGCCACCTGGTTCGTGGATGGCATGGGCTCTCACGAGATCAAGGCCGGCATCCAGCTCTTCGAGTCCAAGCACAATGCCGCCAACTCGCAGACGCCCACCAACCAGTTCATCTACTTCAATGGGTTCGTTGATCCCACGAACGCCAGCTATGCCATTGCCAACCGCAACCTGGTCGTCGGGGATACCAGCGGACTGACCTACCTGGACGTCTGGGTCCCGACCTTCGGCGCCACGACCAAGAACAACATCAACGGCTACTACATCAACGACAAGTGGAAGGTCAACCAGAACTGGGCCTTCAACCTCGGTCTCCGGTACGACACCTACAAGTCCCAGAACGACCTCGGGGCCAACAACTTCAATGTGTCCGACTGGTCCCCGCGCCTGGCCGCCACCTGGGACATCTTCGGCAACAACGAGTGGGTGACCTCCTACAACTACAGCGTCTACGTGGGCCAGGTGATCCAGGGCGCCACCGACGGTTCCTCGGTCGTGGGCAACCCCTCCGAGTACAAGTACTCCTACCTCGGCGGCAACCCGCTCCTCCGGAGCAGCTGGTCCAACACTCCCTACCAGGTGTACGACCCGAACCTCTATCGCCAGGACTTCCTGACCGACCCCAACCTGAAGATGCCTCGCATGGTTGAGCACCTCGCCAGCGTCAAGCACGACGACGGGAAGGGCACCACCTGGAGCCTCAGCTTCTCCAAGCGGACCTGGGACCACCTGGTGGACGACTTCTATGGCGCCATGGATGTGGCCACCGGCCAGCCGGTCATCAGCAACCTGAACGACTCGAAGCTGAAGCGTGACTACTGGAGCGTGGAGGGCGTGTATCAGCACCGCGTGAATCCGAACTTCCAGTACGGCTTCAACGTCACTGTCAGCGAGCTGAAGGGGAACTACGAGGGCGGTCAGGTCGGCACCAACGGCCAGATCAACAACTACGGCAGCACCAACATCCCCATGGATCGCATCGCGCCCTACGGGTTCCTGGCGGCCGACCAGCCCATCCAGTTCATCGGGAACATGACCTACACGCTTCCCCTGGGTCCTGGCCAGATGACCCTTTCGGGCCTGCAGTACTACAACGGCGGGGCCCCCTATTCCCTGACCGTCACCTCCCCGTCGCTGGCGGCCGGCGGCTATGCCACGACCTTCACCAACTATGTGGCTGGCCGCGGCACGCAGCGGTTCCCGGACACCTACCACACGGACGTCCAGGTTGCCTACGACTTCCCCATCTTCCGGAAGCTGAAGGCCTTCGCCCGCCTGAACATCACCAACTTCTTCAACCACCAGCTGCTCGCCACCTGGAACACGAGCGGTCGGACCGTGACCACGGGCCTGCCGGCGAGCTATCCGACCAACTACGTGCTTCCCTTCACGCCTGCCGGCTCCAGCTTCGGCAAGCCCACCAGCGCGGGGAACTACCTGACGGCCCGGACTCTCAATTTTGCAATGGGCATCCGCTTCTAGATCCCTTGCCGAACCCCAAAAGAGGCCCGAAAGGGCCTCTTTTTTCTTATACGAATTGTGAATCTACGCCAATAAAGACGAGGCCCAATATTGTCCAAATATCCTCACATAACGATGTAACTTCTCAGTAAACAGAAAATACTTTGTGTGACGGCGGGAACCTGACTTATCCTTGACGCCACTTGATCCGCTCTTTCTGAAGCCCTTCGATCTCCGACTCCCGCTTCCGACCCTTGTCGATTTCGAGTCGCAGATCCAATGCTCGATGTCCCCCTCCTCCTTTCGGTGGATGGGCCGTTCTCCCCTCGCACAACCCGCGGCAACGCCGCATCTCCATAGGAGTTCCTCTATGAACCGAGTCTTCTCGAGGCTTGGTCTGGCTGCCGCCATCGTGGCCGGCGCCGGGACCTACGCCTTCGCTCAGACGGCCACCACCGGTGCCGTGAGCGGCACGATCACCGACAAGGCCGGAGCTCCGGTCGCGGGTGCCACGGTCCGCCTGACCTCGACCCAGACCTCCCGCACCTTCCTCACGGGGACGGACGGCTCCTTCCGCATGGGCCTCCTGAACCCCGGCGCCTGGACGATCGAAGTCACCAAGTCGGGCTTCCAGAAGTTCTCCCAGAACATCACCGTCCTGGTGAACCAGAACCAGCCCGTCTCCATCAAGATGGCGGCCGAGGCCGCCACGGTGGTGGAGGTGCTCGGCACTGCCACCACCATCGACAACACCACGACCCAGACGGGCCTGGTCGCATCCATGGATACCCTGTCCGCGATCCCCAAGGGCCGCGACATGAACAGCATCGCCATGCTGGCCCCTGGCGTCGTCACGGGCGGCAGCTTCGGCACGGGCCTCGGCCAGCACACCGACCCCTCCATGGGTGGCGGTTCCGGCGCCGAGAACTCCTACGTCGTGGACGGCCTTTCCACCACCAACACCAGCCGCGGCTTCCAGGGCGCCAGCCTGGTGACCGACTTCATCGACCAGGTCGAGATCCAGACCGGCGGCTTCAAGCCCGAGTTCAGCGCCCTGGGCGGCGTGTTCAACGCCATCACCAAGTCCGGCACCAACGAATTCAAGGGTTCCACCTGGCTGACCTGGGACGCCATCGGCATCCAGGCCGTCCCCAAGAAGAGCATCTACTTCCGCCCCACGGACCAGAGCCTCAACAGCCGCTATGACATCGGCGCCGAGGTGGGTGGCCCGATCATCAAGGACAAGCTGTTCTTCTTCGCCGGCGTGGACGGCAACATCACCGAGGCCCCCAACGCCCTGCCGAACAACGTCGGGCTGCTGAACAGCAAGGACAAGGTCACCACCTATCAGGCCCTGGCCAAGATCAACTGGTACATGACCCAGGACCAGCAGCTGACCATCTCGGCGAACGTGAACAGCGCCAAGGATGACTACCCCCTCCTGTACCCCACCACCGGCAACGCCAACCTGGGCTACAACGAGAAGAACGACACCCAGAACTTCGTCATCAACTACGACTGGACCATCAGCCCCAGCCTCTTCTTCAGCGCCAAGCTGGGCACCACCCAGTACAAAGACACCCTGAATCCGTCCGATTCGACGGACGTCGCCATCACCGACAACATGTACTTCACGGCCGGCGGCCCCGGCGGGACCGGCACGCCCTTCACGGGCCTGGCCTTCCGCAGGGGCGGCTACGGCTACCACGCCGACGAGGACAAGACGCAGACCACCCAGGCCCGCGCTGACCTCAGCTGGTTCCTCGGCACGCACAACATGAAGTTCGGCGTGTCCCAGGTCACCTCGAAGTACACCGAGATCGCCTCCACCACCGGCGGCGAGCGCGTCACCATCCGCAGGACGGGCGCCGGCGCCTTCAACGGCGTGGACCGCCAGTTCCTGCACACGAACGCCACCGTGAAGGCCATCTTCACCGCCTTCTATGCCCAGGACACCTGGGACGTGGCCTCGGGCCTGAAGCTGATGTACGGCTTCCGCTACGAGATCCAGGACCAGCGCGACCTGCACGACCAGACCTTCCTGAAGTTCAGCAACTTCAATGACCAGCTGCAGCCCCGCCTGGGCTTCACCTGGGACGTGAACGGCGACGGCCGCAGCAAGGTGTCCGGCAGCTACGCCCGCTACTTCGAGAGCATCCCCCAGCGCATGGCCATCCGTGTCTACGCGAACGAGACCTATCTGCGCTACCGCTACTCGGCGAGCAACTCCACCTACAACACGGCCACCGGCGCCTACGCCTACAACACCGCCGGCACGGGCCCGAGCAGCATCACCGACTTCGCCACGCCCTTCAGCTTCGATCCCATCGCCGAAGGCGTGAAGCTCCCCCAGCGCAACGAGTACACCCTGGGCTATGACCACACCTTCGCCAGCGGCTGGACTGCGGGCATCCACGGCAAGTACCGCGAGCTGAAGAACCCCATGGAAGACATGGTGTTCACTGACAACGCCGGCAACCCCTACGACGAGGGTCCGGCCATCTCATTCGACGGCTCCGGCAATCCCGTGGTCGGCGCGGGCGCGGCCGTCATCGGCAACCCCGGCGGCTTCCAGCAGTGGCGCCCCAACCCCAAGAGCATGTCGCTGTACTGGCTGGCCATGGGTGCAGCCAATCCGAACAACCCGCCCGGGACTCCGGCCGGCGTCAGCTACAACAGCTACGGCATCAACATCCTGCAGTACTACAACCCCGCCACCGGCCTGTTCACCGTGGCTGACACCCACTTCCCCAAGGCCGGGAACAAGTACTCCAGCGTGGACTTCACCCTGGACAAGAAGACCGACCGTGACACCTTCAGCTTCAGCTACACCTGGAGCCGCCTGGAAGGCAACTACGAGGGCGTGGTGTCCAGCTCCAACGGCCAGGCGGACGGCAACATCACCGCCAGCTTCGACTACTACCCCTACGTGGGCTACGGCCTCCTGCCCAACGACCGCACCCACGTGGTCAAGCTCTACGCCAGCCACCGCTTCGACGTGGCCGGCAACGACATGAACCTGGGCGTCAACTGGACCTACCAGAGCGGCAACCCCGTCAGCTACTTCGACGACGGTTCCAGCAGCAACCCGCCCATCCCCGATCTCGGCGGCTACGGCAACGCCACCCCGCAGAACGGCCTCCTGGGCCAGTACGGCCGCACCCCCGCGCTCAACAACGTCGATGCCCACCTCGACTACGTCTACAAGCTGAGCAGCAAGATGCGCCTGATCCCCAGCGTGGACATGTTCAACGTGTTCAACACCCGCTACGCGAACGGCATCTACCAGCAGGCCACGGACCAGTCCGGTTCCCCGGACGTCCGCTACGGCCAGGCCACCGACTGGCAGATCGGCCGCCGCTACCGTTTCGGCATCAAGCTCCAGTTCTAACTGGCGCCATGCTCGACTGGAAGGGGCCCCGCGAGGGGCCCCTTCTTTTGTTCCGACCGACCAGGCGCACGGTCCGACAGGGGCCCTACGCCTTCGGCACCCACTCGATGTCGGCCGTTCCCGCCACGGCGTTCTCGGCGCGGGCGAAGGCGAAGAACCAGTCGCTGAGGCGGTTGAGGTAGCGCACCACGGCGGGATCAAGGGGTTCCTCGTGCATGAGGGCCACCACCTCGCGCTCCGCACGGCGGCAGACCGTGCGGGCCAGGTGGCCGTAGGCGGCTCCAGGCGTGCCGCCGGGCAGGACGAAGTTCTTCATGGGCGGCGCCAGGGCCGTCAGGCGGTCGATGTCCGCCTCCATGGCCTCCAGGCTCCAGGTGGGCCGGCTCATGCGCTGGCCCAGGAGCTCCTGCCGCCCGGCCGGGGTGGCGAGGATGGCGCCCAGCACGAAGAGGTCATGCTGGATGCGCTGGAGCGAGGCCGCATCGGCGCACGCCGGGTTCGCGTGCAGGCGCAGCAGGCCCACCACGCTGTTCAGTTCGTCCAGCGTCCCGTAGGCCGCCAGGCGCAGGTGCGACTTGCTCACCCGGTCGCCCCCGAAGAGCCCCGTGGACCCGTCGTCGCCGGTGCGCGTGTAGAGCTTCATGGTCGTACCTCGGACAGGGCGGGAAGGAGAAAAGCTTGGACAGGATTAACAGGATTGAAAGCGGAATTAACAGAATTGAAACCGATAAATGAATTGTAATGTGTGATACATGTGAATCATTTTAATGCCTTAATCCTGTTAATCAATCTTTTTATCCTGTTAATCCTGTCCATCTTTTCAGGATGGGCGATTCGCCGTTTACGCCCCGCCGCGGGCGCGGCTCCAGGCCACGGTATCCGACCGCCACCCGCCCAGGGCCTCGGAACCGGCGGTGTCCAGGATTCCCTTGGCCCGCGCCTCCTCGGCCAGGACGTCGAAGGAGGCCAGCACCTCGAGCGGCAGGGCCGCCCCCGCGAAGGCGACCTCCGCCTGGGGGAGGCCGTAGCTGAAGAGGGCCAGCACCGCCGCGACCTCCGCGCCTTCGGCGCGCAGGGCCTCAACGCAGCGGAGGCTGGACCCGCCGGTGGAGATGAGATCCTCGACGAGGACCGCCCGGTGGCCCTTCGCATCGGGGCCTTCCACCTGGCGACCCATGCCGTGCTTCTTGGGCTCGGGCCGGACGTAGGCCATGGGCAGGCCCAGGCGGTCCGCCACGAGGGCCGCCCAGGCGATGCCCGCCGTGGCCGCCCCGGCGATGAGGGTGGGCTTCAATTCGCGGGCGCGGGCGGCCAGCGTCTCCACCACCTGGTCCCGCTGGTCGGGAAAGCCCAGCAGCTGCCGGTTGTCGCAGTAGATGGGGGACTTCATCCCGCTGGCCCAGGTGAAGGGCTCCAGGGGCCGCAGGCGCACGGCGCCGGCCTCCAGCAGGCAGGCGGCAAGGTCACGGGGGGTCAGGGACATGGGACGCTCCGGGAATGGGCCGGGATTCACTTGACGACGATGCTCACCAGCTTGCCGCCGGGGGGCACCACCACCTTCACGATCTCCTTGCCGGCCAGATGCGCCTGGGCCTCATGACAGGCCAGGGCCGCGGCGCGGCGGGCCTCCTCCGGCGCGGCGGCGGGGACGCTCACGCGGCCGCGGACCTTGCCGTTCACCTGCACCACCACCGTCACCTCATCCGCCTCCAGGAAGGCAGGGTCGGCTTCGGGCCAGGCGGCCTGCATGCAGAGTCCGGGCCGGCCGAGCTGGCTCCAGAGCTGCTCCGCGAGGTGGGGGGCCACGGGCGACATCATCCGCACGAAGGCATCCAGGGCGTGCTGCAGCACGGCCCCGCGATGGGGTGCGCCGGCAGGCAGGTCGGCCAGGGCGTTGGAAAGCTCCATGAGGCCCGACACCACGGTGTTGAACTGGTAGCGCTTCTCCAGGTCGTCCGTGAGGCGGGCAATGGTCTGGTTCAGTTTGATGAGGAGGGCCTTCTCCTCGGGGCTGAGCTGGTCCCGTCCGGGCAATGCCTCCGCGCAGACGGCGTGCTCCTCCACCATGCGGGTGATGCGCTTGAGGAAGCGGCTGGCGCCCTCGATCCCCTCGAAGCCGGTCCAGTCGATCTCCTTCTCGATGGGGGCGGCGAAGATCATGAAGAGCCGCAGGGCGTCGGCCCCGTACTTCGAGATCACCTCGTCGGGATCCACGATATTGCCCTTGGACTTGCTCATCTTCGAGCCGTCCTTCAGCACCATGCCCTGGCAGATGAGCTTCTGGAAGGGCTCGGGGCCGCTGGCCAGGCCCAGGTCGCGCAGCACCTTGTAGAAGTACCGGGCGTAGATGAGGTGCATGGTGGCGTGCTCGATGCCACCCACGTAGAGGTCCACGGGCATCCAGGCATCGCTTTCGGCCTTGGCGAAGGGCAGCTCCCCGTTCTTCGGATCGAGGTAGCGCAGCCAGTACCAGCTGCTGTCCACGAAGGTGTCCATCGTATCGGTTTCACGACGGGCCTTCGCTCCGCAACTTGGACACTTCGTGTCCAAGAAAGAGGAAGAAGTCGTGAGGGGCGAGGGGCCGTGGCCCGTGAAGGCGACGTCCTCCGGCAGGCGCACAGGGAGGTTCTCGGCCTTCTCCGGCACCACGCCGCAGGCCTCGCAGTGCACCGTGGGAATGGGCGTGCCCCAGTAGCGCTGGCGGCTCAGCCCCCAGTCCTTGAGCTTGTAGGTGGTGGTCTTCTCGGCCCGGCCGCCCAGCCTGGCGACCATGGCCGTGACCGCATCTTCGCTCTTCATCCCGGTGAACTCGCCGCTGTTCACGAGCGTGCCCAGGTCCCATTCACTCTCGGCCTCGATGACCTTGGGGATGGGCAGGCCGTACTTCTCCGCGAACTCGTGATCCCGCTCGTCGTGGGCGGGCACGCCCATGACGGCGCCGGTGCCGTAGTCCATGAGCACGTAGTTGGCGGCGAAGACCGGCACTTCCGCCCCGGTGAAGGGGTGGATCACCGACAGCGCCGTGCGGTGGCCCAGCTTGATATCGCTCATGAGCCGGTCCTCGCGGCTCATGGCGGCCACCTGGTCGCAGAAGGCCCGCAGGGCGTCATCCCCTTCCGCGGCCTGCTCGATGACCGGATGCTCCGTGCTGAGGGCCATGAAGGTCACGCCGAAGAGCGTGTCGAGGCGGGTGGTGAAGACCTCCACCTGGCCCCCGCCCTTCAGGTCGAAGGCGAGGCGCGCGCCCTCCGAGCGGCCGATCCAGTTCCGCTGCATGGTCTTCACGTTGTCGGGCCAGTCGAGCCCGTCCAGGCAGGCCAGCAGCTCGTCGGCGTACTTCGTCGTCCGGAAGAAGTACTGCTCCAGCGGCTTCTGGGTGACGGGAAAGCCCGTGCGCTCGTCCTTGCCGTCCACCACCTGCTCGTTGGCGAGGACGGTGCCCAGCTCCTCGCACCAGTTCACGGTGCGCATGGCGCGGAAGACGTCGCCGCGCTCCCACATCTTCAGGAAGAGCCACTGGTTCCAGCGGTAGTAGTCGTCCTGGAAGCTGGCGATCTCCCGCTCCCAGTCGTAGCTGATGCCCATCTTCTGGATCTGCCCCTTCATCTCCTCGATGTTCCTACGGGTCCAGATGGCGGGGTGGATGCCGTGCTTGATGGCGGCGTTCTCCGCCGGCAGGCCGAAGCTGTCCCAGCCGAGGGGATGCATGACCTCGCAGCCCCGCATGCGGCGGAAGCGGGCCGTCACGTCGCCCAGGGTGTAGTTCCGGACGTGGCCCATGTGGATGCGGCCGCTGGGATAGGGCAGCATCACGAGCATGTAGAAGGTCCTCGAACCCGGCAGCAGCTCCGAGGCCCGCTTGGCGCGGAAGGCGCCGGACTCGAGCCAGCGGCGCTGGATCTCGGGTTCCTGGACAAGGGGCTGGAAGGGCATGGCGCGGCTCCGGTAGAACCCTTGATTCTACTGGGAAATGCCCCGCCCTCCAGTCGCGGGATTCAGCCCGGGAGGACGGGCTGCCGATAATCGGGTACCAGGGCCCCCATGTCCCCGCTCCCGCCGTCCAGGAATCCCGCTCGCAGGATCGTCCTCGTCTACGTCCTGACGGCCGCCGCCTGGATCCTCCTCTCGGACCGGGCAGTGGCCCTCGTCGCCCCGGACGTGGCCCGGGCGGCGCGTCTCTCGACGATCAAGGGCTGGGCCTTCGTGGCCTTCACGGCCACCCTCCTCTACGCGTTCATCCGACGCTCCTTCCGCCAGGAGCTGGCCACCCGAGAGACCCTTGCGGCCAGTGAAGCGAGGTTCGCCAAGGCCTTCCAGTCGAATCCCTCCCCCGGGACCATCACCCGCGAAGCCGACGGCCTCTTCGTGGCCGCCAATGAGCGATTCTGCGCCCTCATCGGCCTTCCCCTCGAACGGATCCTGGGGCGCACGCCTGCCGATCTGGCCCTGTACGTGGATCCCGGCGCCCGGGCCCGGATCCTGGCCGACCTCCTGGCGCAGGGATTCCTGCGCGATGTGGAAGTCCAGCTGCGGTCGGCCTCGGGCGAGGCCGTGGATGTGGTGCTGTCCATCGAGCGGATCCTGCTGGAGGGAGAGCCCTGCATCCTCACCTCCTTCCACGACGTGACCAGCCAGAAACGCCACGAGGCCGAACGCCAGCGCCTGGAGGCCGAAGTCCAGCACGTCCACAAGCTGGAGAGCCTCGGGACCCTGGCCGGCGGCATCGCCCATGACATGAACAACATCCTGGGCGCGGTCATGGGCGTGGCCTCCCTCGTCCAGGAGCAGCACCAGGGGGATCCAGGCCTGGCCGGGGAGATGGCCACCCTGCTGCGAGCCGCCGCCCGGGGCCGGGACCTGGTGAAGGGCCTCACGGACTTCGCCCGGAAGGACCTGCAGGAACCCAGCCCCACCGACCTCAATGAGCTCCTCTCGCAGGAGGCAGAGCTGCTCCGGCGCACCACCCGGCAGAAGGTAGAGATCACCCTCGACCTGCACCCGGACCTGCCGCCGGTGATGGGCGATGCCGGGTCCCTCTCCAATGCCCTGATGAACCTCTGCGTCAATGCCGTGGATGCCATGCCGGAGGGGGGGCAGCTGCGGCTCGCCAGCCGCGTCCTCCCCTCGGCCGAGGTGCAGGTGGCGGTGGTGGACACCGGGAACGGCATGCCCCCCGGGGTGCTGAAGCGGGCCACCGACCCCTTCTTCACGACCAAGCCGAAGGGCAAGGGTACCGGGCTGGGGCTTTCCCTGGCCTACAGCATCGTGCAGGCCCACCACGGCCGGATGGAGATCCGTAGCGAGCCGGGGAGGGGCACCGAAGTCCTCCTCCGCTTCCCCCCCCTGGCAGCACCTGGCGGCGTGCCGGTCCACCCCCAGGGAACCCCGCCGAAGGCGGTTCCCCGGGAGATCCTCCTGGTGGACGACGACGATCTCCTGCGGGCCACGATCCCCTCCATGCTGGAGGCCCGGGGTCACCGGGTCACCGTGGCGGACTCGGGCCGTGAGGCCCTGTCCCGGCTGTCCTCGGCCCCTCCGCCCGCGCTGGTGCTGCTGGACGTGAACATGCCCGGCATGGATGGCCTGGAGGTATTCCAGCGACTGCGGGAGCACCACCCGCGGCTGCCCGTGCTTTTCATCACGGGCCTCAAGGACCCGCGCCTGGATGATGTCCTGCAGTCCGACCCCGCCGTCGGCTACCTGCCCAAGCCCTTCACCCTCGCCGAGCTGGAGGCCAGGCTCGCCGCCCTGCCGGCTCCCTGAGCCGCGGCTCCGCTCAGTCCGGCTGCCCCGCGGGCTGCAGGGCCGCCGCCACCGCCTCGGCCAGGTCCTCGTGGAGGATGGGCTTGTCCAGCACCCGGCGCACGCCCAGCCGCAGGAGGTTGGCCTCCATCTGGTCCTCATGGAAGGCCGTCAGTACCAGCACGGGAAGTTCCGGGTCCGCGCGGCGCACCATGCGGGCCACCGTGGCGCCGTTGGCGCCCTCCATCTGGTAGTCGCAGAGCACCAGGTCCGGTGCCAATTCCGCCACTTTGTCCGGGATCTCCATGGCAGAGAGGGGCCTCCAATCCACCACTTCGTGGCCCGCCTTCTCCAGGGCCCGGCGCAGGTAGAGACGCATCATCCGGCTGTCGTCAATGACCAGGATCTTCGGCACCCTTCCAGATTAGGACCAATGCCGGGGCCCGGCCCGGGTTTCTTCGGCCCCGATCCGGCCCGCCCCGCCTAGTCCTCGGTCCGGAGGCGGTAGCCCACGCCCGGCTCGGTCTGCAGGTGGCGGGGCCGGGAGGGATCCTCCTCCAGCTTGTGGCGGAGCTGGGTCATGTAGACGCGGAGGTAGAGGGGCTGGGCCCCGGGGACGCCCCCCCACACCTCGCGCAGGAGCTGCTGGTGGGTGACGACCTTGCCGGCGTGCCGGATGAGGGCGACGAGGAGCTTGTACTCGAGGGGGGTGAGATGGACCTCCTCCTCCCCCACGAGGACCTGGCGCCGGGCGAGGTCCACGCGCCACCGGCCGAGGCGGAAGACGGGCTCCTCGCCCCCCTCGAGGTTGCGCTCGTGGCGCAGGGCCACCCGGATGCGGGCCAGCAGCTCCCCGGTGCTGAAGGGCTTGGTGAGGTAGTCGTCCGCCCCGGCGTCCAGGGCGCCGATCTTGTCGGTCTCCTGGCCGCGGGCCGAGAGCACGATGATGGGGGTGGCGCACCATTCCCGGAGGCGCCGGGTCAGCTCCAGCCCGTCCATGTCCGGGAGGCCGAGGTCGAGCAGGATGACCTGGGGGCGGTGGCTGGCGGCCAGGTGGAGGCCCTCCTGGGCCGTGGCGGCCTCCAGGAAACGGTGGCCGCTGCCCTCCAGGGCCACCCGCAGGAAGCGGCGCATCTGGGGCTCGTCCTCCACCAGCAGGATCAGGGGCAGGGCCGGGTCACTCATGCGGCGCCTCCGCGGGCAGGGCCGGAGGCGGGTCGCCCAGGGGCAGGGTCACGAGGAACTGGGCGCCGCCGTGGGGGTGGTTGGTGGCCTGGATCCGCCCGCCGTGGGCCGTCACGACGCCGCGGCAGATGGCCAGGCCCAGACCCGCGCCGGGACGACCTTCCGCCCCCTTCCCGCGGGCCAGCTTCTCGAAGATCCGCTCCTCCTCGCCTTCGGCGATGCCCGGTCCGTGGTCGGTCACGGAGAGGGTGACCGTCTTCGGGCCGGCCCAGGCCTTCACGTCCACGGGGGAACCCGGCGGGGAGTATTTCAGGGCGTTGTCCAGCAGGTTGAGGAGCACCTGCTCCATCAGCACGCCGTCGAGGGGCACCACGGGCAGGTCTCCCGGCAGCTGGATCCGGACGCGGTGGGATTCCGCGGCCAGTTCCTGCCGGTTGAGCACCGACCCGATGATCTCCTCGAGCGGAGTCCAGTCCTTCCTGAGCTCGAGCGAGCCCGCCTCCAGCCGGGTGATGTCCAGGAGGTTGCAGACGAGCCGGTGGAGCCGCTGGGACTCCTCCTGGGCGGACTGGAGCAGCTCCCTCCGACCCGCCTCGGAGAGGCCCGGGGTGTCGAGGGCCATGCTCACCGCGCCGGTGATGACGCCCAGGGGGGTCCGCAGGTCGTGGGAGACCGAGCTGAGGAGGGCGTTGCGCAACCGCTCCTCGTCGGCCCTCCGTCGGTCCGCGGCTCCCTGCTCGGCCAGGAGGGCGCGCTCCAGGGCAAGCGCCGTCTGGTTGGCGAAGGCATCCAGCAGCTGGCGCTGGTCCGGCTCCTCCCACTGGGGCGCGCGATCGGGCAGCACGCCCATGACGCCGATCACCCCGGCGGCGCCCCGGAGGGGAAGGTAGGTGGCCCGGGCGCCGGGCAGGGTCAGCGTCCCCAGGCCCGCCGGCTCCCCGTGGTCGAAGACCCACTGGGCCACCCCCCGTTCCTGCTCGGTGAGCGGGAAGGCCAGGTGGTGGTCGGGCACCTGGAGCCGGCCAGCCCCGTCCGGCAGGAGCACGACAGCATGGCTCTGGAACTGCGTGGCGACGTTCTGGATGGCGGTTCCCACCATGGCCGTAGAACCGCCCTCCCGGGCCAGGGCCTGGCCAAGCTGGTAGAGGGCGCGGGTGCGCTGCTCCCGGCTGCGGGCCAGCCGGGCCTGGGACCGGATCCGCTCCGTGAGGTTGCCGATGACGATGCCGACCAGGAGCATGACGCCGAACGTTCCGATGTGGCGGAAGTCGCCCACGGCGAAGGTGAGGTAGGGCGGGACGAAGAGGAAGTCGAAGGCGGCCACGCTGAGCAGGGAGGCCAGGAGCGAGGGCCCCCGGCCGAACCGCGTGGCCACCAGCACGATGCCCAGCAGGTACATCATGACGATGTCGGCCAGCTCCGTGCGGTGGAAGATCAGGCCGGCGGCCACGCTCGCCAGCCCCACGACCATCGCGGCCAGGAGGTAGTTCCGGATCGGGCTCGTGATGCGGCGCGCCAGGCTGGGCGACGCCGATTCCTGGCCCGCCTCGCCCGTGATGACGTAGATGTCGATGTCGCCGCTGGCCCGAACCATGTCCTCCACGGGCGAGCCCAGGAGGAGGTCCAGCCATCGGGGACGGGAGGGCTTCCCCACCACGATCTTGGTGATGTTCCGGCTGCGGGCGTAGGCCAGGACATCCTCTGCCGTCCGGCCGCCGCCCTCCAGGACGACCGTCTCTCCGCCCAGCTTCTCGGCCAGCCGGAGATGGGCCTCCAGCCTTGCCCGGTCCTCCTCGGAGTAGCGGATGTGCCGGGGCGTCTCCAGGTACAGGGCCGTCCAGCGGGCGCCCAGGGCGCTGGCGAGGCGCCGGGTGCCGCGGACGAGGCGGCCCGAGAGCTCGTCCGGGCCGATGCACACCAGCAGGCGCTCGCCGGCGGCCCAGGTCTTCCGGATGCCTTCCGAGGCCATGTAGCGCCGCATCTGCGCGTCCACGCTCTCGGCCGTGTGCCGCAGCGCCAGCTCCCGGAGGGCGAGAAGGTTGCCCTTGCGGAAGAACCGGTCCTTGGCGTGCCGGGCCTGGTCCGGAAGGTAGACCTTCCCCTCCTTCAGCCGCACCAGGAGGTCGTCCGGCGGGAGGTCCACCAGTTCGACCTCGTCGGCCCGCTCCAGGATCGTATCCGGCACGTTCTCGCGGACCACCACGCCGGTGATCTGGGCCACCACGTCCCGGAGGCTCTCCAGGTGCTGGACGTTCAGTGTGGTGTGGACGTCGATGCCGGCGTCCAGCAGCTCCATCACGTCCTGCCAGCGCTTGTCGTGGCGGGAGCCCTTCACGTTGGTGTGGGCCAGCTCGTCCAGGAGGAGGAGGGCCGGCCGCCGCCGGAGGGCCGCGTCCAGGTCGAACTCCGGAAGGAAGAGCCCGCTGTAGGGCAGCTCGTGCTTGGGTATGACCTCCAGGCCCTCCAGCATGGCCACGGTCTCCTCGCGGCCGTGGGTCTCGACCACGCCGATGACCACGTCCAGCCCCTCGCGACGGCGCTCCTGGGCCTCGGCCAGCATGGCGTAGGTCTTCCCCACGCCCGGCGCCGCCCCGAAGAAGATCTTCAGCTTGGCGCGCCGGGTCCGCGCCTCCTCTTCCTCCACCTGGCGGAGCAGCTGGTCGGGGTCGGGCCGCTGGGGATCCATGGCCCTACGTTATCGCAGCCTATCCAGGTCGAGGTTCAGTTCCAGCACGTTCACCCGGGGCTCGCCCAGGATGCCCAGCTGCGGCCCCTCGGTATGGCGCGCCACGAGCGCCCGGACCTTGGCCTCGGCGAGCCCCCGGGCCCTGGCCACGCGGGGCACCTGGAACGCCGCGGCCGCGGGGCTGATGTGTGGATCCAGCCCGCTGCCCGAGGCCGTGACGAGGTCGACGGGCACGGGGCCGGTGGCGTCCGGGTCGGCGGCGCGCAGGGCGGCGATGCGGGCCTGCACCGCTTTCGCGAGATCCGGGTTGCTGGGCGCGAGGTTCGAGCCGCCGCTGTTGGCCCCGTTGTAGGGGAGGGGCTTGCCACCAGCATCCACCGTGGCGGAGGGGCGGCCCCAGAAGTGGCCGGGATCCGTGAAGGCCTGGCCGATCCAGGCGGAGCCGATGACCTGGCCGTTCCGCCGGAGGAGGCTGCCTTCGGCCTGGCGCGGGAAGAGCACTCGGGCCAGGCCCGTGAGGGCGAGGGGGTAGGCCAGGCCGGTGATCACGCTGAGACCGAGGAAGGACATGAGGGCGGGGCGGAGCTGGAGGTTCATGGGGTGCCTCACGCGGCGAGATGGAGGGCGACGAGCAGCCAGTCGATGAGCTTGATGCCGGCGAAGGGCACCACCAGCCCGCCCGCGCCATAGAGCAGCAGGTTGCGCTGGAGCAGCTGGGCGGCGCCCACGGGCCGGTACTTCACGCCCCGCAGGGCCAGGGGGATCAGCACGACGATGATGAGGGCGTTGAAGATCACCGCCGAGAGGATGGCGCTCTGGGGGCTGTGGAGGTGCATGACGTTGAGCGCGCCGAGGGCGGGGTAGGTGGCCACGAAAGCTGCGGGCAGGATGGCGAAGTACTTGGCCACGTCGTTGGCGATGCTGAAGGTGGTCAGCGAGCCGCGGGTCATGAGCATCTGCTTGCCGATCTCCACGATCTCGATGAGCTTCGTGGGATTGGAGTCCAGGTCCACCATGTTCCCGGCCTCCTTGGCGGCCTGGGTGCCGCTGTTCATGGCCACAGCCACGTCCGCCTGGGCCAGAGCGGGGGCGTCGTTGGTGCCGTCCCCGGTCATGGCCACGAGGCGCCCTCCGGCCTGGTACTCGCGGATGAGCTTCAGCTTGGCCTCGGGGGTGGCCTGGGCCAGGAAGTCGTCCACGCCGGCCTCGGCCGCGATGGCGGCGGCGGTGAGCGGGTTGTCGCCCGTGATCATCACCGTCTTGATGCCCATGCCCCGAAGCTCCGCGAAGCGCTCCTTGATGCCGCCCTTCACGATGTCCTTGAGCTGGATGACGCCGAGGGCATGTGCGCCCTCCGCCACCACCAGGGGCGTGCCGCCGGCCATGGAGATCTGGTCGACCGTCCGGCGCAAGTCTTCCGGGAACCGGCCGCCCAGGCCCTGGACGTAGTCCTCGATGGCCGAGGCGGCGCCCTTCCGGATCTGGCGCTCGCCCCCTTCCACCGTGATGTTGACCCCGCTCATGCGAGTCTGGGCAGTGAAAGGCACGAAGTGGGCCTCCAGGGCGTGGAGGTCCCGCTCGCGCAGGCCGTACTGCTCCTTGGCCAGCACTACGATGCTGCGGCCTTCGGGCGTCTCGTCGGCGAGGGAGGAGAGCTGGGCCGCGTCGGCCAGGTGCTTGAGATCCACGCCCTCGGCGGGCACGAAGGCGACGGCCTGCCGGTTTCCCAGGGTGATGGTGCCGGTCTTGTCCAGCAGCAGCACGTCCACATCCCCGGCGGCTTCCACGGCCCGGCCTGAGGTGGCGATGACGTTGGCCTGGATCATGCGGTCCATGCCGGCGATGCCGATGGCGCTGAGCAGGCCGCCGATGGTGGTGGGGATGAGGCAGACGAGGAGGGCCACCAGCACCGTGAGCGATACGGGATGGCCCTGGCCCGCGGCCTTCACGCTGAAGATCGAGTAGGGCAGGAGCGTCGCGGTGGCCAGCAGGAAGATGATGGTCAGACCCGCCAGGAGGATGTCCAGGGCGATCTCGTTGGGGGTCTTCTGGCGCTTGGCCCCCTCCACCATGGCGATCATCCGGTCGAGGAAGCTTTCGCCGGGATTGGCGGTGATGCGGACCACCAGCCAGTCCGAGAGCACGAGGGTGCCCCCGGTGACCGCGCTGCGGTCGCCGCCGCTCTCGCGGATCACGGGGGCGCTCTCGCCCGTGATGGCGCTCTCGTTCACGGAGGCTACCCCCTCGATCACCTCGCCGTCGCCGGGGATGGTGTCGCCGGCCTCCACGAGCACGATGTCGCCGATGCGCAGGGCCGAGGCGCTGTCGGGAACCGCCCGATCCCGCCGGGCTGGGTCGGGAAGTCGCTTGGCCTTCACGTCCTGCCGCGATCGCCGCAGGCTTTCGGCCTGGGCCTTGCCCCGGCCCTCGGCCATGGCCTCCGCGAAGTTCGCGAAGAGCAGCGTGAACCACAGCCAGAGCGAGATGGCGAGGATGAACCCGGGCGACGCCTCGCCGTGGCCGGCGAGGGCCTGGATCCAGAGCCCGGTGGTGAAGGCGCTGCAGATCCACACGGTGAACATGACGGGGTTCCGCAGCTGGTGGAGGGGATTCAGCTTTCCGAAGGCATCCGCCACCGCTCGACGCACGATGCGCGGTTCGAAGAGCGGCCGGGCCTGTCCATGGCCCCCCGTGCGCGCATGCGCACGCTGGGGGGTGTCCTGGCGGGAATGGGAAACCATGGTCATCTCCGGAGATCAGCGAGCCACCAGGTGCTCGGCCACGGGGCCGAGCGCGAGGGAGGGGATGAAGGTGAGGGCGCCGACCAGGAGCACCACGCCCACGAGCACGGCCACGAAGAGCGGCGTGTGGGTGGGCAGGGTGCCCAGGCCCTCGGGGGTGTGCTTCTTCTGGACCAGCGAGCCTGCGAGCGCCAGCACCGGCCAGAACACCCCGAACCGGCCCAGGATCATGGCCACGGCCAGGCCGTAGTTGTAGAAGCGCGTGTTGACGCCCAGCCCGCCGAAGGCGCTGCCGTTGTTGTTGGCGGCGCTGCTCCAGGCGTAGAGGATCTGGCTGAAGCCGTGGGGACCCGGGTTGCTGACTGCCGCCGTCGCGGAGGGCGTCAGCACGGAGACGGCGGTGCCCACCAGCACGGCGGCACAGGGCAGCAGGATGGCCAGGGAGGCCATCTTCATCTCGAAGGCCTCCACCTTCTTGCCGAGGTATTCCGGCGTCCGGCCCACCATCAGACCGCCGATGAAGACGCCCACCAGCGCGAACATGAGCATGCCGTAGAGGCCCGAGCCCACCCCGCCGAAGACCACCTCGCCCAGCTGCATGAGGAGCATGGGCACGAGGCCGCCCAGGGGCGTGAACGAATCGTGCATGGCGTTCACGGAGCCGCTGGAGGCCGCCGTGGTGGCCGTGGCCCAGAGGGCCGACGGGCCCGGGCCAAAGCGCAGCTCCTTGCCCTCCATGTTCCCGCCCGGCTGTTCCAGCCCGGGTTCCCGGCTCGCCACCTCGCTCGCCCCGGTCCGGGCGAGGATAGGATTGCCCCGCACCTCGGCCTGGGTGCAGACCACCAGGGCACCCGCGAAGAGGAGGGTCATGGCGGCCAGGAGGGCCCAGCCCTGCCGGCGGTCCCTCACCATCCGGCCGAAGGTGATGCAGAGGCCGGCGGGGATGGCCAGGATGCTGAGGGTCTGCACGAAGTTCGAGAGGGGCGTGCTGTTCTCGAAGGGGTGGGCCCCGTTGGCCCCGAAGAAGCCGCCCCCGTTGGTTCCCAGCATCTTGATGGCCACCTGCGACGCCGCCGGCCCCATGGCCAGCACCTGGCCCGACGCGGTGTGGACGTAGGCCGACAAGTTCTGGATGACGCCCTGGGAGACCAGGAACAGCGCGAAGACGAAGGAGAGGGGAAGCAGGATGTAGAGGGTGCTTCGGACCACGTCCACCCAGGCGTTCCCGAGGCCCTGGGCGCTCCGACGGGTGAGGCCGCGCACCAGGGCCGCCAGCACGGCGATGCCCGTGGCGGCGGAGAGGAAGTTCTGGACGGTGAGGCCCAGCATCTGGGTCAGGTAGCTGAGGGTGGTCTCTCCGCTGTAGGCCTGCCAGTTGGTATTGGTGATGAAGCTCACGGCGGTGTTGAAGGAGAGATCCACCGGCGCGTTGCCGAGGTACTCCCGGTTCAGGGGCAGCCAGGCCTGGCTTCGCATCAGCCCGTAGACCGCGACGAGCCCCACCAGCTTGAGCAGGGTGATGGACCAGGCGTAGGTCTTCCAGCCCATGTCCTCGTCCTCGTGGATGCCCATGAGGCGGTAGAGCCCGCGCTCCAGGGGCCCCAGGAGCGGATGGAGGAGGGTCCGCTCGCCCTCCAGGACCTTGGCCATGAACGTCCCGAGAGGGAAGGCCAGGCCCAGGAGCAGGGCCAGGTAGAGGAGGTTCTGGGTCCAGGCATGGCTCATTGGAACTTCTCCGGCTTGAGCAGGGCGAAGGCGAGGTAGGCCAGGAGGCCCACGGCGAGGAAGAGGGCGAGGATCAGGGTGGGGGTCACAGTCACCTCGAGAAGTCGGCGAGTTGGTTGAGCAGCCAGACCGCCAGCGGGAACCAGGTCAGGATCATGACGAACCAGGCTTCGGCGCGATGCCGCGGACCGCCCTGGTGGAAGAGGTGGCGGGCGATGGGGATCCCGCTCAGGCCCGCAGCCATGCCCGCAGGCAGGAACCAGATCATCCGGTGGGCCATGCAGCCTCCTGCTCTTCGGCGCTTCCGCCTTGGCAAAGCCAGCATGGAGGCCGTGGAGTTAGGAGGGGATTAAGAGGGCCGGGCGGGGCGTTAGGATCCCGTTAAGGAACCGGAAGATCCTTAACGATTCCCTAATGCCTTGGGGGGTCTTCCCAACGGGGCCTTAACGCGGCCTGCCCCCACACTGCCTAGCGGCATCGTTGGCCGAGTCAAGGAGACCCCATGAAACCCCTCATCCTCACCGGGCTGGTGGCGGGGCTGCCCCTCCTCGCCCAGGGCGCCGGCACCCCTCCACCAGTCCCCTCCGCACCGGCGCCGGCGGAACCCTTCGCCTTCGCCGATTTCACCTGGCTGAACGGGAACAGCCGGCAGAAGGATGCCCTCCTGGACTCGAAGTACTTCACGGGCGAGTTCCGGGCGGACATGAACCTGGTCTACGACTTCAACCATCCCCAGGATCACACCCTCGTGGGCTCGAGCGAACTGGGCCGCACCAGCGAGGTGCAGGTCCAGCAGCTGGGCATCGGCGGCGACTTCCACTGGGAGAACGTGCGGGGGCGGATCATGACCCAGTTCGGGATGTACTCCACGATGACGCCGCGCAATGATGCGAGCCCGTCGAAGGGCCAGTGGCAGACCGACAATGCCTACCGCTACATCTCCGAGGCCTACGGCGGCTACCACTGGGACGCCCTGCACGGCGTCAACCTCGATGCCGGCATCTTCATGTCCTACATCGGCCTCTTCAGCTACTACAACTTCGACAACTGGGCCTACCAGCCCTCGTACGTCTCCTCCAACACGCCCTGGTTCTTCAACGGCCTGCGCCTCCAGGTGTTCCCAAGCGAGAAGCTGAAGCTGGAGCTCTGGCTCATCAACGGCTGGCAGTCCTACAACATGTTCAACAACACCCCGGGCGTGGGGGCCTCCGCCACCTGGCGTCCCACCGGCAACTGGTGCGTCATCTCCAACAACTACTTCCTGGGCGCGGACACACTCGGCAACCAGAAGCGAACCCGCCGCCACACGGACAACAGCATCCAGTGGAAGTACTGGGAGCACCCGGACCGCCTCGTGACCCGCATGGCCGCGACCTTCACCTTCGACCTGGGCGACGAGCAGGGTGGGGGCGTGAGCCGCTCCGGCACCGCCACGGAACCCAAACAGTACTTCGCCGGCTGGATGCTCTACAACCGCTTCTGGTTCGGCGAGCGGCATGCGGTCACGGTCGGCGGCGGCGCCATCACGAACCCGGGACGCTACCTGGTGCTGATGCCCCCGATCAATGGCGCCACGGCCGCCTCGGGCACTCCCTACTTCACGGCCAACCCCGGCGATCCCTACCACGCCTGGGACTGGTCGGCGACCTACGACTACCTGCCGAACCCCTGGCTCACCTGGCGGGCGGAGTTCAACCGGCGGGGCGCGAACGTGCCCTACTTCGCCGGCCCGGGCGGCGTGACTCCGCCCGGGGGCAACCAGGGCACGCCGGGCTCCGCCGTGGCCGGATGGGCCCCAGACCTCCGGAAGACCGAGAGCCGGATGACCCTGGCCCTCCTCGTGAAATTCTGATGCCCCGAACGAATTGAACCATCGGCTAGTGAGACCGGGCCCACAAGCGTAAAAAGGTTTATAGATACAGTTGGATTAAAAATCCGTGTTCCTAAAATTTCCCCCGAAACCCACCCCCAGAACCTCTCGGCGGGTCAATTAAAAGTCTCTATCTCCATTCGGAGTTGTCTTCCTGCGCCTAAATCCAGTCGACTGTCGTGGGTCAGGATGCCAAGGCTGGGATTCCCACCAGGAATCCTCCATCCATGGAACCGCTGGAAAAGAGGTGTTTGATCTTGTCCTCCATGAGATCGACGTCAGGGAAGGCCAATCGGACCTTCCAGTCCGGACGCGCCAGGATTGCGACCTTCTGTATGAACGGATCAGTTCCGCCATGGGAAAGCGTCCTTGCTTCATCAGCAGGCTCGCCCCTCCTAGAAGGAGGTCGTCAGGCTGATGCCGAATCCCATGTCGGCGGTGTTCTCGTTGTGGGTGATGTTGTTGAGATAGCGGAAGGTAAAGACCGTGGCTTTCCCTAATTGCCAATGGAATCCCAGATCGTGCTGCAGGCTCGGCCGATCGAGCTTCTGGTAGGGCTGTTTCGGGAGGAAGCCACTCTCCAGGTAGAGCTGGAGGAAGGGACGGATCTTGCGCCAGCGACGGTACTCCCAGGTGCCATGGCCGCCCCAGGCATCCCGGAAGCTGCCGAAGGCCATCGTGTTGTAGGCGGCAGATCCGCCAGGTCGCCGGATGAATCCGAACCCGCCATAGAAGACATGACGCGGACTGGGTTGCCACCTGCCGGTGAGACCAGCGGCATGGTCCCAGCCGGAGCGGAAGACGCCATAGGTTGTCGTCAGGGGCGGCTTGAGTGACAGGTATGCCGACAAGGTCCAGGTCGGGCCTCCCGAAATCCGGTGGAGGACCCCAAGCGTGGGGTCCTGCGTCTTTCCTCGGACGCTTTGATCGCTGTAGAAATCCAGGTGGCCGTAAGTCATCACCATCATCGTGACCTGGTTTTTCTTCACAAAGTCCCGACCGAACTGCTCGAACCCGAGCTTGTGGAAGTCTTCGATGAGGCCGTCGAGGAAACCTCCCCCCTGGCTCTGGTAGGGAAGCTCCAACCAGATATCCGTCCGGTCCGTCAGCCCGTACCGGACCCGAAGCGAGGTCCGGGCGATCTCCTCGTCGAAGAAAAACATCAAGGGAATCTGGCTGTACTCGGATGCGTGTGCGAGAACGAAATCCCGCGTGATCGCAATCCGACCCTCGGCATCCCGCGGTGCCTGCTCCTTCAAGATGTCCGAGAATTCGAACGTGTTGGCCTGCATGTGATCAAGGGACACTCGCCAGTGCCCACGGCCGAGGGGAGTGGGATCCACTGGCTGGTAGACCATCGGAAGCAGGAAGAGGGGGAACATCTCTCGCGTGGGGAAGGGTCCCATTTCCATCGGCTCCTGGCCGAATACTGGGCATGCCCCGGCAAGCATCACCATCAGGACGCAGCTCGTGGTTCTCCGCCATCCGCTGGAATATTTTTGGGGCAGGCAGACACGCATGGTGGGAACTGGCCTCCTCAATCTGCGCACACGACCTGGTTTCGCCCGCGATTCTTCGCGATGTAAAGGGCTTGGTCCGCTCTTTCAATCAACCGATCCAGCGATTCGGGGCCTGAGCTGGCGGCAACTCCGATGCTGGCGGTGACACGCAACACCGGGCCCTCATCCTCAGGGGCCGGTAGGGTCGCTCCCTCCAGGCTTGACCTGATTCGCTCTGCGGCCACCCGTGCGTCTGACTGCTCCGTGTCGGGGAGACAGGCAATGAATTCCTCACCACCAAACCTGGCGAGGATGTCGGAGGCGCGGAGCTCGTTCCTGAGCACGTCAGAGGTCAGGCGTATCACCTGGTCCCCAGTGGCGTGTCCGAAAGTGTCGTTGATCCGTTTGAAGTGATCCAGGTCCACCATGAGGATGCACAGAGGATGTCCATTCCGGATGGCAAGTCGGTGGTGCTCAGCGGCCGACATCACGAAATAGCGACGGTTGTGGAGACCGGTGAGCGGGTCCTGGATGGCCAGTTCTTCTAGCATCTTCCTTTGCCGATGAGTTTCGTGGAGGTTCCGTGTCAGGAGCAGTTCCAGGAAAAACATCATCAGGGCCATGGGGATGAGGGGGATCAGAATCCGAACCGCGGACAAGCCGGGAAGGAACCCTGAGACCATCAGTCCAAGTGGAATCAGGAGGAGCATGGCGATGCTGGTGATGGTCACCGGAAGCCCGAAAGGCAGGGCGAGAATTCGCGCATAGGCGATCAAATAGAGGAGAAGCACGATGGATCTGGTGACATCCCCGGGTTGATCCGCCCTCAAGAGCAGATCCATGCACACCACGATCGAGGGGCTCAGGACTGCGATGGCCTGGATCAGCCGGCGGGATAAACCGAGTCCAAGGGCCAGGGGATAGAGGCCCAGGATCCCCATCGAGCAGAGTCCAATACGAAGGGACAATCCAGCCAGATGGGGGTTCAGGAGAAGATCCTGAACGAACGTGAGGAGTGGTCCGAGACAGGTGATGATCAGCGACAAGCTGAGGCTCAGCCGCTCGTACTCCTTGAAGCGGAATTCCGTGACCGTTGCGTGGAAAGTCGGGAGGGCGTCCGGGGAATATCCTTCCATGGTCCACCAGTCTGAAATGCGATGAGATTGCCCTGCACAATGAAGCCGAAATGGGACTCTGTCCACCCCCCGTGGAGATTTTCCCTTCGAACCCCAATCGGATGCCCTGGAAGGACTTTGGATGACCCAGGAGGACCGCGTCACCAGGCCTCTCGGTTGACTTCCGAATCCTCCTGAATCAGGGTTCGGGAGACCAAATCAGGAAATGGGAGCCTCCAGCGGCATGTCGATGCAGACGGTGGTTCCCTGGCCAAGCCTGCTCTCGACCCAGGTCATGCCTCCATGCCGTTCCACGGCATCACGCACGATCGAGAGGCCAAGACCCGTGCTTGATTCACCCCCCGTCGGCCT
>DASVZU010000298.1:0-5714 GCA_036391515.1 Holophagaceae bacterium
CGTGGGGCCGAGGCAGAAATTGTAGTGGGCGCGTTCGTCGGGGGTCTCGCCCCGGCCGCGCCGTTCGGCGATCTCGGCCTTGGCCTTCCGGTCGCAAAACCGCAGCAGCTCGTCGCCGTAGAAGGTCCAGCGGCCGCTCTCCTGCCACAGCTCGGCGGGCAGCACGGAGGGCATGAGCAGCTCCTGGCAGCCGTCCCGGGCCAGTTCCTCGCGGACGATCTCCTCGAACTTGCGGATGCTCCGGTAGGCCAGCGGCAGGTAGCTGTAGATGCCGGCGGCGGCCTTCTGGATCATGCCTGCGCGGATCATGAGCTGCTGGCTCACGACATCGGCATCGCGCGGCGTCTCGCGGAGGGTCTGGATCAGGAGCCTGGATTGCTTCATGGGGGCCTCGAACCTTTGAGCTTAGCGCAGGCAGGCCCCTTCCCGCCTCAGGGCAGGAGCCCCTGCACGAGCGCACTGGCCGCCTTGCCGTCGAAGGCGCCGCCGTGGGCCGCCTGGAGGGCCTTCATGACCGCGCCCATGTCCTTTTTCGACGCGGCGCCGGTCTGGGCGATGGCCGCCTTCACGGCGGCTTCCAGGGCGGGCCCTTCGAGCATGGCGGGCAGGTAGGCCTTCAGGATGGCGATCTCGGATTCCTCCTGCTGGGCCCGGTCGGCCTGTCCCACCTTCAGGAACTGGGCCACGCTGTCTTCCCGGGACTTCACGAGACGCTTGAACACGGCCAGGCCGTCCCCATCCGACAGGGTGCCCTGGGGCCCCAGTCCCTTGGCCACGGCCTCGTTCTTGTAGGCCGCAAGGGCCATCCGAAGCACCTGGGTGCGGGCGGCGTCCTTGGCCAGCATGGCGGCCTTGAGATCAGCCTGCAGGCGATCGAGCATGGGTTCCTCCAGTCCGGAACCTCCATCCTGACCGTCCCCGCATCCTGCCTCAATGTCCATTAATCATCCCCGGAGCGGGACCGGCCGAAAGGCTCGGCAAGCAACCCTTTTGAAACGGCCCCCCATGAATGTTGCCTTCATCAATCCCTTCATCGAGTCCACCCTCCGCAGCCTCGAAATGATGGCCAGCGTCACCGCCGAAAAGACCGGGCTGGCGGTGAAAGAGGACCTCATCACCACCTACGACATCTCGGCCATCATCGGCCTCACGGGCGACACCTCCGGTTCCATCATCCTCAGCTTCCCGAAGGCCCTGGCCTGCCGCATCGCCAGCAACATGCTCATGGAGGAGATCCCCGAGCTGAACCAGAGCGTCGAGGACGCCGTGGGCGAGATCGGCAACATCGTGGTCGGTGACGCCCGCCGAATCCTCATCCAGGATGGATTCAGCCTCTCGATCTCCGTGCCCACCGTCGTCGTGGGCACCGGGCACAAGATCAGCCGCAGCGGCGACGTTCCCTGCATCGCCATCCCCTTCAACACCCCCTACGGGGAATTCGAAGTGAACGTCGGGCTCAAGGACTAGGTGTAAGTGCCAATCAGGTTGTTCACCCGAGATCTGGGAAGCTGAAAGCGCCAACCAACAGCTTTCCGGGAGACTCGGGTGAACCTCCATAGTCGAGCAAGGTCCTGCCCCTTCAGTCGAGCCCTATTTGTCCAGCGGGTGCAGGCGGGGATGACGGTCCTCGAAGCCTCCAGGCTGGCGGGCTTCAGCGAGCGGACGGGCCACAAGTGGCTCAAGCGCTTCCGGATGGAAGGGGAACCCGGCCTCCGGGACCGTTCCAGTCAGCCGCACCGACTGGCGCGAAGCCACGAGCTTGGCCTCGTCGTCGAGGCCGTAGGTCGAAGGCGGCGGGGCCAAGCGGCGATCCGGATCGCCCGTGAACTGGGGATCCCACGATCCACCCTCGGCTTCTGGCTCCGCCGAGCTGGGATCTCCAGAACCTCGGATCTCCAGGAGAAGGAGCCGCCGAACCGCTATGAGCACGCGGCTCCGGGCGACCTGCTCCACCTAGACACGAAGAAGCTGGCCAACTTCCAGGAGGTGGGCCATCGGGCCACGGGCATCCGCCACAAGCACAACCGAGGCGCAGGCTACCAAGTGCTTCACGTCTGCTCGGATGACCACTCCCGGGCCTGCTACATGGAAGTGCTCCCGGACGAGAAGAAGGGCACCACTGCGTCTTTCCTCCAGAGGGCGCTTTTGCATTTCCAGTCCCAGGGCGTCACGGTCCGCAAGCTACTGACGGACAACGGATCGCCCTACCGATCGAAGGAGTTCAAGGCCATGCGCGAAGCCTTCGGCCTCAAGCACAGCCGCACCCGGCCCTACCGCCCAAGAACCAACGGCAAGGCCGAGCGCCTCATCCAGACCGCCCTCCGAGAGTGGGCCTACGGCCCCACCTGGCAGAGCTCAGACGAGCGGAACCAGGCCCTCAAGGCCTGGCTCCACTTCTACAATCACCACAGGCCCCACTCGGCCCTCAACGGTCAGCCCCCGGTATCAAGGCTGAACAACCTCGTTGGCAACGACACCTAGGGCCCACCCATGCCGCTTCCGCTTCTCCCCCTCGCCGCGATGGTCCTCCAGGCACCTTCGGCCCCGCCGGCCCCCATCTCGGCGGAGCCCGGCGAAGTCCGCCCCGGCGAATCCGTACTCCTGACCTGGGCCTGCCCGGACAGTCCCTCCATCCGGCTGGATCCCGGCGGCCTGATCCTGCCGGGCCGTTCGCAAGCCACCGTCCGTCCCACCTACACCACCACCTACCGGATCTTCGACGCCCGCCCCGGCGGCCCGGAGCTGGGCCATGTCGACGTCCGCGTCAGACCCGACCTGCCCCTTGGAGAGCCCGCCCGCATCTGCACCTTCGACGCCAGCGCCACCACGGTGCTGCCGGGTCAACCCGTGGTGCTGCGCTGGCAATGCGCAGGCAGCGCCAAGGTGCGCCTGGAGCCGGGCGGCATGGAACTGGATGGCAAGAGCGAAGTGACCGTCACCCCGCAGGAGAGCACCCGCTACACCATCACCGCCACCAATGCCGCCGGGGGCCAGAGCCGCACCGTGGAGGTGGCCGTGATGGGCCACGCCCAGGCGGCCGTCCCTGCCATGGTGTGCAGCTTCGGAGCCAGTGCCCGGAAGGTGCAGCCTGGGCAGCAGGTGGTGCTCCATTGGGAATGCCAGGGCCACGCCAAAGTTCGGCTGGAACCTGGCGGCCTGGAGCTGGACGGCCTTTCCAGCATCGGCGTCATGCCGGAGAAGACGACGGTCTACACCCTCAGCGTCAGCAACCTCACCGGCGGCGTGTCCCACAGCCTGGAGGTCCAGGTGGAGCCGCCCCGCCTGGTGCTGTCGGAAAAGGACCTCCTGGATCCCGAGGAAGCCCGGAAACCCCTCGACCAGGAGGATCTGCCCGAAGCCCTCCGCCGGGGCGCCATGCAGCGGGACCAGGCCCCGGCCGGCGCCTGGACCCTTCGACTCGTCGTTTCCGGCTATTCGGGAGGGCTGAAGCAGGTGGCCCGCGCGGCGGGCAAGACCTCCCCCAAGGTCATGATCCTGCCCTACGTCCGCCGGGACGGCCTCCGATGGTGGCAGGGCTGCTACGGCGCCTATCCCAGCCGGACGACCGCCCTGAAGGCATGGAGGACCGCGCCGGAGGAACTGCGCCGCGCCTTCCACGATGCCTTCCCGCTCCGGCTGGCCCACCTACCCGGTGATCCGCCGTCGGAATCGGAGTCTGCCCCCTGAGGATCGGCGAAGTCACGTTCCCGGAACTTGGAGCGTGTCCAACTAATGGGTGGGGGCTGCACAGAGGTGCCAGCCAAGGGAGGCGAGGAAAGCGACGAAGGCTCTCTCGGTATCGGCTCCGCCGATACGCGAGACGTACTGATATCTGGTGGGCCCAAGGTCGAGGAGCTTGACGCGGCATCCCGACGGCTGTCACCTCTGCCCGAAGGGTTGAGGGCAAAGGGCATCCATGCGGCGTCACCGGGCTTGAACGGTGTGCCTGCACCGCTCTGCGCCCGCTTCCTTGCCTGAACACCCTTTGCCATCAATGCAGCCCCTATCGATTACTTGGACACGCTCCCAGGTCCGCCAGCTTCCGGCCGAGTTCCTCGGCGCTGAAGGGCTTCCGCACGCTCCCCACCTTCGGTCGCCCTTCGAGCAGGGCTTTCACGTTCTCATCGCTGTACCCCGTGGCGATGAGCACCGGAAGGTCCGGGCGTGCCGACTGGAGATGGACCAGCGTTTCCGCGCCGTTCATCCCCGGCATGTTCATGTCGAGGATCACCAGATCCACGGAAAGGGCCTGGCCGAAACGGTCCAGGGCCTCCTGTCCACCGGAGGCGAGCACCGGCCGATGGCCCATGCCTTCGAGCATGATCTGGACCGACTCCCGGACGAGTTCGTCATCGTCGATCACCAGGATGGACAAGGCATGTCGATCGGCTGCGGAAGGTGGCGCCGGAACGCCTGGAGGCTCCGCGGGCGCTTCCACGCGGGAGGCCGGGAAGGTCAACACCGCTTCCGTGCCCTGCCCGATCCGGCTCCGCAGCTCGACCGTGCCACCGTGGGCGCTCATGGTGCCGAACACCATGGAAAGGCCCAGTCCCGTTCCCTTGCCCACAGGCTTGGTGGTGAAGAAGGGATCCATGGCCCGGGCCAGGACCTCCGGAGGCATGCCCGCACCCGTATCGGCCACGCTCAACTCCAGCCCACCTCCGGGAAGGCTCCGCGTCCGGATGGTGAGCCTCCCGCCCTCCTCCATGGCGTCCATGCTGTTGACGCACAGGTTCATCAAGGCATGGCTGATGGCGCCTTCGTCCCCCCGAAGGCTCCCCAGATCCGCCTCCAGGTCCGTCTCGAGGCTGAAGCGCTTCAGGGTGGTGAATTCGAGGAGCTGCACCAGATCCCGCACCAGGGCGTTCAGGTCGATCGCGCACTCTTCCTGGAGGTCCTTCCGGGCGAAATAGAGCAGGCCTTTCACCACCCCTCGGCCCCGGGTGCAGGCCTGCATGACCGTCTCCAGCGAATGCCCATCCGGACTGGAGGGAGCCATCTTCTCCTTCAGGCTGGAGGCGATGCCGAGAATGGCGGCCAGCACGTTGTTCATGTCATGGGCCACGCCCCCCGCCAGGATGCCCAGGCTTTCGAGCTTCTGGGCCTGGTTCAGGCGGGCCTGCAACTCGCGGCGCTCCTCCTCGGCCTTGAGTCGATCCGTGATGTCGCGCTCCGAAGACAGCAGCACGGGCCGCCCGTCCAGGTGCACGAGGGTGGTCCGGACTTCCGCGTCGAAGAGGGATCCATCCTTGCGGCGATGCTTCACCTGGAAGAGGGCCATCCCATGCTGCCGGATGGCCTCGAGCCGCGGGGCCAGGAGTTCGGGATCCTGGAACGGATCCAGGACCGAGAGGGGCTGGCCGACCAGCTCGGCGCGCGCATAGCCGTGGGCCTGGAGCGCGGCCTCGTTCACGTCCAGGATGATGAGGGATCCGTCCTCCCGAGGTTCCAGCACCAGCGCGTAGTCCCCGGCCTGCTCGAACAGGGCCCGGTAGCGCCCTTCGCTCTCGCGCCGGGAAGCCTCGGCGGCCAGCAGGTCCTCCGTCTGCCGGCTCTCCTCCAGGTAGTCGCGCAGCTTCCAGAGGGCCGCCACGAAGAGGCTCGACACCAGAAGGGACACGAACGCCTGCTCCGGAGCGGGGGAAAATCCCGCCCGATCGAGCCATCCGCCGGGCGCGAGCAGCGGCAGGAGGCGCCGCAGCGCGCGGAGCAGC
>DASVZU010000299.1:0-12415 GCA_036391515.1 Holophagaceae bacterium
CCCGTCTGGTAGCCGGCCTGGTCCTTGACCCCCTGGCCGAGCAGGACCCCGGAGGTCTGGATGGTCTCGCCGAACAGGATCACTCTCGCGTTCAGGGAATCGGCGCTCTCCTGAGCGCACAGCGCCCCCGTCGCAAGAACCGCTGCCAGGATGCTGAGGGATTTCACGGAACCTCCGTTGCAGATGGGAAAGGGGGAACAGGGCCGCAGAGTGGCCCCCCATGGGCCGCTCCGGTCGTCGGGCCTGCTTTCGACATCAGGGCGCGACCGGGGTCTGGGGCCCGCTGGCCACGACGATGTCCCAATCGAAATTGAAGGGGATCTTGTAGGCGTAGGTGAGATCCACCCCGCTGGAGGTGAGCATCTTCATGGTCGCCGTGGCCGTCTTGATGGCGTCCATCCAGTCCGGACGGTTCAAGGGCCGGGCCACGGCCACGGGGTGGTTCTTGAGGATCGACTTCACCGCGAAGACCGTGAGCGTGGCCCCGGAGGCGGGCCGCAGTTCGACCGGGACATCGAACCAGCAGTACCCAGGCGCCACGCGGTCGGTGGTCTGGGTGGCCGGCGGCACCGGAGGCACCGGCCCCGCGGAGGGCGCATTGCCAGACGGCAAGTAGGTTCGGGCGTCCGTCAGGATCAGGCTGCTCACGCTCTGGGTACCACTGGGGTAGCTGCCGGGCAGCATGAAGTGCTTGGTGCCGGAAGCGTCCTTCAGTTCCACCACCCAGAAGTCGGGGGGCACGGGACTGCCACTCGCATCCTTCGTCGGGTTGTACCAGGTGACGCGGTAGCCACCGAGCAGGCTGCCGTTGAGCGAGCCGTCCGCGTTGCGGCCACGCTTGTCGACGATGGTGTCCTGGGGGGTCATGAAGCCAAGGGCGTCGGTGGCATCGCCGGTGGCGCTCGCCGCAGGGAACGTGGTGGGCGGCTGCTGGGTGGCATCGTCGGCAAGCCAGGTGCGGGCGATCGCCGCGCCCGAGTTGGCATCCCCACCGTAGCTGGGGGTGAAGGCCGTCCAGAAGAACCGGCCGACCCCCGTCGAGGACGCCGCCGCCCCGGCCAGCCCCACCGGCGCAGAACCGTCGAAGGTGCCGCCTCCATGCACCGTCAGGTCGAAGGCGCTGTTGTCAGGGCTGATCCCAGAAGCCTTGGGCCAGGAGGCGGGGTTGCTGTAGCGGAAATAGGGGAAGGTCGAGATCGGGGCGATGAACCTCGGGCGGGCGGTGTTCAGCACCAGCGGCCGGGCCCAGACGGTGGACCAGAGGTACTCCGAGTAGCTGAAGACCTTCCGGATGTTCGAATAGGTGCGGGTGGTGGGCGCCATCAGGGGCACCCGGTCCGGGTCATTGGGATCGTAGGGCAGGGGCAGGCTGGCGATGCCCCCCGCCAAGGGCGTCGAACCCGGCGCGCCGTAGACCAGGTTGTCGAAGAAGGTGGGCACGGCAGAGCCCACGGCGACAGGATTCAGGCCCGCATGCGCGTTGGCGGCCGTGCTGTCCAGCTCCGAGGAGGCGCTCTGCCATGCCGGGGACAGCTGGTAAGGATCGGTCACGCCCGCCGGCACGCGGAACGCCTGCATGGAGAACGCCGTGAAGGTCTCGCTGGGCTGGGTATCTCCGGAGTACTTGGTGTAGTCCAGCACGAACCCGAGATCGCTCGAGACGCCTGGGCTCCCGGTGGGGTCGCCGTCTCCCAGATCGCCCGACTTGCGGGTCAGGAGCAGCGTGGGCCACTCCGCGAAGAGCTGGTAGGCGGGAATGCCGCTGAGCTGGCCCACCGCGTTGCTCGACTGGGACCACTGGATGGCCCCAGTGGAATCGTTGGCGGGCACGGAGAGCCGGTCCAGCCAGCGCTGGTTGGCCGGTGTGGTTCCGAGCACGATGTCCGTGTAGCCGTTCAGCTTGCGCTGGGGGGCGGTGAGCGATTCCGGGGCGAATCCCTGGGCCGTCACGATCTGGAGGCCGGGATTCCAGGGGGCCGCGGCGTTCTGGAAGCTGAAGGTGGAGCTCCCGGTCGGGGCGGAGGCCGTCAGGGTGGGATCCGCGTAGGGTCCCGTCGGCGCGTTGGGGATGCGCATCAGGTAGGTGGTGGCGTCATTCCCGAACCCCGGGATCTCCACATAGAAGGGGAGGTCCGAGCGGACGGGGATGTTCACCACCGCCTTCGCCCCGCTGAGCTGCGCCTGGTTCTGGACGTTGTAGGTGTTCGACAGGCCATCCTGGAAGATCTGGACGGCCGCCCCGAGCCCGTTGGCCGTGGTGGCTGCCGGAGTGAGCGAAGTGTTGGTGTTGTTGTCGCTCTTGAGGCGGTACTGGAAGGACAGGCTGAACTGCTGGGTATTGATCCCGTCCACCAGCACCTGCTTGGTGGCGGTGGCTGTCCGGCCGAAGGCATCGGTGACCGTGTAGGTCACGGTCTCGGCCGTGATGGCGCCCGGCGTCCCCGCAAAGATGACATTCCCGGGGTTGTCTCCCGTGGCCACGCTGGGGCCCCCGCCCGGGAAGGACCAGGCAGAGGTCACAGGGTCCTGGCTTCCAGGCAGGGTGGAGGAACCGGTGAAGGTGAGCTTGCCGTTGAGGGGGATGACCACGTAGGGCGGGTTGATGCCCGGCTGAAGCCCAGTGGGAGCCGTGCCGCTGGCCTGGGGCGAAAGAATGGTCGCGGTAGGAAGCGTGTTGAAGGTGACATTGACCAGGCGGACCTTCGGGGTGGCCGTGCTGTTGATCGACCGGTTGTCCGTGGCCGTAACGGTGATCGAGACCCCCTTCGTCGTGGCGGTGAAGCTGTCCGCATATTTGTGCGTGAGTGCCACGGAAGCGCCGGTGACAGTGGATCCGCTGGTGGTGCCCGTGACGGCAGTGGAGCCATCACCCCAGTCCACCGTGTAGGCCACCGGGTCATTCTCCGCATCCGACAACGTGAATCCGAAGTCGAAGGGCTTCGAGGTCCAGGCCACCGTGTTGTCGGTGGCGGGGGTGATCAGGGTAATGACCGGAGCGGAGTTGGTCGCGGACACCGAGTTGATGGTGATGACCGGGCCGGTGGCCACGGGGCTGCTGATACCCCCCGAATCCGTGACGGTCACTGTCGGGGTGACCTGCCGCTGTCCCACCGTCGCGGCTGCCGGGTAGGTGACCGCGATGTTCCAGTTTCCGCCGCCCATGTCCACGGGCGTGGCCTGGGTGGAACCTGAATCGCCCGAGACCAGGACCACGCCGCTGGGGGCGATGGTGCCCGTCCCGGTGTTCGTGACATTCACCGTGAAGGTGATGGTCACCGTGCTGCCGATGGACGGGTTGACCGTGGTGGCGCTGGCGGGGCTGGTGAAGACCACCGCGAGGGGCGAAGGCGCGGCCGCCACCGTCAAGGCCCGGGTGACGGGGGAGGACGAGAGACCGGCCGAGTTCTTGGCGGTCACGGTCAGGGTCGGCGCACCGCTGGCTGCGTACGCATAGGTGCAGGTGCCCGTGGGGACCCCCGACACCACCACGCTCGGGGTCACCTTGCGCGTGCCGTCGCCGAAATCCCAGTCAAATTCCGAGATACCCCCCCCGATGTTGGGATCGGTGGCCGTGGCGGTGAAGGTGTAGGCCTTGTACTGCTGGAGCGGCGTCTCGTTCGGGGCCCATCCCTGGAGGGTGGCCACAGGAGGGAGGCTGGTCTGGGGGAGCGTGCCGCCCGTCGAGGAGGACCCGCCTCCCCCGCAGCCGAACAGGGTTCCCAAGGCTGCAGCCACAACGAGACCGCGGAATAACCTACCCCACTGATACATGTGCAAACCCCGAAAAGAGGTGAAACATTTCCGTCGATGCTACTAAGGGATTCAACAGAATGACTAGCAGAAAAACAACTTTCATTAAATTGTTTACATCTACAATACAAGTCTAGACAGATGTATCCCGAGTGGGCGAGGGCCTGGGTTCCAGGCAGCGGAAGGCGATCCCAGGGTGGGGTTTCCACCTGGGAGTCGCCTTCCGCTTCCGTCGTCAGTCCCGGCAACCCTCCCCTGCACTGGAGATCTCTCGCGGGTAGCTGCCCAGCACCTTCAAGGAGGCGCTGGCGGAGCGGAGCTCGGCCAGGGCCTCGCCCATGGGGGCGTCGACGCGGTGGCCCTCCACATCCAGGAAGAAGGCGTATTCCCAGAGCCGTCGTCGCGTGGGCCGGCTCTGGATCCGGCTGAGATTCAGCCCGCGCCGGGCCAGAGGCTCCAGCAGGCGCAGGAGAGCCCCGGGGCCGTCCTGCGCCAGCACCAGGAGGGACGTGCGGTCGCGGCCCGTGGGCTCGGCGTCCTTCGAGCCCAGGACCAGGAACCGGGTCGCGTTGGCCGCGAGGTCCTGGATGCGGGACTCGGCAACCTTGAGCCCGAACAGCTCCGCCGCCAGCTCGGAGGCCACCGCGGCCCCTTCGGCGTCTTCCCGTGCCAGGCGGGCCGCCTCGGAAGTGGATGGCGCTTCCACGCGGTCGGCCCCGGGCAGGTGCGCTTCCAGCCAGCGCCGGCACTGGCCTAGGGCCTGGGGGTGGGAGTAGACGCGCCGCACGCCCTCCAGGTCGAGGTCGGGCCTCAGCAGCAGGGCCTGGTCCACCGGCAGGAGGATCTCCGCGCAGATGCGCAGGGGGCTGTCGAGGAAGGCATCGAGGGTGGAGTCCACGGCCCCCTCCGTGGCGTTCTCCACGGGCACCACCCCGTAGTCCGCGCCGCCCCGCTCCACGGCCCGGAAGACCGCCTGGATGGTGCCCTGGGGAAGGGACTGGCTGGAGCCGCCGAACTGGTGCCGGGCCGCCAGGTGCGTGAACGTGCCCTCCGGCCCGAGGAAGGCCACCCGGAGCGGCTTCTCCAGGCTGAGGCAGGCGCTCATGATCTCCTGGAAGATGATGCGCACCGCGGGACCGGGGAAGGGGCCGGCGTTGGCGGCCTCGAGCCGCGCGAGCACTTCCCGCTCGCGCTTCGGCGCGTGGAAGGGGGCCTCCGGCGCCGCGGCGACCTTGAGGCGACCCACCTCGGCGGCAAGGCCGGCCCGACGGTTGAGGAGGGCGAGCAACTGGTCGTCCACGGCATCGATGGCGCGGCGAAGATCGGCGAGGTCGGGCGGTGGCATGGGCGTCTCCACAAAGGAAAACCCCCGAGCCGGGTGGTCTCGGGGGCGAAGTCGGAAGCGGATGAGAGTCTAGACGCCGCCCACCTTCGCACCCGGGGTGCGGAAGGCGCAGGTAAAGGGGCGGGAGGGGTTCGTCATGAGGTCCGCCCACCTTGCCTGAACCTTCCCCGTTCCGCAATCCCTCAGCGGCCGAGGCAGTCCATCGCCTGCGCCAGGCAGGCCTCCCACACCTCGTCCGGGGTCTCCTCCAGGAAGAACTCCACCGCGTGGCCGGCCGGACGGGCCTCCGGGTGGAGGGACCAGGCCTCGAAGAGGGCATCCAGGGGCGCGGCATCCAGGGGATGCCGACGGAGCTTGTGGGACTTGCGGGTGCGGTCGGGGTCGGGGCCGCGGAGACAGACTCCCTCCCGCCGGGTCGCCACGAAGGTGAAGGCCTGGACCCACTTTCCGTCCATGAGCTGGTTGAAGTGCAGGAATACGCCGTGCAGGCTCTGGCTCGTATCCAGGACCCGGTGCTTCCCCCGCCACTGGCCGGCCCAGCGGGTGAGGATGGCGCTTAGCCGCGCCCGCTCCGAGGGGTGGTGCAGGACGCGCTGGGCGGCGATCAGGAACGGCTCGATGGATTCCACGTTCAATTCTCCCGCGTCCTCTACCCTACCGCAGGGAAGGGTCCGCGGCCCGGGGGGTTCGGGCCTGGGCCTTGAAAATACAGCTACCATGAGGACACAGCCGCCCCCTATGACACCAGCCCCCCCGAGCCCCGCGCACCGCCCTCCCCGGCCCTGGGGACCGGCCGTCCTGGTATTCGTCCTGGGGCTCGCTGTCACCCTCTCCCTCTACCTGGCGGACCGGCATCGCCTGGAGCGGCGCGACCGGGCCCGCATCCAGCGCTTCACGGACCGGGTGGAGGGTTCCCTCCGCAACCGCATGGGCCGCTACGAAGACATCGTCCGGGGCGCCCAGGGCTTCCTCGCCCTGGACCACAAGGTCACCGAAGCGGAGTGGCGGGACTACGTCGGAGGCCTGGATCTTCCCCACCGTCACCCCGGCTTGTCGAGCCTGGCCTACATCGTGTCCATCCCCAACCGGGAGCTGGATGCCACCCTGGCGCGCCTGCCCCAGTTGAGGGGCCGCTACCACCGGCCCCAGGCGGACCCCATGCCGCTGCGGACGCCGGACCAGGACCCTGATCATCTCCTCATCGAGCTCTGCGAGCCCGCTGAACAGAGCCCTGGGGCCCTGGGTCTCGACGTAGGCGCCAGCCACACCCAGCGGGTGGCGGCGGAGCGGGCCCGGGAGACGGGCGGCCCCGCCCTCTCCGGCCTGCTCTTCTTCACCAACGGCAGCGAGCGGCAGGAGGCGGTGGCCCTCTACCTGCCGGTGTTCCGGGCGCCTGCCCCGCCGGACACCCCTGAAGCCCGCCGGATCGCCCTCAAAGGCTGGGTCTCCGCTGGGATCCTCATCCGCCCCCTCATGGAGGACATCCTGAACCGTGAGGACCAGGGCCTCACCTTCGAAGTGCAGGATGCCTCTTCGGCCCAGGGACGCTGGCTCTACGTGAGTCCTGCCTGGCCCGCGGGAACCGCTCCGATGGCGGTGCACGAACTGACCTTCGCCGAGCGGGACTGGCGGATCCGGTACGCCCTGCGGCCAGAATTCTTCCACGCAGAGGGGCGCCATCGTTCCGAATGGGTGCTGCTGGCCGGCCTGGCCGTATCCGCCTCCCTGGCCCTGGGCCTGGCCTCCCTCGTGGGCACCCGGGCTCGGGCGCTGGAGCTGGCGCGGCGCATGACCGCCTCCCTCCACCGGGCCCTGGCCCGGAACCGGAGCCACCTGGAGTACACCCCCCTGGCCGTCATCGAGACGGATCCGGATTTCCGCATCCAGGAGTGGAACCCTGCCGCGGAGCGCATCTTCGGCTACACCCGGGCGGAGATGCTGGGCCGGGACCCCCGGATCCTGGTCCCCGACGAGGGCCAGGCGGAGCTCTCGCGCCGCCGGAAGGGCCTCGTGGAGGGGCGGGGGGAGGGCATCCGCATCTCCCTGAACGTGCTCTGCCGCACGGGCCAGCGGCGCCTCTGCGACTGGTACATCACCGCCCTCCAGGACGAGGACGGCCGGTTCGCCGGAGCCACTTTCCTGGCCGACGACGTGACCGATCGCCAGCGGGCGGAGGACGCCCTGCGCCAGTCCCAGAAGCTGGAGAGCCTGGGCGTCCTGGCCGGCGGGATCGCCCACGACTTCAACAACCTCCTCACCGCCATCCTGGGCAATGCCGAGATGGCCCTGACCCGGATCCCCGACGATCCCTGGCTTCGCGAGGCCCTCCAGCGCATCGAAGCCACCACGCAACGCGGGGCCGACCTGGCCCGCCAGCTCCTGGCCTATGCGGGCAAGGGCCACTTCGCCGTGAAGCCCCAGAACCTCAACCGGATCATCCAGGAGATGGGGGATCTGCTGACGGTCTCCATCTCCAAGAAGGTGGCCCTCCAGTACGACCTCCAGCCCGGGCTCCCCCCGGTGGAGGCCGACAGCGCCCAGTTCCAGCAGGTGGTGATGAACCTGGTCATCAACGCCTCCGAGGCCATTGGGGACCAGCCGGGCACCGTCATCCTCCGCACCCGCGCCGTGGAGTGCGGCCAGGCCGAACTGTCCGCGACCTTCCCCGGACAGGTGCTGGAACCGGGCCTCTTCGTGCGCATGGAAGTGGAGGATGACGGCTGCGGCATGGACGCCGAGACCATCGGACGCATCTTCGACCCGTTCTTCTCCACCAAGTTCACGGGCCGGGGTCTGGGCCTCTCCGCCATGCTGGGCATCGTCCGGGGACACCATGCCGGCATCCACGTGGAGAGCGTGCCGGGCGAAGGCACCACCTTCGTCCTTCTCTTCCCCGCCAGCGAGCACACGGCCCTCACCGAGGCGGCGCGCCCCGAGGAGCCGCCTCCCGCCACAGGCCTCGTCCTGGTGGCGGACGACGAGGCCATCATCCGGGAACTGGCGAAGGAGGCCCTGGAGGGGGCCGGACTGCAGGTGCTCGAGGCCCGGGACGGCCAGGAGGCCGTGGAGCTGTTCCGTCAGCACGGCGCCCGGGTGGATCTGGTCCTGCTCGACATGACCATGCCCCGCATGGGGGGGGCTGAGGCCTTCCGGATCATCCGCGAGACGGCCCCCGGGGCCCGGGTCCTCCTCACCAGCGGCTACACCCAGCAGGAATCCCTGGATTCCCTCGCCGACCTGCCGCCGGACGGATTCCTGCAGAAACCCTTCCGGGTCCGGGATCTGGTGGCCAAGGTGCAGGATGTGATGGCCGTCCGGAAGCCCTCGTCGGATCACCGGATGGGCAATCACGCATAGATAAAATCCAGGTAAACCCATGTCTTTCAAGCTTCTGTGCCCTGGGTCACAAGTGGCCCACACTCGGTTTTCAGACACAGAAATCGGAAGCGGGACAGCCCATGCTGGAGGGATCTGGAGGCGTCCATGTCCGACTCGGCCACCCACCTGCTCACCCCCGAGAACCTGCCGGCCCCGACCTGGCATGCCACCCACGGCGAGGCCCAGGCCCGCCTGACCCGCATGGCCGAGGCCCTGGGTTCAGGCGACTGGAAGGGGGTGGACGAGGGGGCCCGCTGGATCTACGAGGTGCTCCGCCCCCACAACGAGGCGGAAGAGCGGGAGCTGTTCCCCCTGCTGGAGGAGATCGGCGCCGAAACCCTCCACCAGCGGCTCTACGAGGACCACCGCCAGATGTGGGAGCTGACCCTCCAGCTCCTCTCCGAGATCAACGAGGGCCAGGCCCGGGCCCCCAGGTCCCTCACGCTCCTGGGCCAGCGCCTGGTGGACCTGGTGCGCGACCACATCGAGGCGGAGGAGGAGCTGATGCTGCCCCTTCTCAAGGGCAAGTCCCTCTACGCCTCCGACGCCGAGACGCAGGACGGCTACCTGATCCTGGAGAAGAAGCTCATCGCCCCCGAGACCTGGTCCTTCATCGTTCAGGCCCCCCAGGTGGCCCGGGGCCGCAAGCCCGGCCAGTTCTTCATGGTGGCCCCCTTCCCCGAGAGCGAGCGCATCCCCCTCACGCTGGCGGGTGGTGACGCGCGGAAGGGCTACATCCACTTCATCATGCAGGAGGTGGGCATCACCACGAAGGCCATGGGCCGCCTCAGCGCCGGGGACCGCCTCTACGCCGTGGCCGGCCCCATGGGCAGCCCCACGGAGCTGGTGGAGGAGGGCACCATCGTCCTCATGGCCGGCGGCTACGGCTCCGCGGCCATCCTGCCGGCGGCCGAGCTGCTGCACGCGCAGGGCCGCCGCGTCATCACCATCCTGGGCGGCCGCAGCAAGGAGCGCGTCCTGCTGGCCGACGAGCTGGGCGCGAACTCGGCGGAACTGATCGTCACCACCGATGACGGCACCCTGGGCCGCAAGGGCCTGGTCACCGACGCCCTCAAGGACATCATCGCCCGCGAGCCCATCGCCGAGGTGGTGGCCGTGGGCCCCCTGCCCATGATGCGGGCCGTCTCCGACCTCACCAAGCCCCACGGCATCTTCACGCTGGTGAGCCTCAACGCCCTCATGGTGGATGGCACGGGCATGTGCGGCGGCTGCCGCGTCAGCGTGGGCGGGGAGACCAAGTTCGCCTGCTTCGACGGCCCGGACTTCGACGGGCACAAGGTCGACTTCAACATGCTCCGCAACCGCCAGGACTGGTACAAGGCGGAGGAGCAGTGCGACCCCTCCGACTGCAAGATCGGCCGCGTGGCCGCCACCGGCCCGGTGGACTACTCCCAGTATCTCAACGAGCCCGTGACCGAGCTGGACTGGAAGAACCTCGACCTCAGGGCCATCAAGCCCAGCCAGAAGATGAAGATCCCCCGCCAGGAGATGGCCTGCCAGCCGCCGGAGCTGCGGGTGTGCAACTTCGACGAGGTGAGCCTGGGCCTCTCGCCCGAGCAGGCGAAGCTCGAGGCCGCCCGCTGCATCATGTGCAAGCATCCCGCCTGCATCGAGGGCTGCCCGGTGAGCATCAACATCCCGGCCTTCCTCCAGGAGATCGTCAACGACGATCCCAAGGCCGCTGCCCGCATCATCAAGGAGAGCTCCTCGCTGGGCTCCGTCTGCGGCCGCGTCTGCCCGCAGGAGAAGCAGTGCGAGATCAAGTGCGTGGTGGGCATCAAGGGCCTGCCCGTCTCCATCGGCCGCCTGGAGCGCTACGCCTCCGATTCCATGCTGGGCTCGGATGAGCTGCCCCCCGTCGAACCCGCCACGGGCAAGAAGGTGGCCGTGGTCGGCGCGGGCCCGGCGGGCCTCACCGTGGCCGGCGAGCTGGTGAAGAAGGGCCACGAGGTCACGGTCTACGACGCCTTCCACAAGCCCGGGGGCGTGATGCTCTACGGCATCCCGGAGTTCCGCCTGCCGAACGCCATCGTGGACCAGGAAGTGTCCACCCTCCGCCGCCTGGGCGTGAAGTTCGTCATGAACACCCTGGTGGGCCGGAGCATGACCCTCGAGGATCTCCGGAAGGAGAACGACGCCCTCTTCATGGGCACCGGCGCCGGCCTCCCCAAGATGATGGGGATCCCCGGCGAGGAGTACAAGGGCGTCTATACCGCCAACGAGTTCCTCACCCGCATCAACCTGATGCGCGCGGATCTCTTCCCCACCTACGGCACCCCGGTGACCGTCGGGAAGAACGTCATCATCGTGGGCGCCGGCAACACCGCCATGGACGCCGCCCGCGCCGCGCGCCGCATGGGCGCCGAGAAGGTGACGGTGGTCTACCGCCGCACCATCAAGGAGTCCACCGCCCGCAAGGAGGAGCTGGAGCACGCCATGGAGGAAGGGGTGGAGTTCAAGTTCCTCTGCACCCCCGTCCAGCTCCACGGCAACGAGAAGGGCTGGATGACCCACGCCGAGTGCGCCGTCATGGAGCTGGGCGAGCCCGGCCCCGATGGCCGCCGCAGCCCCAAGATGACCGACGAGCGGATCATGATCCCCTGCGAGACGCTGGTGGTGGCCCTCGGCTTCGACGTGAACCCCCTCCTCGCCCAGACCGACAAGGGCCTCAAGACCCTCAAGGGCGGCGTGGTGGTGGTGGACAACGAGACCGGCGAGACCTCCCTGCCCGGCGTCTTCGCCGGCGGGGATGTCATCACCGGCGGGGCCACCGTGATCCTGGCCATGGGCCAGGGGCGCCGGGCCGCCGCCGCCATGCACCAGCGCCTCATGGGAGCGCCCACGGCGGCGGTCTGACCACTGAACCACATGTGACCGATTTTGACCCGTCCATCAGGTATGATGGATCCGCTGCATTGCCTGTCTTGATACCTTTTGCCGGGATTGTCCAAGGAAAGCCCGGAAGGAGCTAAGCATGAGCCCGCGCGTCATGAAGACCCTGGATGGGAACGAGGCCACCGCCTCGGTGGCCCACCGCCTCAGCGAAGTCATCGCCATCTACCCCATCACGCCCTCCTCCAACATGGGCGAGTGGGCGGACGAGTGGAGCTCCCAGGGCAAGGTCAACATCTGGAAGACCATCCCCTCCGTCATCGAGATGCAGTCCGAGGGCGGCGCGGCCGGCGCCGTCCACGGGGCCCTCCAGGCCGGCAGCCTCACGACGACCTTCACGGCGTCCCAGGGCCTGCTCCTCATGATCCCCAACATGTACAAGATCGCCGGCGAGCTGACGCCCTTCTGCATGCACGTCAGCGCCCGCACCCTGGCCACCCACGCCCTCAGCATCTTCGGCGACCACTCGGACGTGATGTCCTGCCGCATGACCGGCTTCGCCATGCTGTCCTCCGACAGCGTGCAGCAGGCCCACGATTTCGCCGCCATCGCCCACGCCGCCACGCTGCGCGCCCGGGTGCCCTTCCTGCACTTCTTCGACGGCTTCCGCACCAGCCACGAGGTGGCCAAGATCGAGATCCTCAACGACGAGGACCTCCGCCAGATGGTGCCGGACGAGCTGGTGGCCGGCTTCCGCAAGATGGCCCTGACCCCGGACCACCCCATGATCCGCGGGACGGCCCAGAACCCCGACACCTTCTTCCAGGCCCGCGAGGCCTGCACGCCCTACTACGCCGCGGCCCCCGCCCTCGTGCAGCAGGAGATGGACCGCTTCGCCAAGATCACGGGCCGCCAGTACCGCCTCTACGAGTACTTCGGCCACCCCGAAGCCGAGCGCGTGATCGTGACCATGGGCTCGAGCTGCGACGTCACCCACGAGTACGTCGAGTGGGCCATGAAGCAGGGTGAGAAGGTCGGCGTGCTCAAGGTCCGCCTCTTCAGGCCCTTCGCCATCCCCGAGTTCGTCCG
>DASVZU010000300.1:0-1866 GCA_036391515.1 Holophagaceae bacterium
GCAGGTGTATCCCGGCGAGAACGAGATGGGCGCCCTCGCCAAGGGCGCCCTCCGTGTCCTCTCCGGCCGCGAGACCGCCAGGGACTACCCGCCGCAGGGCTGAAGCCCTCCCCTCAGTCCTGGTGGAACCGCGCGAACTCAGACACCGGGGCCCGCTCGGTGGCGAGCTGGTTCTCGGGGGCCGCGGGGTCGGCGTAGCCGAGGGCCATGCCGCAGACCAGCATCTGCCCGGGCGGGAAGGCCAGCTCCTCCGCAATGACCCTGTGGAAGGAGGTGAAGGCGGCCTGGGGGCAGGTGTGCAGGCCCCGGGCCCGGGCGGCGATCATGACGTTCTGCAGGAACATGCCGTAGTCCAGCCAGCTCCCCTGCTGCATGATGCGGTCGATGCTGAAGATCAAGCCCACGGGGGCGTCGAAGAACCGGTAGTTGCGGCCGTGCTGGGCGTGCATCCGCGCCTTGTCGGCCTTCCCGATGCCCAGGAGCCCGTAGAGGTCCCAGCCGACCTTGCGCCGCCGCTCCACGTAGGGCGAGGTCCACTCGCTGGGGTAGTACTCGTATTCCCGCTCGTGCCGGGCCAGCTCCTCAGGGTCGTCGTGGATGGCCAGGAGGCGGTCGGAGAGGCGCTTGAGGGCCGCCCCGGTCAGGACGTGGACCTGCCATGGCTGGATGTTGGTGCCGGAAGGCGCCCGGGAGGCCGCGGCCAGGATCTCCTCCACCACCTCCCGCGCCACGGGCGTGGGCAGGAAGGCCCGCATGGAGCGGCGGGTGGTGATCGCGGCGTCGATGGCGGCGGTCTCAGCGGCACTGGGCGAGTCGAACAGGTTCACGGGGCCCCCTTCCGCCCCCATTCTGCCCGACCGGACGCTCAGGCCAGCAGGGCCGCCAGGGCGATGGAGCTGAGCTTGGTCTTGGCCGTGTCCCCGCGGCTGCTGAGGACGCAGGGCACCTTCGCGCCCGCCACCACGGCGGCGATCTCCGCGCCGCCCAGCTTGGTGCCGGCCTTGTAGAAGGTGTTGCCGGCCTCCAGGTTGGGGAAGAGCAGGCAGTCGGCATCGCCGGCCACCGGCCCGGCCATGCCCTTGATGTGGGCGGACTCGGGATCGATGGCGCCGTCGAGGGCCATGGGGCCGTCCACGAGGGCGCCCCGGATCTGCCCCCGGTCCGCCATCTTGGAGAGGAGGGCAGCCTCGGCGCTGGAGCGCAGCTTGGGCTGCACCGTCTCCGAGGCGGACAGCACGGCCACCTTCGGCGTCGCCACGCCCAGGGCCTTGGCTGTGGCCACCAGGTAGCCCAGGATGGCCACCTTCTCCTTCAGCTCGGGCTCGGGGATCACGGCCACGTCGCCGGCCACCAGGAGCTTGGGATGGCCGGGGTGCTCCATGACGGTGACGTGGCTTAGGATGGCGCCCGGATCCAGCAGGCCCTGGTCCTTGGCGAGGATGGCCTTCATGTACTTCTCGGTGCTGAGCAGCCCCTTCATCAGGAGGTCGGCCTCGCCGAAGCGCACCATGGCCACGGCCTTCGCGGCGGCCTCCGTGTCCGTCGGGGCGTGGATCATCCGGAAGCGCTCCTTCGGCAGGCCCAGCTCCTGGAGCACGCCCTGCATCACGGGCTCGTCGCCCACCAGGATGGCCTCCACCAGGCCCGCCTCCACGGCGGCGTTCACCGCCTCCAGGGTGTGGGCGTCGTTGGCCCAGGCCACCACCAGGCGCTTGCGGGGGCGATCCTTCACGGCGCGAAGGAGGTCGTCGAGGCTGTTGATCCGCATGGCTGGATCCTGTCCAAGGCGCCGGCGTTCCGGCGGGTCCGCGAGGAAGGTAGCATGGTCCCCATGGCCGTCTCTGTGAGCTTCCGCACGTTCGTCCT
>DASVZU010000301.1:0-20037 GCA_036391515.1 Holophagaceae bacterium
ACCTTCCCGCTCCCGGCGCAGACGCACATGGACAGGGAACACCCGCTGCCCCTGCCGCCGAATGGCGTCATCTCCGGGCGCATCGCCGAGGACGACAGGGGCGAGGCCTATTACGCCTTCACAGCGGGGCCGGGCCCGCTGGTGGTGACGGTGGACATCACCCCCAGCGACGCCAACATCAGCGTGGACCTGGGCGTGTCCGACTCTGCCGGTCGCGCGAAGCTGGCCATGAACCCCCGGGCCTACAACGACAAGAGCGTGATGGAGACGAAGCGCATCGTGCTGCCGAAGGCCGAGCGCCTGGTCATGCGCGTGGGCCGGAACCACTACGGCGGCAGCGGGACCTTCCGCATCCGGGTGGAGGGTGCGGTGAACGGTGGCGCCGTGTCCCTGGACCTCCCGGCCCGGGGGACCCTGCACCTCGTCCTGAAGGACGGGAAGGTCGTCGATGTGGACCTGGCCACGGTCAGGGAAGCCAAGGTGGTGCCGCCGAAGTAGGCCGCTACTCCACGAAATCCAGGTCCCGCCCGTGGGTCTCCGCCATGCCCCACAGCGAACCCAGGGCGAGCGCGAAGCAGACCAGCCCCACGGCCCAGGCTGAGCCGATGAAGCCCAGGTGGTTCCGCAGCATGATGAAGCTGCCCGTGATGAGGGGCACCGATCCGCGGACGAAGTTGGGCACGGTGGTGGCCACCGTGGAGCGCAGGTTGGTGCCGAACTGCTCCGCCGCGATGGTGACGAAGACGGCCCAGTAGCCGGTGGCGAGGCCGAGGAAGGCCGAGAGCAGGTAGAAGGCGGCGGGGGTGAGGCCGCGCAGGCTGAGGTAGGCCGCCACACCCGCCAGGGCGCCCAGGATGAAGAGCAGCACCACCTTCTTCCGGCTGCCCCAGAGCTGGCTGAGGATGCCCGAGGCCAGGCTGCCGAGGGTGATGCCCGTGTAGCAGAAGGCCACGGCCGTGCCTGCGGCCACGGGGCCCGTCACGCCGATCTTCGGCGCGAACTCGGGGGCCGAGGTGATGAGGATGGCCACCACGAACCAGGTCGGCAGGCCGATGAGGATGCAGCGGAGGTAGCGCAGGAACCGCTCCCCGCTGGTGAAGAGGCAGAGGAAGTCGCCGCGCTTCACCTCGTGGCTGCCCAGGTCGCGGAACATGGCGCTCTCCCGCAGGCTGAAGCGCGTCACGAGCAGGAGAAGGCCGAGGCCCCCGCCGGCGAGGTAGGCCACGCGCCAGGGCAGGTACTTGCCCACGAGGCTGGCGGTCACCGTCCCGAAGATGCCCACGGCGGCCACGATGGCCGTGCCGTAGGCCCGGAGGTCCCGGGGGAGGATCTCGCTCACCAGCGTCACCGCCGCGCCCAGCTCCCCGGCCAGGCCCAGGCCTGCGAGGAAGCGCCACACCACGTAGGACGGGATGGAATGGACGAAGGCGTTGGCGATGTTGGCCACGGAGTAGAGGGCGATGCTGCCGAAGAGGGTGCTCAGGCGGCCCTTCTTGTCACCCAGCACGCCCCAGAGGATGCCGCCCAGCAGCATGCCCACCATCTGGGCGTTGAGCAGGAGGAAGGTGGCCGACACCTGCGCATCGCCCTGCGGCACGCCCAGGGCCGTGAGGCTCGGCTGGCGCACGATGGGGAAGAGCAGCAGGTCGAACATGTCGACGAAATACCCCAGGGCGGCCACGAGGACCGTGAGGTTCAGGACGGAACGGAGGCGTGCGGAGGACATGGTGGCTTCATTGAAACACACCGGGGCGGCACACTGGAGGCGAGGTGCCCATGTCCGATGCCGCCTGGCCCGCCCCGCCCGAAGGCCGCTGCGACCTGCCGGCCGCCCTGGAAACCGACGTCGCCATCCTCGGCGCCGGCATCCACGGGGCGGCCCTGGCGCGGGAGCTCAGCCTCCGTGGCGTCGCCTGCGCCCTGGTGGATCGTGGCGAGGTCGGGGGCGGCACCAGCCAGTGGTCCAGCCAGCTCCTCCATGGCGGCATCCGGTACATGCTCACCGGGGACATCCGCCAGATGCGGGAGGGCCTCGCGGAACGGGCCACCTGGTCCCGCATCGCGCCCGGCCGCTGCCGCTGGGAGGCCTTCTGGATGCCGCACCGGTCCTGGCCCGAGGGCCTCGCCCACCGCTTCGGCATCGGCCTCTACGATCACTGGGGTTCCGAGCGGCCGGGCTGGCCGCCGGACCTGCGACTCGGGGGTGTGCCCGCCGCGGCGTTCGAGGCAGATCCCCGGTCCGGGGGCGGCCCCTTCCGGGGCGCCACGGCCTACGCCGACCTCATGACCTGGGACCGGGAGCTGACCCGGGACCTGGCTGCCTCCAGCGAGGCCCTGCGTCTGGACTTCCACGAGGTGACCTCGTTCGAGGACACCTCCGGCGAGCTGCGGACGGCTGTGCTGCGGGATCGCCGCGACGGCACGGCGCGCCGGGTGACAGCCCTGCGGTGGGTCTTCGCGCTGGGACCCTGGACCGACGGCGCCCTGGCCGGCTGGTTCGGGGAGACGCAGAAGCGCCTCCGCCTCTCCTCGGGGATCCACCTCTGGTTCGACGCGGTGGCGGGCTGCGAGCGGCCCTGGGCCATCCGCCGGCCGAAGGGCCGCATCCTCTTCGTGATCCCCCGCGACGGCCTTCTCCAGGTGGGCACCACCGAGCGCGAGGTGGACGACGGATGGGTGCCCATCCTCGAGGCCGAGCGGGAGGAGCTGTTCGGGGCCCTGGAGACGAACCTGCCGGCCATCCCCTGGCGGCGCCTGCCGGTGCGGTCCGAGGAACTGGGCGTCCGCCCCCTCGTGGCGGCGTCCGGCCTCACCACCCATCTCAGCCGCGAGGCCGTGCTCGAGGCCCATCCCCGCCTCCGGAACCTCACCCTGGTGCTGGGCGGCAAGCTCACCACCGCCCGCGCCCTCATGGACCGCCTGGCCACGGACCTCACCGGGGAGCCCTGTCCCGCCTCCCGCACCGCGCCCCTGCGGGTTTGGGATGGACAGTCCGCGGGAATCCGGTAGAATCGATTCCTCAGTGCGGTCCCGTAGCTCAGCTGGATAGAGCATCAGACTACGAATCTGAGGGTCGGGCGTTCGAGTCGCTCCGGGACCACCACTCTGATCAACAAGTATGGCCTGCCTTTCACGGCAGGCCATTTTTGTCATGCTTCCAGCTTGCATCCAGCCTGCATCCGGCTGCTCCGCCCGCCCGGCCGGTGGCTCTGCCGTAGCATGCCCGGGTCCGCGGTCGGGCGGGCGTTCTTGGAGAAAGGGCTGCACCGTCGCCGCGGGCCGGAGAAGATCATTCCGGGTGGATGCCATGTTCGTTGCGATCGCAAGCCTTCCTTCTGATCCCGACGGTGTCCCGCGGGCAGCCGACATCGCCGGGATCGCCCCGGTGGATGCCTCGCGCCTGCTCGCCGGGACGCTCCCGAGGGTGCTGGTCCGTGCCACCCAGGACGGCATCCGGATCGCGGAGGCCCTGGAAGCGGCGGGATTCACGGCCTTCCCGGGGGAGGCGGCCGCGATCCCGGGCGACGGGGATCGCGTGGTGGCCCGGAACCTGGAATTCGCCGCGGATGGGTTCGCGGCCCTGGACGGGCGGGGCCAGCGGCATGAATGCCCGTCGGCGGCGATTTCCCTCTTCCTGCGGGGCCACCGCGTGCTGGAGACCTCGGAGCTGGTCAAGACCACCGAACGCAAGCTGGACCTGGGCAAGGCCTTGTTGACGAGCGGCCTGGCGATCACCAAGAAGGTGGAGACCATCTCCGAGCGGCGGACCTCGTCGCGGGAACCGTTCATCCTGGTGCAGCGGAACGATGGGGGCCCGGCGATCATGCTCTACGAGGGGCGCCTCAACTACCAGGGCCTGGGCGCGGCCCTCCAGCCTTCCCGATCCGGGAACTTCGCGGTCCTCCTCGCGCGGTTGCGGGGCCTCGCGCCCGGGGCGCCCCTGGATGACCGGATCCTGCGCCCAGGGTTCCTGGCGGGTCTGCCCGACCTGTCGGTGGATCCGGCGGATCTCGCCGTGTTCCTGGTGTCCGAGGCCCGGGCCCGGGGCTGCTGAACCGGCGGGGAGGCAGGCCTTCCCCGCCGGTTGTCCGGGCCGGCGCCCTCGACTACCGTACGGGGACACATCGCGGGAGGCGCCATGGACCTGCACGGCAACACCATCCTCATCACCGGGGGCGGTTCCGGCATCGGGCGCGGGCTGGCGGAGGCCTGCCATGCCCGCGGGAACCAGGTGATCATCGCAGGGAGGCGGCGGGAGGTGCTGGAGGACACCGTCCGGGCGAACCCCGGCATGGCCTCGTACGTCGTGGACCTCCGGGACCCGGTCGCGATCCGCGGGTTCGCCGCGAAGGTGGCGGGGGACTTCCCCCGCCTGAACGTCCTCGTCAACAACTCAGGGATCATGCGGGCCGAAGACCTGCGAGCCCAGGCGGAGGATCTCTCGGACATGGAGGCCATCATCGCCACGAACCTGCTGGGGCCTCTCCGCCTCACCGCGGCCCTCCTGCCTCTCCTCCAGCGGCAGCCCCGTTCGACGATCATGAACGTCTCGTCCGGCCTGGCCTTCCTCCCCCTCGCCACGACCCCGACCTACTGCGCCACCAAGGCCGCGATCCACTCCTACACCGAGTCCCTCCGCTTCCAGCTCCGGGGGACCTCGATTCAGGTGATCGAGCTCATCCCGCCCTATGTGGCGACGGATCTCATGAACGGGGCTTCGGACCCCCGCGCCATGCCGCTCCCGGCCTACATCGCAGAAGTGATGCTCCTGCTGGAGACGCAGCCGGAGGCCCAGGAGATCTGCGTGGAGAATGTGAAACGCCTGCGGTTCGCCGCCGAGACGGGGCGGTACGGCGAGGTGTTCCAGGGCTTCAACGAGGCCATGGCGCAGCAGCCCCACTGACGGGGAGCCTCATAGCCAGTAGCGGCTGAGGGCGTCCAGCAGGCGGGAGACCATGTCCCGGTTGTGCCGGCTCCGCAGTTCCGCGCCCGGCATGGGCGGGAAGGCGGGCACGGGATCGTGCAGGTGCGTGGGGGGCGTCTCGCCCAGCAGGGGCCGCCACCGTTCGATCCAGGCAGGGGGAAGGGTCTCCGGCAGGGGCCGGTCGAACAGGGTGAGGGCCAGGATGGTCCACACCCGCGAGACCACCTGGGCATCGTAGCCTCCGCCGAGGGTGGCGAGGAGCCGGCCCTGGGCGTGCCGGTGGGCCAGGTCGAGGATGCGGCGGTAGAGGGTCTCGAAGGCCTGGGTGGTGAGGGCCAGGTCCCCCATGGGATCCGCGAAGTGGGCGTCCGCGCCGGCCTGTACCACCAGTACGTGGGGGGAGAACATGGCCAGGGCCTGGGGCACCACGGTATCGAAGGCCTCCAGGTAGTCCTCGGCGCCCGTGAAGGGTTCGAAGGGAAGGTTCAGCGAGAGGCCCCGCGCGTAGCCGCCGCCGAGCTCCTGGATATGGCCCGTGCCCGGGAAGAGGTAGTGGCCCGATTCGTGGAGACTGATGGTCAGCACCCGGTCGTTCTCGTAGAAGAGGCTCTGGACGCCGTCGCCGTGGTGGAGGTCGATGTCCAGGTAGGCCACGCGCCAGCCGTGGGCCACCAGGGCCTGGATGGCCACGGCCAGGTCGTTGTAGAGGCAGAAGCCCGCGGCGCGGTTGCGCTGGGCATGGTGCAGCCCGCCGCCCAGCTGGAGTACCCGCTGCTCCGCGCCGGACATGAGCAGCCGCGCGCCGTGGAGCGCCCCGCCCACCAGCCAGCGGGCGGCGAGATCCATGCCCGGGAAGATGGGGTTGTCCGGCGTGCCCAGTCCGAAGGCCTCGGCTTCGGGCCGGGCCTCGCCGCGGTCCAGGGCCTCGACCGCCTCGACGTAGGCGGGATCGTGGACCGTGAGGATCTCCTCGCGGGTGGCCGCGGGGGCCTGCACGGGAACCAGGTCCACGCCCAGTTCCCCCAGCAGGTCCAGCAGCATCGCGAGCCGGGCCGGCGTGAAGGGGTGTTCGGGACCGAAGTCGTACTGCGCGTACTCCGCGCGGTGGATCAGCGCGACCATGGCTTGGGCCGGGGCCAGAGGACGCGGAAGCCCGCCTGGCGGAGGTCCTCCGCCAGGGTCCGGACCTGGCTCGATCCCACCCGCAGCACCGTGCGCACGAGCTGCTCCGCATCTGGATAGGTGAGGATGGAATGGATGTTCACATGGCGCTCGGCCAGGAGGGCGGTGAGCCGGGCCAGTTCGCCGGGCCGGTCATCCAGGGCCACCTCCAGGCGGGAGGAGGGCAGGGAGACGCCCGTGAGCTTGATGAGGGTGTCCAGGATGTCCATGCCCGTGAGGATGCCCACCAGCTCGGGCCCCTCCATCACCGGCAGGCAGCCGATCTTGTGCTCGCGCATGATCCGGGCGGCGTCCTCCACCGGGTCCAGGGGATCGATGGTGATGGGCGGCTGGCTCATGGCAGCCTGCACCGGGTCCTCCAGCCTGCGCGGCTCGGGGCAGAGGGCGCTGGTGGCCCAGCGCAGGTCGCGGTCGGTGAGCACGCCGACCAGGCGGCCCTCCTTCACCACCGGCAGATGGCGGAACCCGCGGGTGCTGAACAGGGTGCAGGCCTCCTTGAGGCTGGCCTCCGGCGGGATGGTGACCACGGGACTGCGCATCATTTCCTGGACGAGCACGGGAGCCTCCGGGATCAATCCTGGCGGAAGGCCGGGACGGAGAAGGACAGGGCATGCCCCGGCAGGAGGGGCAGGGGGCCGGCGGGCGCCGGTTCGGTGGTGGGCACGTCCACCTGGGCGCTGAAGGCGTGGATCCAGGGCAGCTCCTCCACCATCTGGGTGAGGCGGCCCAGGGTCTCGGAGAACCCATCGTGGGCCGGCAGGCGGAGTCGCTCGATCACCCCGGCGATGTCGAGATCGGTCATGGGCGTGATCCGCAGGATGGAATCCCCGCCCCGGCGGTGGAAGCGCCAGATGGGACCGAAATCGGGATCCACCGTCAGGGAGATGATCACCCGGAGGCTGGTCCGCTTCCCCTCCACCAGGGCCTGCGTGGTCTGGACCGGCAGGCCGAAGTGGCCCAGGAGGGTGCGGGCCTGGGGCCCCTTGAGGGCCAGCGGGGGCGCGTCCTTCGGGATGCTCTGGAGGGCCTGCTCGACGAGCATCCGGGCCGCCATGGGATCCGTGCCCTCGTAGCCGAGGATCCGGCCGGGGGGGAGCATGCGGAACCGGGCGTACTCCACGGCCTTGGAGAGGGCCAGGGCCGCGGATTCGGGGAACCGGTACGAGGGGAACGTCCGGGCCGAGCCGCCCGCGGGAGCCAGGCCCACCGCCACGGCGCCGCTGACGCCCATGAGCGAGAGCAGGGTGGGCTTGGCGAGGCCGGTCCTGCGCTCGGCCTGGATGGCCGCCCTGCGGATGGCCCGGGCCACGGCGTTCGGATCGCAGCTGCCCACGCAGGCGAAGGTCGCGATGAGCGCATCGACCTCGGGGTGCTCCAGGGCCTGCTGGCAGGCCTTCTCGTACTGCTCCGCCGTCGCCGTGGCCTGGAGATCTACCACGCCGGGGCCGCCGATCCGCATCCCGGCGGATTCGCAGGCATCCGCGCAGATGGTCGCCACGCCGCCGGAGTTGCTGATGATGGCCACCCGGTCGCCCTTGGGCAGGGGCTGGTGGGACAGCAGGAGCGCGATGTCGAAGAGCTCCTCCAGGGTGTTGGCCCGGATGACGCCGGCCTGCTGGAAGAGCGCCTCCACTTCCGCGTCGTTCTGGGGGCTGGCGCCGATGTGGGCCTGGGCCATGCGGCGCCCCGCATGGCTGCGGGCGCTCTTCACGCAGAGGATGGGCTTCCGGTGGGACATGCGGCGGGCGAGGCGCGCGAAGCGGCGGGCGTTGCCGAAGGTCTCCAGGTAGAGCAGGGCCAGGTCGGTGTTCGGATCCTCGTCCCAGTACTGCAGCAGGTCATTGCCGGAGACGTCGGCCCGGTTGCCGGCGGAGACGAAGGTGGAGAAGCCAAGGCCCCGCTCGGCGGCGTACTGGAGGATCACCACGCCCAGGGCCGCGGAATGGCTGAAGAACCCGACCCGGCCCCGCGGGGGCAGCGCGGTGGCCAGGCTGGCGTTCAGCTGGATCGAGGCGTCGGTGTTCAGGAGGCCCAGGCAGTTCGGTCCCACCAGCCGCGCGCCCCGGCTCCGGACGAGCTTCTCCAGGCGCTCCTGGCGCCGGGCGCCCTCCGGCCCCGTCTCGGCAAACCCGGCCGCGAGCACGAGCAGTCCCCGCGAGCCCATGTCCAGGGCCCGCCGGGCCACCGACAGCACCTTCGAGGCGGGCACGGCCAGGATGACCAGGTCGGGGGCCTCCGGCAGGTCCGACAGGGAGGCGTAGGCCCGGACCCCCTCGATGGCGTGGGCCCGGGGATTCACGGGATAGAGGGTGCCCTTGAAGCGTCCCTGGAGGATGTTGCGGAAGAGGGCGTTGCCCAGGGACGAGGGATCCCGTGAGGCGCCCACCACCGCGACGGTTTTCGGTCGGAACAGGGGCACGAGGGAATTGGCCACGGCCACCCGCTCCCGCGTGGCCGCCCGCTCGCGCATGGCCTCGGGCGCATTGAGGGGGAACCGGACGTGGATGATGCCCCCTTCCAGGGCCTGCCGGGTCTCGAAGCCGGAGTCGCGGAAGACATGGATCATCTTCTGGTTCTCGAAGAGCACCTCGGCCTCGAAGCCCACGTAGCCGGCTCCGGCGGCCAGGCCGCCCAGCTTCTCCAGGATGAGGGTGGCGATGCCGCGGCCCTGGTCCTCCTCGGCCACCAGGAAGGCCACCTCGGCCAGGTTGCCGCCGTCGCCCACGTAGTTGCCCAGCCCGAGGATGCGCTGGTCCTCGCCTTCCACGGCCAGGAGGCAGGCCCAGCGGCGGGGGTCGCACTCGCAGAGGTCCTCCACGAACTTCCGCGACACGCGGGCCACGCCGGCCATGAAGCGCAGGGCGAGGGTCTGCCGGGTGCGGCTGTTGATGAACTGCTCCACCCGGTCCGCATCCTCCGGCGCCGCCAGGCGCAGCAGGATGCTCCGGCCGTCCTTCAGCAGGACGAATTCCCGGTAGTTGGCGCCGTCGGGGAGGATGGCAAACACGGGTGGCCTCGGAAGGGGTGGATGGGACCACCCTACCAAGAATAGGCATCCCAGGGGTGATCTTCGGCAGACCTGGCGGGGTCAGCTTCCGAGCAAGGCGCGCACCAGGTCGATGGCCTCCGGGTTCTCGAGGGCGCTGAGGTCGCCGTTCACCCGGCCCTCGCGAACCAGGTCGCGCAGCAGCCGGCGCATGATCTTCCCGCTGCGGGTGCGGGGCAGGGTGGGCGTGAGGATCACCCGGTGGGGCTTGGCGAACGCGCCCAGCTCGTCGGCGACCCGCTGCACCAGCTCGCCCTCGAGGCCCGGGTCGGCCTGGAGGCCGCTGCGCAGGATCACGAAGGCCAGGGGCAGCTCCCCCTTCACGGGATCGGGCACGCCCACGACGGCGGCTTCGCTCACGGCGGGATGCCCGATGAGGGCCGCCTCCACCTCCATGGTGCCGATGCGGTGCGCCGCCACGTTGATGACGTCGTCCACCCGACCCGTCACCCACACCTGGCCGTCGGGGTCCAGGATGGCGGCGTCGAAGCTGTTGTAGCGGCCCGGGAAGCGGGAGAAGTAGGTGGCCTCGTAGCGGGCGGGATCGCCCCACACGCCCCGCACCAGGCTGGGAAAGGGGGCCGTCAGGGTCATCACCCCGAGCTGGCCCGGGGGCACCGGGATGCCGGCCTCGTCCACCACCTCGGCCTGGTAGCCGGGCAGCGGTTGGCCGCAGGAGCCGGGCTTGGTGGGGGTCATGCCCACCATGGAGGAGGTCCAACCCGTGCCGGTCTCCGTCTGGCCGTAGGTGTTGTTGAAGAAGATCCGGCCGCCGCCGAGCACGTCGCGGCTCCAGTACCAGGTATCGGGGTCCAGGGGCTCCCCCACGCAGCTGATGAGGGTGAGCCGGGAGAGGTCGCGGCCCTCCAGCCAGGCCTCCCCGGCGCGCCGGAACATGCGGAGCGCCGTGGGCGCCGTGAACAGTTTCGACACCCGGAGCCGCTGCAGTACCTCGTAGAAGTGGCCGGGGTCGGGCCAGTCCAGGGCCCCCTCGTAGGCCACCAGGGTCGCGCCGTTCGCCAGGCCGCCCACGAGGGCCCAGATGGGGAAGGTGAGCCAGCCCACGTCGGCCGTGCACCACAGCACGTCGTCAGGCTGGGGCAGCAGGGACCACTTGGTGTTGGCGTAGGTGCCCACGAGGAACCCCATGCCCGCGTGGATGAGCCCCTTGGGCTTGGCCGAAGTGCCGGAGGTGTGGATGAGGAAGCCCGGCTCGTTGGCCTCCATGGGCTCAGGTGGGCAGACCGGGGACGCCCCGGCCATCAGGTCGCCGTACCAGCGGTCGCGGCCGCGGGTCATGGGGACGTCGCCGCCCATCCGGTGGACCACCACCACGGTCTCGATGGAAGCCACGCCCTCCATGGCCGCGTCCAGGGTCTCCTTCAGGGGCACGCGCTTGCCGCGCCGGACGCTGGCATCGGCGGCCACGACGACCCTGGGGCGGGCGTCCTCCAGCCGCTCCCGCACGGCCTGGGCCGAGAAGCCCGCGAAGATCACGCCGTAGATGGCGCCGATGCGGTAGCAGGCGTGGCACGCCACGAAGGCCTCCGGGATGTTGGCCATGTAGATGCCCACCCGGTCGCCCTTCCGCACCCCCAGCGCCTTGAGCACATTGGCGAAGCGGGCCACGGCGTCGAGCAGCCGGGCGTACGTCCAGGTCTCGCGGGCCCCGTCCTCCCGCTCCCAGTGGACGGCCACCTTGTCCGGGTGGGCCCGGGCGTGCCGGTCGATGCAGTTGACGGAGACATTCCCCCGGCCGCCCGGGAAGTAGCGGAAGTCCGGAAAGGTCCCCTCGAGGGTCCGCTCCCAGGGGGTGGACCACTCCAGCTCGCGGGCGATCCCCGCCCAATAGCCCTCGGGATCCCGACGCGCCTCCGCGAGGAACGTCCCGGCGGCCTCCGGCGTCATGGGCGCCTGGGCCCTGAGCGCCGCGGTGGGTGGGACCAGCGGCTTGTCGAGGTAGATGGGGGCGGCATCGGACATGGCCAGGTCTCCGGGGCGGGTGGTCTCAGGCGGTGGGGCCGCGGGTCTCCCGCTTCCGCCAGTAGCGCGCGAGCCCGTAGACGCTCATGAAGGCCGGATCGGCGATCTCGTAGTCCTGGATGGCCGCTTCCGTCAATCCGTGCCCGGCCAGGAGCTCCTGGAGGTAGCCCTGGAAGCGGGGGACCAGAGCCTCCTCCGCGATCCCCGTGGCCAGCTCCCCCCGCATCCACTGGGCGATGCGGTGGAGGTTCTCCTCCAGGGAGTCGAAGTGGGCGAGGCCATCGCGCTTGATGCCGAAGTGGGTGGGATAGATGAAGGCGGGGCGCGTGGCCTTCATCCGGAGGATGGAATCCGTCCAGGCCTCGAGGTCGATGTCAGGGGGCGGGAAGGGTGGGATCACGGGCCCATCGCCGATGCGGATGCCGCCCACGTCACCCGTGAACAGGCCGTCATCCAGGCGGTACGTGATGTGGTGGACGGCGTGCCCGGGGGTGTGGATGGCCTGGAGTCCGGTGTCGCCGATCCGCACGATTGCGCCGTCCTCGAGGGCGGTGATCTGCCCGGCGGGGATGGGCTCCAGCCGGCCCCAGAGCCGCTCCATGGCCTCGCCGTAGATTCGCTGGGCCGAGCCCAACAGCTTGCCGGGATCCACCAGGTGGGGAGCGCCCTTCGGGTGGACGTAGATCCGGGCGCCGCTCCGGGCCAGGCGCCAGGCTGCGCCGGCGTGGTCCAGGTGGACATGGGTGACGAAGACATGGCGGATGTCCGCCAAGTCGAATCCCTGGGCCTGCACCGCGGCCTCGAGGTGGCCGACGAGGGACTCGGGGCCGGTCTCCACGAGGACGGGCCCCTCGGAGGTGCGCACGAGGAAGGCGCCGACCGTGCCCTCGGCCTGGAAGTGCAGGTCCAGCAGGGAGACCCGGCCCTGCGAATCCCCGCGATCCATGCGTGCCTCCTGTGTATTGGGGCTCCGCCCCGGAGCCGGCGGGGCCGGTTCCGGGGCGGAGGGCGGCCAGCAGCCTAGAGGTAGAAGAACTGGAACTGGATGTTCACCTGATTGTAGGCGTTCAGGTTCACCCCCGGCGCCGTGGGCTTGATGCGGAGGTACTGCACCTTGAGGTTGGAGGTGTGGCCCTTGATCCACCAGGCCAACCCGCCGCCGAGGCGGTCCTCCTTGGGCACCGCGGCGGTCTCGACATCCGGCCGCTGGAACTCGTAGCGGACGTAGGGCATGAGGTTGGTGGAACCGAACCGGTAGCCTGCCTCGCTGAAGAGGTTCTTTCGCTTGGTGAGGGTGGGGATCCAGGTGCCGCCGTCCCAGTCCCAGTGGTCGGCCTGGAAGGTGACCGAGTCGTTGCCCACGGGCCAGTCGAGGAACATGTCGAAGGCGGTGGCCTTGTAGTCGTCCTGCTGGTCGTGGCCCGCGCCGATGGAGAAGATCTTCTTGGTGCCGAAGTAGGTGCCGGCGTAGTACGCGTTGGCGGTGGATTCCAGATCGAAGAAGTTCCACTGGAGGCGGCCGGACACCCGCATGGCGTTGTTGGAGGCCACGTGGTTGTTCGTGGGGATGGCCTGGCCCGTGACCTCCTTCGCCCGCTTGCCTTCCGATACGCCGAGCCGGAAGTCCAGGTGGTTCCAGGCGAAGCCCCGGAGGAGCAGGCCCGTGTCGCGGCCGACGTTGTTTCCCAGGCCGGCGCTGGAGAGGAAGGCGTAGGGGCTGTAGTCCACGCCCAGGAGGCTGGTGGCCCCCTGGAAGTTGTGGTGGGCCAGGGGCATCAGGGTGAGGCCGGCATCCAGCTTCAGGTTCGGGGTGAACTTGTAGGTGATGTAGGCGTCCTGGAGGATGAGGTTCCCGTTCGGGCCCATGCCGTTCCGGGTGCCGTCCGCGTTGGCCTTGCCCATGTTCGGGCTGTCCGTGTCGATCCAGTACTCCCAGTTCTCCCCGACGTTGCCCAGGATGTAGAGGCGCATCCGCCGCATGTAGAGGTTCTGGGTGGTGCCGTCCAGGGTCTGGTTCCCGATGGCCTCGTACTGCGGCTGGAAGAGCACGCCGAACTTCATGGAAGCCTGCGGCGTCGTGATCGCGAGGCCCTGGGCTCCGAGCGGAACCGCGGCCGCGAGTCCTGCGCCGAGGGCCAAGTAACGATGGAATCCCCGCATGGGATCCTCCTTGGAGTATGGGTTGTGGGATGAAAGGCTGTCGGGAGCCTACTCCGAGTGAGTCGGTGTCGCAAATAATTAATTAAGTAGTTATATAAAGGCGAGATAACGCTTCGACTCTTGTCGAATGCAAGCCATGGAAGGCGGGAACCGACTGGACTCGGCGCGCGGGATCAGCCTAGATTTGGCCCACCAACCCCATCCGGAGGAGCCCATGGACGAGCGGCAGGCCTTTCTCGAGGCTCGGGACTTCCTGGTCCGGCATCGCGAGGACTACGCGCAGGCCTGCCGCGGGTTCCAGTGGCCCCGGCTGGAGCAGTTCAACTGGGCCCTCGATTATTTCGACGTCCAGGCCGAGGGGAACGACCGCCCGGCCCTCTGGATCGTCGAGGAAGGCGGAGCGGAGGCCAAGGTGAGCTACCGGGAAATGAGCCGGCGCAGCAGCCAGGTCGCCAACGCCCTGCGGGAGCTGGGCGTGAAGCGGGGCGATGGCGTGCTGCTCATGCTCGACAACGTCCAACCCCTCTGGGAGGCCATGCTGGCCTGCATGAAGCTGGGGGCCGTCCTGGTGCCCTCCACCCTGCTGCTGTCCCAGGCGGACCTCCAGGACCGCATCGAGCGGGGCGGGATCCGGCACCTGATCGTGGATGCCGCCCAGACGGCCAAATTCGAGGGCCTGGACGCCGCCCTCACCCGCATCTGCGTGGGCGGTGAAGTGGCCGGCTGGCGGCCCTTCGAGGAGCTGTACGCCGCGTCCCCCTCGTTCACGCCCGACGGTCCCACCCGGGCCACGGATCCCATGCTGCTCTACTTCACCTCCGGCACCACGGCCAAGCCCAAGCTGGTGCTCCACACCCACCAGAGCTATCCCGTGGGCCATCTCTCCACGATGTTCTGGATCGGCCTCAAGGAAGGGGACGTCCACTACAACATCAGCTCCCCCGGCTGGGCCAAGCACGCCTGGAGCAGCTTCTTCGCACCCTGGAACGCCGGGGCCTGCATCTTCGTCTACCGGGCGGCGCGGTTCAGCGCGGCGGCCACGCTGAAGGTCATCGTGGACAAGGGCGTGACCACGCTCTGCGCGCCGCCCACGGTCTGGCGCCTGTTCATCCAGGAAGACCTCAAGGCGTACCCGGTCAAGCTGCGGGAGCTGGTGGGGGCCGGGGAACCCCTGAACCCCGAGGTGATCCACCAGGTGGAGCAGGCCTGGGGCATCACCATCCGGGACGGCTACGGCCAGACGGAGACCACGGCCCAGGCGGGGAACGCCCCAGGCCGGAAGGTGAAGGCCGGTTCCATGGGCCATCCCCTGCCGGGCTACCGGATCGCCCTGCTGGATTCGGACGGGCGCGAGGCCTCCGAGGGCGAGATCTCCCTGAAGCTGGACCCGCCGCCGATGGGGCTCATGCAGGGCTACAAGGACGATCCGACGAAAATGGAGAAGGCCCTGGCGGAGGGCTACTACCGCACGGGCGACGTGGCCACCCGGGACGAGGAGGGCTACCTGTTCTTCGTGGGCCGGGCCGACGATGTCTTCAAGAGCTCCGACTATCGCATCAGCCCCTTCGAGCTGGAGTCCTTCCTCATCGAGCACGAGGCCGTGGCCGAGGCCGCCGTGGTGCCCAGTCCCGATCCCGTCAAGCTGGCGGTGCCGAAGGCCTACATCATCCTCCGGGCCGGGTTCGAGCCCGACCGGGACACGGCGCTCTCCCTGTTCCGGTTCATCCGCGAGCGGCTCTCCCCCTACAAGCGGATCCGCATCATCGAGTTCAGCGACCTCCCCAAGACCATCTCCGGCAAGATCCGGCGGGTGGAACTGCGGAAGCGGGCCGCGGCCGGCGGACAGTCCACTGCGGAGTTCCGGGAGGAGCAGTTCGCCGAGTTGAGGTAGGGCTTCGGGCAGGGCCGCAGCCGAATAAACGTGATTTCGACTCGTTCGCAAAATGGCCCGTTGCCGTTTTGTTACAGGACTGTCAAGCCGTCGTACAACCAAGGATCTAGGGTGGGGCTGTGGCAAAAATCACAACGCCGGGAACCTTCTCGTAATTCGGTGGACGCATGCTCACCCTGCCTCTAGCTTGTTGGCAACCGATCCGAGGGGCTTGTCCTGCCTGAATCCCTTCCGGGTTCGTCCGTTCCGATCCGTCCCCCCAACCTCCCTTCTAGGAGTCTCCATGAAGACCTCCAAGCTCGCCGGCCTCGCCGTGCTTCTCGCCGCCGGGTTCGCCCAGGCGCAGGACGTGAAGCTCAACGCCATCGTCGAAGTCTGGTACACCCAGATGCTCGACAACAACCTGCGCCTCGACAAGGCCGAGCCCAATGGCTACATGTCGAACCCCTCCCTGAACGCCGCGTTCAAGGAGAACCAGTTCTACGTGCGCCGCACGGAGATCTACCTCGGCAGCAAGATCGGCGACACCCTGAGCTGGAACATCATGTTCGACCCGAACAACAGCGGGAACGCCTCCACCTACGGCAACATCCTGAACGACGCCTTCATCACCTGGCAGCCCACCAAGGACTTCTCCCTGAAGGTCGGCCAGTTCAAGCCCCTGCAGACCTGGGAAGCCTCGATGAAGGGCTCCGCCTTCGTGAACTTCTACGACCGCTCCATGCACGCCCGCTACTTCGGCGACAAGCGCGACCGCGGCATCGTGGCCACCTACGGCTTCGGCGATCCCAAGGGCTTCAGCGGCAAGTTCAACCTCGGCTTCACCAACGGCAACACCGATGACGGCAGCGCCGGCAAGAGCAACGACGCGAATGCCCAGAAGGACGTGGTGTCCCGCCTCGAGATGAGCTACGGCACCGACCACAACTTCGGCGTCTACTACCGCGAGGGCGTGACCAACCTGAAGGACTCCACGATGGTGGCCGGCACCGGCTGGAGTGGCGCGGGCTACGTGACCACGCCTTCCGCCCAGCAGATCCTCGACAACAAGGACAAGACCACGAACCTGGGTGCCTACTACGTCTACGAGACCAGCAAGTGGCTGGGCTCCGTGGAGATGATCAACGGCCTCCTCGGCCGCCGCTACCCCAGCCTGTACGACACGACCACCGCGGCCGTGAAGCGCCAGCACCTGGACCAGAAGTTCCTGGGCTACACCCTCACCGGCATCTACAAGATGGGCAACCACTGGATCACCGCCCGCTACGACTACCTGAACTTCAACCAGGGCGACGACTGGTACACCGCAACCAACCCCTACACCACCACCGTGGCGACGGGCGCGGCGACCGGCAACGACTACTCGCCGAAGTACACCGAGGCGATCCTGGGCTACAACTACATCTTCAACCCCGCCAAGGCCACCTTCGCGAAGTTCAAGGTGAACTACATCCACCGCAGCAAGAACTTCCTGCAGCCCCGCGTCGGCCAGACCGGCGAGCAGGGCGGCGACAGCATCGTCGCCGGCATCATGGTCGGCTTCTGAACTGAGGCTCCACCTCCGGCTGCATCCCGGCCGGACCGCCACGGGACTCCCTGGATTCGTCCACGGAGTCCCGTGGTTTTCCATGCCCGGATGGGTGTAGAATCAATCATTCTTACCCAATCGATCATCTTTAACGGAGCTGCCATGCGAAAGCACCTGCTGGCCCTGGGCGCAACTCTCGCGATGTCCCCGCTGATGGCGCAGAAGATCGGTGTCATCAACTCCATGAGCGGTCCTGAGGCCCCCATCGGCGAGAGCATCACCAACGGCATCAAGCTGGCCGAGGAGGATCTCGCGAAGAAGGGGATCCGCGTGCAGCTCGTGTGGGAAGACGACACGGGCAAGCCGCAGATCTCCATGAGCGCCATGGAGAAACTGGCCACCCGCGACAGCGTGGTGGGCGTGGTGGGGCCCTACACCTCGGCCTGCTCCAATGCCGTCTCCAAGCTGGCGCAGAAGTACCGGGTGCCGCTGCTCATCCCGGCCGCGGCGAAGGAGGAGATCACGCGCCAGGGCTTCAAGTACGTGTTCCGCATGAACGCCCCGGCGGATCGCTACGCTTCCAGCCTCATCGACGCTGCCCTCGTCCTCGGCAAGCCGAAGACCATCGCCTTCATCTACGAGAATACCGATTTCGGAACCTCCACCTCGAAGACAGCCAAGGACTACGTGGCCACCAAGGGCATCCAGGTGGTGGCCGACGAGCCCTACCCCAAGGGCTCCGCCGACTACCGCTCCACCTTGGCCAAGATCAAGTCGAAGAACCCGGATCTGGTGTTCATGGTCTCCTACGTGGCCGATGCGATCCTCCTCATGCGCCAGTCCCGCGAGGTGGGGTTGCAGCCCCAGGCCTTCCTGGGCGGCGGCGCGGGCTTCACCACCGCCGAGTTCGCCCGGGAGCGGGCCATCTCCGAGAACGTCATCTCCTGCACCCAGTGGACCGATGACGTGAACTGGCCCGGGGCCAGGGACTTCGGCAAGCGTTACAAGGCGAAGTTCGGGAAGGACGCCACCTATCATGCAGCCTGCGCCTACGAGTCGATGGTGATCATGGCCGAGTCCGCCGCGAAGGCCGGCTCCGACCGCGACAAGACCCAGGCCCTCCTCAAGGCCGGCAGGTGGGACGGCATCATGGGACCCGTCCAGTTCGCCGACTACGAGGGCTTCACCAACCAGAACAACCACCCGATGCTGGTGCAGCAGATCCAGGCCGGGGGCTACGAGACCATCTTCCCGAAGGAGTTCGCCACCAAGAAGGCGGTGTACCCCTTCCCCCGCTGGAAGTGACGCAACCCGGGACCGGGGCGCCCGAGGGCGCCCCGGCCGCATCATGAGGAGTGCCGCTGCGCCATGGCTGTCTTCCTGCAATCCCTCATCAGCGGCATCCTCATCGGCGGGGTGTACGCCCTCATCGGCATCGGCCTCACGCTCATCTTCGGGGTGATGCGGGTCATCAATTTCGCCCACGGCGACATCCTGATGGTGGGGATGTACCTCACCTATATCCTCTTCACCTTCGCGCACATCGACCCCTTCGTGTCCGTGCTGATCAGCTTCCCCCTGATGTTCCTCTTCGGTGGGCTGCTGCAGAAGGTGTTCATCAACAGGGTGCTCAACGCCGTGGCCCAGAACCAGATCCTGCTCACCATCGGCCTGGGTCTCATCATGAGCAATACGGTGATGCTGATCTTCACCTCCGACTACAAGATCCTCACGACCTCGTACTCCTCCTCGACGTTCCATCTGGGCGGGGGCGTCTCGGTGTCCTGGCCCCTGCTCATCTCCTTCCTCATCACCTCGGCCATCACTGCGGTGCTCTACTGGTTCCTGCTGAAGACGGATACCGGCCAGGCCATCCGGGCCACGGCCCAGGACCGTGAAGCGGCGCAGCTCATGGGCATCAACGTGAAGCGGATGTCCATCATCGCGTTCGGCCTGGGTGCGGCACTGGCCGGGACAGCGGGGGCCCTGATCTCGCCCACCTACTACATCTTCCCGCAGGTGGGCAGCACCTTCACCCTCAAGGCCTTCGTCATCACGGTGCTGGGGGGCATGGGCAGCGTGGTGGGCGCCACCCTCGGGGGGGTGCTCATCGGCATCACCGAGTCCATGAGCGCCGCCTACATCTCCTCCGGATGGAAGGATGTGGTGGTGTTCTCCCTCTTCCTCCTGGTGCTGCTCCTCAAGCCCTCGGGCCTGCTGGGCAAGTCGCGGACCTGAGGAGCCGGCCATGACCAAGACCCTCCTCAAGGCCGCGGCCTTCCTCGCCATCCTGGGCGGCCTCCTGGCCCTGCCCCGGTTCATGGACAGCCCCTACGCCCTGCACATGATGATCCTGCTCTTCCTGAGCGTCTCCCAGGGGGAGAGCTGGAACATCCTGGGCGGCTACGCCGGGCAGCATTCCGTGGGCCACGCCGCCTACTTCGGCGTGGGCGCCTACACCACCATGATGCTCATGCAGGCCAAGGGCATCGCCCCCTGGATCGGCGTCTGGGCCGGCGTGGCCGCCGTGATTGTCGTGGCCCTCGTCATCGGCAGCATCTGCTTCCGCCTCCGGGGGCCCTATTTCGTCCTGGCCTCCATCGCCGTGGCGGAGATCATGCGCCTGTCGGCCATCAACCTCACGGGCCTCACCAACGGGGCCGAGGGCATCCTCGTCACCGAGCTCCCGGCCTTCCGGATCGGCGGGCGCGTGATCACCGATTTCATGACCAAGGTGCCCTTCTACTACCTCGGCCTGGGCCTGGCCCTGCTCACCCTGGCCGTCACCTGGGGCGTCGAGCGGTCGAAGCTGGGCTACTACTTCCAGGCCATCCGGGAGGACCAGGACGCGGCCCACTCCCTGGGCATCCACATCTCCCTCTACAAGAACATCGGCCTCGTCATCTCCGCGGTCCTCACCGCCCTGGCCGGCGCCTTCTACGGCGTCTACGTGGGCTTCGTGGATCCGCCGACGGTGCTGGGGCTCGACCTGTCCGTCCAGATCATGCTGATCGCCATCATCGGCGGCATGGGCACCCTCTACGGCCCCGTGCTCGGCTCCCTGGTGTTGGTGCCCCTCTCCGAGGCCCTGCGCAGCAACATGATCACCGACCTGCTCGTGAAGTCGGGTCTGGTCAGCGCGGACTCCAAGGTGGGGCTCTTCCTCAAGGAGAACCTGGCCCATGCCCACGTCCTGCTCTACGGGATCCTCGTGGTGCTGGTGATCCTCTTCATGCCGGAGGGCATCATGGGCTTCGTGAAGAAGCTCGCCTCGCGCCGCAGGAAGGAGGCGGTCTGATGGCCATGCTGGAGATCAGCCACGT
>DASVZU010000302.1:0-27649 GCA_036391515.1 Holophagaceae bacterium
CCCCGGCGGTGTCCCCCTGGCTGCTGAGGGCCTGGGCCGAGGCGGCATCCCGGGCCGAGGCCAGCTCCGCGCTGTCCAGCACGGCCACCAGGTCGCCGGCCTTCACGTCCTGACCCTCCTGCACGGCCAGGCGGACGATGCGGCCGGCGATGACCGGGCTCACGGTCACCACATTGGCGTCCACGGTGCCCATGAGCACCAGGTCGGTCCCGTGGTTCGTGGAGAGGAGGTAGTAGCCCAGGGCCCCGAGGGTCAGGGCGCCGAGCAGGACGAAGATGCGGGTGCGGGGGTTCACAGGACGGGCCTCAGGGGTTCGGGGTGGATGGGGGCGGGTTCCTCCAGGACGGCCTGGGCCAGGCCCTGTCCCGCCTCCCGGTCCGCGAAGAGGACGGACGCGGCCAGATCGAGGATGGCGATGCGGCGCCGGGCCAGCAGCTCCGGGTCGCGGGGGTCCCGGCCGGTGAGCTCGGTGAAGACTGGGGCGGAGAGGAAGTAGAAGACGTTGGCGCCGGTCAGGGACAGGGCCGTCTGGCCGGGATCCAGCCTCCGGAACTCCCCGCTCCGCACCCCCTCCTCCAGGGTCCGGCAGACCACGGCGTTCACCGGGCCGAAGTAGGCCTGCACCATGCGGGGGAGGCTCGTGGATTCCCCGGCCCGGGCCCGCATCATCTCGTGGCCGATGACGCGCGCATGGTTGTGGGCGCCGGCCATGCGGTCGAAGTTGGCCAGGACGTAGCGGAGCATGCGCAGGCCCGCAGTCCCCGGTCCCTCCAGGATCCCCAGGTAGTGCTCCTTCAGGCCCGCGAGGATGGCGTCCAGGGCCGCGGCGTAGAGCGCCTGCTTGGTGCCGAAGTAGTAGTGCAGGAGCGCCTTGTTGACGCCGGCGGCCCGGGCGATGGCATCGGTGCGCGCCCCGGCCTCCCCCTGGGCCGCGAATTCGGCGATGGCCGCCCGGAGGAGGGCGCCGCGGGCATCGTCGGGGCGGGGGTGGGGGTCCATGAACTAACCCTATGGTTAAACCACATGGTTAAACCGGCCTCTCTGACTGTCAAGGGCCCGGATCCCGGCCGGACAGGGTCAGGCGTGGGAGGCCCCCAGGATCCGCTCCGCCTCGCCCAGGGCCGCGGCCGGACCGCTGAGGGCGACCAGGTCCCCTGCCTCGAGCCGGGCCTCGGGCCGGGGTTCCAGAAGGCGGCCCTCCCGCAGCAGGGCCACCAGGACCACCCCTGACCGGCCCGCCAGATCCAGATCCCCCAGACGGCGCCCCAGGGCGGGGCAGTGGGGACCGATCCGGAGGGTGCGCCAGCCGCCTCCGGCGGGTCCCGCCACCTCGGTGGTGGCCCCGGGATCCCGCGCCCCCTCGGCCATCCACTCGGGACCCGCCTCCAGTTCCCGCTGCAGGCGCTGGGCCCGGCGCCAGAGGAGGAGCGGCAGGGCCAGCAGGAGGAACACCGCGAGGGCCCCCAGGGAGGCCAGGGGCAGGAGGGCCTGGACCGCCGCCAGGACGGGCAGCCCGGCCAGGAGCAGGGCCGCAGCCCGGAGCCCGCCGCGGAAGGCCCGCCGGAGCACGGGGCGGGCGCCCAGGGGGCCGGCGCCGGGCAGATCGAGGAGGGCCTCCGCCAGGATCCGGCTCCAGGCGAGGATCCGGCGGAGGAAGAGCGCGGCCACGGCGGCCGCCCCCAGGAGCACGAGGCCCTGAGCCAGGGCATGGCCGAAGGGCCCGTGCCCCTCCAGCCAGCGCGTGCCCAGGCGGAGGAGCCGGGGGGCCAGGACGGCCACGGCGCCCAGGCCGGCGCCATCCAGCAGGAGGCGGAGGAAGGCCCGCCGCGCGCCGGCCCCGGGCGCCTTCCGCAGGGCCGGGGTCTTCAGGGCCAGGGCCCAGGACTGGTAGAGCAGGAGGTAGGTGCGCAGGGGGCCCGTGAGGCGGCGCTCCAGGGCCTCGGCCGCGGGCTCCCCGGCGGTGAGGAGGGCGGGAGTGGCCAGGGCCGTGGCCACGCAGACGGCCGCCAGCAGGGCGTACCGGGCGGGCGCCACCACGCCCAGGGAGGTCCCCGCCCCCAGGAGGATGAAGCCGAACTCGCCCACCTGCCCTAGGGCCATTCCGGCGCGCAGGCCCAGCCCGGGCGGCAGCCCCGCCAGGGTGGCGCCAAGGGTGACCGAGGCCGCGTTCAGGACGATGACCAGGCCGGCGAAGAGCAGCACCAGGGGCCAGTCCCGGAGGAGGACGGCGGGCTCCATGAGCATGCCCACGGCCACGAAGAACATGGCCGCGAAGAGATCGCGCAGGGGGTGGATCAGGTGCTCTACGCTGCGGCCCCGGCCCGATTCGCAGACCAGCATCCCCGCCACGAAGGCGCCCATGGCCACGGAAAAGCCCGCCCAGGCCGCCAGCTGGGCCAGGCCGAAGCAGAGGCCCGCGGCCACCACCAGCAGCACCTCGCTGCGGGCATGGTCCGCCACCCACCGCACCACCGGGGGCACCAGCCAGCGCCCCGCGGCCAGCAGCACGACCAGGAAGGCGGCGAGCCGCAGCAGGGTACTCGCGATGGTCCCCAGGCTGGGTCCGCCCAGGGAGGCGGCGGCCGTGAGCCCCGCCAGGAGCAGCACCGCGTGGAGGTCCTCCACCAGCAGGATCCCCAGCACCGTCTCCTTGAGCGGCCCCTGGAGGCCCCGCTCGTCGAAGAGCTTGGCCAGGATCATGGTGGAGGCGATGGACAGGCTGGCACCGAAGAAGGCGCTCTCCAGGGGCGCCCACCCCAGCAGCCGGGCCGCCAGGAAGCCGGCCACCAGGAGCGTTCCCACCTGGAGCGTCCCCGTGAGGAGGGCCGTGGGGCCGGCCCGGAGCAGGCGCTGCAGGCTGAATTCCAGGCCGATGGAGAACATGAGCAGGATGACGCCCAGCTCGCCCATGATCCGCACGTTGCCGAGATCCGCCACCAGGGGCACGGGCACGTGGGGCCCCACGATCATGCCCGCCAGCAGGTAGCCCAGCACCGCCGGGAGGCGGAGTCTCTGGAAGAGCACGGAGGTGACTGAGGCCACACCCAGCACCACGGCCAGGTCCACCAGGAGGCGGGCGTGGGCGTCCACGGGCCCGGCCCTCAGGTCCCCTGGGCGAGGCGCGTGAGGGTTTCCAGGGCGTCCGTGGGCCCCATCACCAGCAGCTCGTCGCCGGCCTGGAAGCGCTCGTCGCCGGAGGGATTGAACTGCAGGCCGGCGCCGGGATGTACCAGGCCCACGAGGAGGGAGCCGGTGGCGTGCCGCAGGCGGGCCTCGCGCAGGGTCTGCCCCACCAGGACGGAATCCCGGGCGATGGCGATGCGCTCCAGGCCCAGCTCCAGCTGCTCCTGCTGGAGCACCACGTCGAAGAAGTTCATCATCTCCGGCTTGAGCAGCAGGGCCGCCATGCGGCGCCCGCCGATCTCGTAGGGGCTCACGATGTGGTTGGCGCCGGCGGCCCGGAGCTGGCGCTCGGTGCCCAGCTTGGCGCTGCGGGCCACCACGGGCAGGTCGGGGCGGATCTGCTTCACGGTGAGGGTGACCAGCACGTTGTCGGCGTCCGTGGTCAGCGCCGTGATGAGGCCCCGGGCCCGGCGGATGCCCGCGCGCTCGAGGATCAGCTCCTCCATGGCGTTGCCGTAGAGGATGAGCTCCCCGGCGAAGCGCGGGCTGCGGCCCTTGGTCTCGTCCTGCTCCACGATGACGAAGGGGATGCCCGCCTTCTTCAGCTCCCAGGCGGCCTGGAAGCCCATCTTGCCGAAGCCGCAGACGATGATGTGGTCCTTGAGTGCGTCCAGGCGCTTTTCCATGCGGCGCTCCATGAGGTAGCCCCGGAGATCCCCCTCCAGGAGGAGGGCCGTGAGGTTGGACAGGGCGTAGGTGGCCGCGCCCAGGCCGGTGACGAGGTAGAAGATGGTGAAGAGCTTGGTGCGGGCGTTGACCTCGCCCATCTCGCGGAAGCCCACGGTGAAGAGCGTGGTGATGGCCATGTAGAAGCTGTCGAGGATGTTCAGCTTCGCGAGGAGGTGGTAGCCCACGGCCCCGGCCAGCAGCACGGCGAAGAGCAGGAGCAGGGCCGTCCGGAGCCGCGTGAGGGGGCCGTCCTGTTCCGGGGGACCGGCGGGGAAGGGCTGGAGCCTCGGCACCTCAGCCCCCGATGCCGGGCTTGATGGCGAAGTTGGCCGTGCAGAGCGCAACGAGCTTCGTCCCGCACAGGAGGCGGCACTCCAGCACGCCGCCCCGGTTGGAGATCCGGACCACCTGGGCCTCGCCCACCACCATGCCCTTGGCGGGCTCCAGGTAGCGGATGTGGAGGTCCGACGTGGCGAAGGGCATGGCCCCGTCGAAGGCCGTGGAGAGGGCCAGGGCGCCCACCATGTCCGCCATGGTGGCCAGCACCCCGCCGTTCACGTTCCCCCGGGAGCCATTGATGACGGCCGCCGTGGGAGCCAGCCGCATGGTGGCCATGCCGGGTGCCACGGCCTCGATGGACAGCCCCCAGTCCTTGATGAGCGGCCAGGGGTGGAACCGCGCGCGCAGCCGCTCCAGGAGATCCGGAGCGAGCGTCTCGGGGATCTGGGGCTTGGCCATGCTCCAGTGTAGCGGGCGCCTCCGCCCGCCGGGGCGGGGATCAGAGCCCCAGCTGCCCCTGGAGGGCCTTGGCCATCTCCTGGAAGACCTTGGTCTGGGGGCTGTCCGGGTGGGCGGCCACCAGGGGGCTGCCGCTGTCCCCGCCCTCGCGGATCGCCAGGTCGATGGGGACTTCGCCCAGGAAGGGCAGCTTCATGCGGAGGGCCGCATCGCGGACGCCGCCGTGGCCGAAGATCTGGGTCTCCTTCCCGCAGCCGGGGCAGAGGAAGCTACTCATGTTCTCGATGATGCCCACCACGGGGACCTTCACCGTGTTGAACATGCCCATGGCCTTCTTGGCGTCCAGGAAGGCCACGTCCTGGGGGGTGCTGACGATGACGGCGCCGTCCACCTGAGCGTTCTGGATGAGGGTGAGCTGGGTGTCGCCGGTGCCGGGGGGCAGGTCGATGAAGAGCACGTCCAGGTCGCCCCAGGCCACATCCTTCAGGAACTGCTGGAGGGCCTTGTTCAGCATGGCGCCGCGCCAGATGACAGGCCGGTCCTCCTCGATGAGGAGGCCCATGGACATGACCTTCACCCCGAACTTCTCGAGGGGCATGATCTGGCCGTCCGGCGTGCCGAGCGGCGAGTCCTTCAGGCCCAGCATCATGGGGATGGAGGGCCCGTAGATGTCGGAGTCCAGCAGGCCCACCTTCAGGCCCCGCTGGGCCATGGCGATGGCCAGGTTCGCGGTGACCGTGCTCTTGCCCACGCCGCCCTTGCCCGAGCCCACCACCACGCAGCGCTTGATGCCCGGGATGAGGTTCTTGAACTCCACCGAGGCGGTCTTCTCCCAGGCGATCTCCACGTCCACGGCCTCGACGCCCGCCTGGTTGAGGATCAGCTCCTCCAGGGCCTGCTTCATGACCTGCTCGCGATCCTGGTAGGCGTCCACCAGCTGGAGCATGACCGTGACCCGGCCCTCGTTCACGTCGATGCCCTTCACGGCCTTCAGGGCCACGAGCGTGGCGCTGGTGCCGGGCACCTGGTAGCTGTTGAGGACATCGAACAGGGCGGCGCGGCTGATCTTCGGGCTCATGCGGCTCTCCAGCCCTCCAGTGTGCCACGGGAAGATGGGCGTTTGAACACGGGGTTTCCGGCCCTCAGAACTCCGGCGGCAGGGGTGGCAGCTTCCGGGTCACGGCGCCCACGCCGCTGGCCAGGAGCGTGTGCTCGTAGATGCGGAGCTGGCTCCGGAGGGGCGGGTCCTGCTCGTCCAGGCCCCGGCGCAGCACCTCGCCCTCGGGGCCCAGCACCCTGCCCTTGAGGGTGTCGTGGAGCTGCAGCTCCAGCATCTCCACCACCTGGGCGGCGAGGACGGGGTCGGCGAGGGGGAAGGCCAGCTCCACCCGGTGGTCCAGGTTGCGGGGCATGAGGTCGGCGCTGGCCAGGAGGGTTTCCGGCTGGCCGTCGTTGGCGAAGTGGTAGATGCGGGCGTGCTCCAGGAAGCGGTCCAGGATGGAGAGGGCCCGGATGTTCTCCGAGAGACCTGGGACGCCGGGGCGGAGGCAGCAGGTGCCCCGCACGATGAGGTCCACCTTCACGCCCTCGCGGCTGGCCTCGTAGAGCAGCTGGATGATCTGGGGCTCCACCAGGGCATTCATCTTCAGGATCATCCGGGCGGGGCGCCCCGCCCGGGCGTGGTCGATCTCCCGGAGGATGCGGGCCGTGAGCCCCTTCTTCAGGTGCTGGGGGGCCACCAGGAGTTCGTGGAACCGCGGCGGGCGCGTGTAGCCCGTGAGCATGTTGAAGAGGTTGGACAGATCCTCGCCCAGCTCAGGCCGGGTCGTGAGCAGCCCCAGGTCCGAGTAGATGCGGCTGGTCCGCTCGTTGTAGTTGCCCGTGCCCAGGTGGCAGTAGCGTCGGATGCCGTCGCGCTCCTGGCGCACCACGAGGCAGGCCTTGCAGTGGATCTTGTGGTTAGGCAGGCCGTACACCACGTGGACGCCCACCTTCTCGAGGCGCCGGGCCCAGGCGATGTTCGCCGCCTCGTCGAAGCGGGCCCGCAACTCCACGATGGCGGCCACCTGCTTGCCCCGCTCCGCCGCCCGCTCCAGGGCTGCGGCCACGGGGCTGTTCTGCGTGACCCGGTAGAGGGTCATCTTGATGGCCAGCACCCTCGGGTCGTCCGCCGCCTCGCGCACGAAGCGGGCCACGCTGTCGTCGAAGCTCTGGTAGGGGTGGTGCAGCAGGATGTCGTTGCGGGAGATGGCATCGAAGATGTTGCCCGCCTGATCCAGCTGCGGCACGGGAAGGGGCGGCAGGGGGGCGTCCTTCAGGTGGGGCAGGTCCACCTGGGTGTAGAGCTGCATGAGGTCGGAGAAGGCCGTGAGGCCGGAGCTGGGGTAGAGGTCCTCCGGGCTCAGCTCCATCTCCTCGATGAGAAGGTCAAGCACCTTGGCGGAGAGGCCCTTCTCGTACTGGAGCCGCACCACGGCGCCGCGGCGACGGTCGCGGAGGCTCTCCTCCACGGTCTTGAGCAGGTCCTCGGAGGGGTCCTCCTCCACCGGCTGGTCCGAGTCGCGGGTGACGCGGATGGCGTGGCAGCTCCGCACCGCGTAGCCCAGGAAGAGGCGGGCCAGGTGGTGGCGCACCACATCCTCCAGCATCACGAAGGCGTGGAGGCCCGGGGCGGAGGGCACCCGGAGGAACCGCGTGGCCAGGGAGGTGGGAACGTGGATGAAGGAAAGCTCCGAGGCCGGCAGGTCTCCGTCCAGCAGCCCGGCCTCCGGTTCCAGCTCGGCCACCAGGACCAGCACCCGGTTGCCCAGGCGGGGGAAGGGATGGCCCGTGTCCACGGCCAGGGGGGTGATGAGCGGCAGCAGGGCCCGTTCGAAGTGGTCCAGCACGAAGGCCGCCTGGGCCGGATCCAGGTCCTTCGGATCCAGGATGACGATGCCCTCCGCCTCCAGCTGGGGCTCGAGAATGGCGTGGAAGAGCTCGTGCTGCCGGGCCGAGTAGGCGTGGATCTTGGAGGCCACCCGTTCCAGGAGCTGGCGGGGGGTGAGGCCGTCCGGGCCGGGCTGGGTGATGCCGGCGTCGATCTGGCGCCAGATGCCAGCCACCCGCACCATGAAGAACTCGTCCCAGTTGTTGGAGACGATGCTCAGGAACTTCACCCGCTCCAGGAGGGGCACCGAGGGGTCCTCGGCCTCCTCCATGACCCGGGCGTTGAAATCCAGCCAGCTCAACTCCCGGTTCAGGAGGTCTTCGGGGCGGGGGGTGAGCTGCGTCACGGGGTTCCTCTGGCGCCATGGTAGCTCGCCCGCGTGACGGGGCCGTGTCCCGGCCCCAGGATTTCCGCCTTGGAACACAAGGGCTTTTCGGGCATGATCGGAGGTTCGGCTCCCCATCGGGGGAGGCCCGAACGGTCCGCCCGGACCCGCCCCAACGAGAGGGCAGCCCGCCCGAGCGCGGCAGCTGCCAGGTAGGAGGAACCCATGTCCCAGGAAGTCCTGGTCGTCCCCAAGCGCGAGAAGTTCGGCAAGGCCGCCATCCGCGATCTCAAGAAGCAGGGCATGATCCCGGCCGTGGTCTACGGCCTGAACGAGCCCCCCGTGGCCATCGCCATCAGCCCCAAGGCCGTCGCCCGGGTGATCGCCAGCGAGGCCGGCATGAACTCCGTGATGTTCCTCCAGCGCGAGGGCACGGACATCCAGCGCCACGTCATCCTCAAGGACGTCCAGCGCGATCCCATCACCGGTCGCCTCCGCCACGTGGACTTCATGCGCGTGGACATGAGCCACAAGGTCCGCGTCAAGGTGCCCGTGCGCCTGATCGGCACGGCCATCGGCGTGAAGAGCGAGGGCGGCGTCCTCGACTTCGCCCACCGCGAGATCGAGGTGGAATGCCTGCCCAGCCTCATCCCCGCCCACATCGACGTGGATGTGACCGCCCTCAAGGTCGGGGACAGCCTCCGCTTCGACCAGCTGGCCCTGATTCCCAACGTCGCCCTCGTCGGTGACGCCCACCAGGTGGTCTGCTCCATCCACGGCAAGGCCCCCGAGGAGGAGGTCGCCCCCGCCGAGGCCGGCACCGCCGCCGAACCCGAGGTGGCCAAGAAGGGCAAGAAGGAAGAGAAGAAGTAGTGCCTTGAACCAACAGCCTTCCATGCAAAGAACGCGGCCCCGGCCGCGTTCTTTGTTGAGGCCCGGGCCGAGCCCGGGCGCTGGAGCGGATCCATGTGGACGCTTGTGCCTTTGGGCAACCCCGGCCCCGACTACCAGGACACCCGGCACAACCTTGGGCGGCTCATGCTCCAGCGCTGGATGGCGGACCGGGGCCTGACACCCGCGCCCGCGAAGTGCTTCCCCTCGGGGACGCTCTATCCCCTCACCGAGGGGCTGCAGGCCCTGGTCCCTGCCACCTACATGAACCACAGCGGCCAGGCCTGCGCCCAGGCCGCGGCGGCAGGCATCTACCCCCGCCGGATGATCCTGCTCTACGACGACAAGGACCTGCCCCTGGGCATGGGCCGCTTCCGCCTGGACGGCTCGGCGGGGGGCCACAACGGCCTCGCATCCGTCTTCGAGCACCTCGGGACCAGCGAGGTGGCCCGGCTGCGCCTGGGCATCGGCCCCTTCGAGCGGCCCCTGGCGGACTTCGTCCTCGGCCACTGGACCGATCCCGAGTGGGACCGGATCGACGCCCTGGATGCCCCCTTTGCCCGGTGCATGGAACTCCTGGCCGCCGCCGAGGACCTGGGGGCCCTGGCCAACCGGGTGAACGGGGCGGCCTTCTGGGAGCCCGCGTAGGACGGGACCGGCGGATCCCAGACTTCCCGTTGATCTTCGGGCCTTTCCGCGGGAAACTACCTGTTCGCGTCCCCCGCTGGGGGGCGTCTTCCTTGCTCCCCGGAACCCAGAGGGGGGCTTCACATCCACAAGGAGGACAGATGCGTCGCTACGAGACCATCTTCATCGCCTCCCCCACGCTGACGGACGAGCAGAGCGATGAGCTCGTCAAGCAGTTCGAGGGGATCATCGCCGAGCAGGGTGGCGAGCTGCTCAAGACCGACAAGTGGGGCCGCAAGAAGCTGGCCTACGAAGTCCAGAAGTTCAGCGAGGGCTACTACACGCTGTTCGAGATGAACGCGGGCCCCGACCTCATCGCCGAGCTGGAGCGCCGCTTCCGCAACCACGATGCGGTCATCAAGTTCCTGAGCGTCCGCATGGACGAGGCCGACAAGGCCGCGGGCCGCGCCAAACAGCGCATCGAGCGCGAGAGCAAGCGCAAGGCCCAGGCCGGCATCAAGGATCGCGCACCTGAGGAGGTGGTCGGATGAAGCGCCGAGCTGACGCCAAGAAGGGCAAGCCCAAGAAGAAGAAGGCTTTTGGGGGACGACGCGCGAAGTTCTGCAAGTTCTGCGTCGAGAAGTCCCTCATGATCGACTACAAGGACGTGAAGACCCTCCAGGCCTTCACCCCCGAGCGCGGCAAGGTGCTGCCCCGCCGCACCAGCGGCGTGTGCGCCAACCACCAGCGCATGCTCGTGGAAGCCATCAAGCGCGCCCGCAACATCGCCCTGCTCCCCTTCGCCACCGATTAGGCGCTGTTGGACCGAGCTTGCTCGGGCGTTACAGCGCCTTATCCCCAACCTCCGCAGGACGTTCGGGGCTAGTCCTGGCGCTGGCGGTTTTTCAAAAGGGGGCCACTCGGCCCCCCTTTTTTCGCACGAAAGCCTCCCTTGCGGCGACCGCCGGGCCGGTCTCATTTCCAGAGGAACCAGGTGACGGCGAGGGCCGCCAGGGCGAGGAGGAGGGCGCAGCCCCATCCCCGCCGGCCCGGCGGGTCCGCCTTCCGCTCGTGGTCCACGAGGTGGAGGGTGCCGCCGACAGCCTCCCGGGGCGATCCGTACCAGAAGGCCTTCTGGGGGGAGGTCATGTCCTCGTCGAAACGGGCGCTGGGGATGGCGTCGAGGAGGCGCTGGTACTCCTTCGGCACCGCGGTCTCCGGCGACATCTGGCGGATGAAGCGGATCAGGCTGGTGAAGCACCAGATGCCGTTGTCCCACTGGTGGAAAAGCCGCGAAGTGACCACGGCGGCCCGGATCTCCTCGAGGATCCCGGCCGCCTTCCGCAGGTCGCCGGACCTGGCCGCCTCCGCGGCCTGGTCCAGCAGGTCCAGCGCCCGCTCCTCTCCGAGGGCGCTCGCGGCGCGCGCGAAGGTGCCCCGTTCCTCTTCCCAGTCGTAGGCGCCCATGGGGAACCTCCCCCGGGGATCATACCCGGGGGCAGAGATCCGGCGCGGAGGCTACTCCGCCTCGCTCGCCAGGGCCGGCAGCTCGGCCAGGGGCGCGGTCTCGGAGCGCCCGCCCAGGGTGGCGTGGAAGGTCTCCCAGTCCAGCTCCTTCTCCCAGCTGGCCATCACCACGGCGGCGATGCAGTTGCCGATGTGGTTGGTGATGGCGCGGGCCTCGGACATGAACTTGTCGATGCCCAGGATCAGCGCCATGCCGGCCACGGGGATGCCCGGCACCACCGCCAGGGTGGCCGCCAGGGTGATGAAGCCGGACCCGGTGACGCCGGCCGCGCCCTTGCTGGTGATCATCGCCACCACCAGGATCCCCAGCTGCTGGCCCAGGGTGAGCTCGATGCCCATGGCCTGGGCGATGAAGAGCGAGGCCAGGGTCATGTAGATGTTGGTGCCATCGAGATTGAAGGAATAGCCGGTGGGGATCACGAGGCCGACGACGGACTTGGAGAGGCCCAGCTTCTCCATCTTCTCCATGAGGGGGATCAGCGCGGACTCGGAGGAGCTGGTGGCCATGACGAGCAGGAGTTCGTCCTTGATGTAGCCCACCACCTTGAAGATGTTGAACCCCGCCAGCCGGGCGATGAGCCCCAGCACCACGAAGATGAAGACGGCGCAGGTGGCGTAGAAGAGGAGGATCAGCTGCGCCATGGGCAGCAGGGACTTCAGGCCGAACTTCCCGATGGTGTAGGCAATGGCGGCGCCGGCGCCCAGGGGGGCGAGGTAGAGGATCTGCTTCATGACGCCGAAGAACATCTTGCTGAGGCCCTCCAGGAAGCCGATGAGGGGCGCCTTGTACTTGTCGCTCAGGGCGGCGACCGAGAACCCCAACAGCACGGAGATCAGCAGCACCTGCAGGATGTCGCCATCCGTGAAGGCGCTGAACAGGGTCTTGGGGATCATCTTCAGCAGGTGGTCCGTGATGGTCAGGTGCTGGGCCTGGGTGACGTAGCCCGCCACGAGCTTGGGGTCGAGCTTGGCGGGATCGGCGTGGAAGCTCCGTCCAGGTCCGAAGACATTGGCCATCACGAGGCCGATCACCAGGGCCAGGGTGCTCACGATCTCGAAGTACAGGATGGCCTTCCCACCCACCCGGCCGGCCTTCTTGATGCTGCCGGAGCCGGCGATACCCAGCACCACGCTGCAGAGAATCACCGGCGGGATGAGCATCTTGATCAGGCTGATGAAGCCGTCGGCGAGGGGCTGCATCTTCACGGCGATGCCGGGATAGAAGTGCCCCAGCACGGCGCCGAGGAGGATCATGAACGCGACCCAGTTGTAGAGCTTGGAGGCGGCACGCTTCAACATGCGGGGTTCCTTTCGGGAATGCGGGCACGGGAACGGGGCGGCCCTGGTGGGGGCCGGATGCGGAGGCGGTGGGAAAGAGGACCGGGTCGCGGGACGTGCCGGGCGGGCAACCACACGACCAGCAGGTGGTTTTCCAGATTCTCGGCCGCCCCGCTGGACGCGGGCCGTTCTGGAAGTTGATTCCGGGAATTGAAACTTTTGAAAGCGGAAGCCGGCAGTCCGCCGGGAGGTTCAGAGGTACCGCTGGACCTCGCGCAGGTAGCCCTTCTGGAGCAGGAAGCGATGGACGGGCCGCCCGCCCGTGCCGTACCCGGGCTCCATGCGGAGCACCTTGAGCTCGCAGAGGAACTCGCAGTACTTCCGGACGGAGACCCGCGACAGGCCCACCTGCTGGCCGATGGCCTCGCTGGTGAACCAGGGGGTCGCCTCCGGCCAGGCGGTGATGGCCTGCAGCACCTTGTCCAGGGTGTTCCGGTCCAGCCCCTTGGGCAGGACCTCCGCCTTCCGGTCCTCCGCGGGACGGCGGACCAGGCGCCGGTCGAGCTCGGCCTGGTCCAGGGCCTCCCCGCGCCGGATCATGTGCCGGGTCTCGCGGTAGTGCTCCAGCGCCTGCTTGAGACGCTCGAACTCGAAGGGCTTGATGAGGTAGTCCATCGCCCCCAGCTTCAGGGCCCGGTCGATGGTGGCCGTGTCCCGGGCCGCGGTCACGAAGATCACGTCCACCTCCAGGGCCTGCCGGCGGATCTCGGCCATGAGTTCGATCCCGCTCTGGCCGGGCATGAAGATGTCCAGCAGCAGCAGCTCCACCGGGCGTTCCTGGAGCAGGGTCATGGCCTCGGAGGCGCCGCGCACGGAGGCCACCAGCTCGAACCCGGCCACCCGGCTCAGGTAGATGCGGTTGAGCTCCGCCACCATGGGATCGTCTTCCACCAGCAGCACGCGGATCATGGCGCCTCCCCGGGAAGCAGGGTGAGCGAGGCGGAGAAGGCGGCGCCCCCCGCCTCCCGGTTCCGGCCCTCGAGACGGCCGCCCCGCGCCTCGACGGTCCGGGCGGCCTGCCAGAGGCCCAGGCCCCGGTTCTCGCCCTTGGTGGAGAAGCCCCGCGCGTAGGTGCCGGCAAGGAGCTCCCCGGGCAGACCCTGGCCGCTGTCCTCCACGGCCACGTGCAGCCGGGGGCCCTCGGGCCGCAGCGCTACCCGGATCTCCCGCCGGGGACCGGAGCCGATCGCCTCGACGGCATTCTCCAGGAGGTTCCCCAGGACCGTGACCAGATCGTGGGCGGCCGCGTCGTCGGGCAGCGGGGGCAGCGAGGCCTCCGGGTCCAGCTGCATGAGGATGTCCTGTTCCCGGGCCGAGGCGAAGCGGGCCAGCAGGAAGCCGGCGACAACCGGATCCTTGATCCGCTGCACCACGAAGCCCACCTCGTCGTCCAGCCGCCCGACCACCCCGGCGATGAAGGTCTTGAGCCGCTCGTACTCCTCCAACCGCACGAGCCCGAGGATCACGTGGAGCTTGTTCATGAACTCGTGGGTCTGGGCCCGGAGAGCGTCGGCATAGAGCCGGACCCCCGTGAGCTGCTCCGCCAGGCGGTTCATCTCCGTCTTGTCCCGGAAGGTGGCCAGGGCCCCGGCGATGCGGCCTTCGACCAGCACGGGGACGCGGTTCGTCAGGATGGGCAGGCCCAGGATGTCGCCCTCCTGGTCGTACTCCGCCTGGCCCGTCTCCACGATGGTCCGGAGGCGGGAGCTGGGCAGCACCTCCTCCACCGGGCGGCCCACCAGCTCGCCGTGGCTTCCCGCCCGGGCGAACAGCCGCTGGGCCTCCTCGTTGACGATGGTGACCCGGAGCTCCCGGTCCACCCCGAGGATGCCCTCCCGCACCGAATCCAGCATGGCGTTGCGCTGCTGGAGCAGGGTGGCGATCTCCTGGGGCTCCATGCCCAGGAGAATCTTCTTCACCCGCCCGCCCAGGTACATGGCCCCCAGGATGCCGGCGGCGAAACCGATGAGGCCGCCCAGGACGATGCGCTTCCGCACGCTGACGAGGGTGCGGTCCACGCCCGACTGCAGGATGCCCACGGCGACCGCCCCCACCTGCCGGTCACTGTCCCGGACAGGGGTGAAGGCCCGGATGGACAGGCCGAGGGTGCCCTTCGCCGCCGACAGGTAGGACCGGCCGCGGTACACGTCGGCATCGTCGCCCCCTGCGAACCGCTCGCCCAGCAGGGTGGGGTTGGGGTGCGAGAGGCGCCGCCCCCGCATGTCCACCACCACCACGTAGTCCACGCCGGATTCCGACCGGACCTGCTCCGCATAGGACTGGACCTCCGCCGGGGAGCGCCTCCCCGCAAGCCCCTCGCGCACCACCTCGGCCTCGGCCGTGATCCGGGAGAGCAGGACCACCTTCTCGCCCAGGGCGTCGCGGGTCTGGCGGGCCATGCGCCAGTCCACCATGACGCCGGTGACGAGCAGGGCCAGGCCCAGGATCAGCGAGACCAGGATCGTGATCCGGGTCCTGAGCTGAAGCACGGGGCGCATCCTGGGCATGGTAGGCACCATCGTAGGGTGGACGGCCCGGGAAAGGCGAGGGCGGCGGGTCGGGCCCGGTTCTCGGGTAATCTAGGCGCATGGCCGACGAGAAGCCCCTTCCGCAGCTCCCCATGCCCCTCCGCAGGCAGAGGGCCCTCAAGGCCGCCTGGAAGCCCCTGCTCCTGCAGTGGCTGGTACCCGGGGCCGGCTACTGGATGATCGGCCAGAAGGGCCGGGCCAAGGTCTTCTTCGGCGTATGGGTGCTGTTCTGCCTCCTGGGCGCGCTACAGCTCCAGTTCGGGGCTGTGCATGGCATCAAGGGGGGCGTCTACGTTCCCACGCCCGGCGCCTGGCTGCCCACCCTCGGGGCGTTGGCCACGACCGGCATCGGCCCAGTGTACGCCGCCTTCGCCTGGGCCTTCGGGGGCGCCGGAACGGAACCCGTCCGTACCCTCACCCAGGAATACGGCGCCAGCTACGTGATGGTCGCCGGCCTCCTCAACTGGCTCTGCTGCTTCGACCTCTGGGACCGCGTGACGGGCCGCTGGGTCTTCCGCCTTCCCAAGGACGAGCAGGAGCAGGTCGCCAAGGAGCCGTAGCCCCGTCCTTCCGCCGCTGGGCGAGCCTTCGCCTCGCACTTGGCCCTGGCTGCCCGCGGAGCGGGGCCCCCGGACGAGCAGAACCAGATCGCCAGGGGCGAGTAGCCATCCGGTCATCCATGCGACAGTAGGGGCCGACACCCCGGAGCTGCCATGGATTCCCGGCCCGAGGCTTCCCCCGAGGCCTCGCTGCGTCTCCCCGCGCTGACCATCTTCCTCAGCGCCTTCCTGCTCTTCGAGGTGCAGCCGCTGGTGGGGAAGCTGGTGCTGCCCTGGTTCGGCGGCAGCGCGGGGGTGTGGACCATCTGCCTGCTCTTCTTCCAGCTCCTGCTGCTGGGCGGCTACCTCTACGCGCACACCCTCGTCCGGCACCTGTCGCACCGGCGGCAGGTGCTCGTGCACGGGACGCTCCTCCTGCTCGCCGCCGCCAGCCTTCCCCTGCGCCTGCACCCGGGCTTCCGGCCCACGGGTTCAGAGCAGCCCCTCGGCCACCTGCTGGGCCTGCTGGCGGCGACGGTGGGCCTGCCCTATTTCCTGCTCTCCACCACGGGGCCCCTGGTGCAGGCCTGGGTGGCGCGCCAGGGCCAGGTGCCCTACCGCCTCTTCGCCCTGTCCAACCTGGCCTCCATGCTGGCGCTGCTCTCCTATCCCGTGGCCGTGGAGCCCTTCCTCCCCCTCCGGGTCCAGGCCTGGACCTGGTCCCTCGGCTTCCTGGCCTTCGCCGCCCTGGTGTTCGTGCTGGCGCGGAGGAACGCCCGGACCATGGTCCAGGAACACCTCGATGTCCCGCCCCCGGCCCCCGCGGCGGGACGGCAGCTGTCCTGGATCCTCCTCGCGGCCCTCCCCTCCGTGCTGCTCATGGCCGTCACCAGCCATCTCAGCACCAACGTGGCCCCCATCCCGTTCCTCTGGGTGGTGCCCCTGGCCCTCTACCTGCTGAGCTTCATCCTCTGCTTCGACAGCGACCGCTGGTACCGCCGAGGGCTGTTCCTCTCCCTGCTGCCCCTCTGCCTGGCGGGCATGGCCCTCCTGCTGCTTCCGGATTTCCGCCGGGGGGCGGTGCGCTGGCAGGTGCTGGCCTTCAACGCGGGCCTCTTCGTCGCCTGCATGACGGCCCACGGCGAGCTGGCGCGCCTGAAGCCCCACCCGCGCCACCTCACGGGCTTCTACCTCCGCCTGAGTCTCGGCGGCGCGCTGGGTGGCCTCTTCGTGGCCGTCGCGGCCCCGCACCTCTTCCGGAGCTACCTCGAGCTCCCCCTCGCGCTGGCGGCCTTCGCCCTCCTGGCCCTGGTCTCCGTCATCCGGGACCGCCGGGGGATGAAGCCCTGGCCCTGGCGGACCGCGGTGTTCGGATTCGGCCTCCTCACGGGGGGCCTCCTGGGCCATGCGATCGTCACCGACTTCGCCGAGCAGCGCGAGGCCGTGGACCGGGGCCGCAACTTCTACGGGGCCCTGCGGGTGTTCGACGACCCGGCCCACACCTGGCGGTCCCTGGCCCACGGCACCATCCTCCATGGCGGCCAGTTCCTGGATCCGGCCCGGGCGCGACTCCCCCTCACCTACTACAGCCCCGACTCCGGCGTGGGGCTCGCCCTCGCCAGCCTCCCCCAGCGGCCGAGGCGGCTCGGCGTGGTGGGGCTCGGCGCGGGAAGCCTCGCTGTCTACGGGCGACCCGGCGATCTGGTGCGGTTCTACGAGATCAACCCCCTGGTCGAGACCTTCGCCCGCCGGGATTTCACCTTCCTCCGGGACTGCCCGGGCCGGGTGGAGGTGGTCCTGGGCGACGCGCGCCTGAGCCTCGACCGGGAGCCCCCCGAGGCCTACGACCTGCTGGCCATCGACGCCTTCTCCAGCGACGCCATCCCCGTGCACCTGCTCACGCGGGAGGCCTTCGCCCTCTACCTGCGCCACTTGGCCCCCGGGGGCTACCTCGCGGTGCACATCTCCAACCGCTACCTGGACCTGAAGCCCGTGGTGCAGGCTGCCGCCCTGCGGTATGGGTTGGCGACCCGCCTGGTGGATACCGATGGCGACGACGCGGACGGCATCTACGGCTCCACCTGGATCGTGCTCGCCCGCTCGGAGGCGGCCTTCGCCGCCTCTCCCTTCGCGGAGAGCGAGGACGCCGGGCCCCTCCAGGCCCGGCCGCTGGTGTGGCGGGATGACTTCAGCAACCTGTTCCGGATCCTGAAGTGAGCCCCCCGGCACCCGGGATCAGCCCTCGGTCTTGAGGCTCTTGGCCAGCAGCTGGGCGCGGATGAAGCCGTCGAGATCCCCGTCCAGCACCTTCTGGGTCTGGCTGGTCTCCTCTCCGGTGCGGTGGTCCTTCACCATCTGGTAGGGCTGGAGGACGTAGCTGCGGATCTGGCTGCCCCAGGCCACATCGGCCTTGTCGCCGCTGGCGGCCGCCACCTTCTCCTGGAACTTCCGCTGCTCCAGCTCGTAGAGCCGGGCCTGCAGCACCTTCATGGCGGTCGCGCGGTTCTTGATCTGGCTGCGCTCGTTCTGGCAGCTCACCACGATGCCCGTGGGCAGGTGGGTGAAGCGCACAGCGGACTCCGTCCGGTTCACGTGCTGGCCGCCGGCGCCGCTGGCGCGGAACACGTCGATCTTGAGGTCCTTCTCGGGGATCTCGACGTTGATGGTGTCGTCCAGCTCGGGGCTCACGTACACCGCGGCGAAGCTGGTGTGGCGACGCTTGGCGGCATCGAAGGGGCTGATGCGAACCAGGCGGTGGACCCCTGCCTCGGCCCGGAGATAGCCGTAGGAGAAGGGGGCGTCGACGATGAAGGTGGCGCCCTTGATGCCGGCCTCCTCCCCGTCCTGGTAGTCGATCATCTCCGTGGCCCAGCCCTTGGATTCGCAGAAGCGGAGGTACATCCGCAGCAGCATGGCCGCCCAGTCCTGGCTCTCCGTTCCGCCGGCGCCGGGGGCAATGGCCACGATGGCGTGGCTGCCGTCCAGCTCGCCGCTGAGCATCATGCGAAGCTCGGCGTCCTCCACGGCCTTGCGGAGGTCCGTCTCGACGGTTTCGGCCTCCGCAAGCATGTCCACGTCCTCCCGGGCCAGCTCCAGGGCTGTGTCCAGGTCCTCGATGCCTCCGGTGAGCTTCCTGGCCAGGGCGATGTCTCCGCTCAGGGACCCCCGCTTCTGGAGCAGGGGCTTGGCGGCCTCGGGATCGTCCCAGAACCCGGGCACCGTGGTGCGCTCCTCGATCTGTTCCAGCTCCAGGGCCTTCCGCTCGGGATCCAGGTGGGCGACCAGCTGGCGGACCCGGGGCTCCAGCTCGTTCTTGGCCCGCACCAGGGTCTCGAAGTCCATCGTCCGCCTCTCCGTCCCCCGCCGGGGGGGAACCCTCCACTTTAAACCAAGGCGGGAGGCCGCGCCTGCACGGTATTCTGATGGGATGCCAGAGCTGATCCCCGTCCTGCCCGCCGACCTGGAGCCCACCGCCCGTGGGGTCCTGACCGGCCATGGCGGCACCCCCCTGGCCTGGGCCCGCTGGGAGCACCCGGAACCGAAGGGCCGGGTGGTCATCTCGCACGGCTATGGCGAGCACGGGGAGCGCTACCGCCACACGGCCCACTGGCTGCACCACCTGGGCTGGGCGGTGTCGAGCATGGATCACCGGGGCTTCGGCCGCTCCGGCGGCATCCGGGGCGACGCGGTGGGCATTCGGGCCTTCGTGGACGACTTCGCCCTCTTCCTCCGCCAGGAGCGGCGCTACGACGCCGACCGCACCGGGGCCAGGCCCCGGGTCGTGGACGGGGTGCCCATGCCCCCCCTGCCGGTCTGCCCCCAGGTGGTGCTGGGCCACAGCTTCGGCGGCCTGGTGGCCCTCCTCACCCTGCTCTGGCATGCCGACACCCTGGACGGCCTCATCCTTTCCAGCCCCAGCGTGGCCGTGCGCGCCAACACCCGCACCCTGGTGATCCTCTCCCGGATCCTGCGCCTGCTCGCCCCCCACCGGCCCATCCAGCTCCACGGCGACAAGGGCCAGGTGTGTTCCGATCCCGTGCTGGTGCAGCGCTACGAGGCGGATCCCCTCTGCCACCGCCTGGCCACGGCGGCCTTCGGAGCCGCCCTGGAGGAGGGCCGGGCCGAGATCCTGCCCCTGGGCCAGGAGCTGGACCGCCCCATCCTGCTGCTGGAATCCGGCTCGGACACGGTGGTGGACCCGGACGGATCCGAGGCCCTGTGGTCCGCCGTGCGGCCGGAGCTGCTGGAGCGCCACCGCCTGCCGGGCTTCCTCCACGAGGTTTTTCACGACCGGCACCGGGCCCGGGCCCAGGCCCTCGCCGAACCCTGGCTGGAACGCTTGCGGGAGGGCTGGAACCCTTCGGCCCGTCCCGCCATGCCTCAAAGGGCCGGCGTCGCCGCCCCGCCTTCCCCCGATATCCTGAACCCGCTGTCTCCGGAGTCCGCATGAAGCGCACCGTCGCCCTCCTGGCCCTCGCCGCCGCCCTGGCGGGCCTGGGGATGGGCTGCCGCAAGCCCAAGACTGCCGAGAAGGGGGTCACCGCCGCGGAACTCCTCGCCACCTCGGACCGGCTCATGAAGCAGGGGAAGTACGACGAGGCCCGGCGGAGCCTGCGCGTCCTGGAGGAGAACCTGCCGGGTTCCGCCGAGTTCCCGAAGGCCAAGATCATGCTGGGTGACAGCTACTTCTTCCAGGGCAGCCCCAGCTACCCCGAGGCCGAGGTCGAGTACCAGAGCTTCCTGAACTACTTCCCCCGCAGCGACATGCGGGACTACGCCCTGTATCACAAGGCCCTCTGCCACTTCTCCGCCATCGAGAGCGCCGAGCGCGACCAGGCCGAGACGCGGAAGGCCCTGGCCTCCTTCCAGCAGCTGCTGGCGGAGTCCCCCGGCAGCCCCTACGCCACGGAGGCCAAGGCCAAGATCGTCCAGTGCTGGCGCCGCATCGCCGAGCATGAGCTGCAGGTGGGCATCTTCTACGTGAACATCTTCGACTACCCCGCCGCCGAGCGCCGGCTGAAGGATCTGCTGGTGGCCTACCCCGACTACGTGGACCGGGAGCGGGTCTACTACTACCTGGGCGAGGCCCTGCGCCAGCGGACCCTCACAACCGAAGAGGTCACCCAGTTCAACAAGGACTACCTCGCCAAGCTGCAGAAGGAATCCTTCCTCGACCTCACGCCGGAGCAGGGGAAGGAATACGCCAAGGCATTCCAGGACTTCCTGAAGGAGCGGGTCGACGGGTTCCGCGCCCAGGCCAAGGACTACTACCAGAAACTGGTGGAGAGCTATCCCAAGTCCGAGTGGGCCACCCGCGCCGCCGACCGCCTCGTGGCCATGGGCAGCGCCGGCGTGAAGGAGTCCCTCGACAGCTAGCCCGGAGAGGCCCCATGGCGCCCAGCACCCTCGGCCTCGGCACCTACCTCGGCGAGCCCACCGCCGAGGCCGATGCCGGTTATGTCGCGGCGGCCCGGGCCTTTTTCGCGGCCGGGGGCACCGCCTTCGACACCGCCGCCAACTACCGGATGGGCCGATCGGAACGGGCCCTGGGCGAGGCCTTCCGGGGCCAGCCCCGGGATTCCTTCTTCGTGTCCACCAAGGCCGGCTACCTGCCCATGGGCGACGGCGCCACGCCGGAGAGCCCCCGGGACTGGTTCCAACGGGTGCTGGCGGGGCCCGGGATCCTGTCGCCTGACGACGTGGTGGACGGCTGCCACGCCCTGACTCCCCGATACCTGGCCCATCAGCTGGAGGTGAGCCGCGCGGCCCTCGGCGTGGACACCCTCGACGTCCTCCACCTGCACAACCCCGAGCAGCAGCTGCCCCACCTGGGGCCGGATCGCTTCTACGGTGTGATCCAGGCGGCCTTCGAGGCCTGCGAGGGCTTCGTGCGGGATGGGAGGATCCGCGCCTACGGCACGGCTACCTGGAACGGGTTCCGCGTGCCGGCGGGCCGCCCGGACCACCTGAGCCTGGAGCGGCTGTGGGCCGCCGCCGAGGCCGCGGGCGGGAGGGACCACCATTTCCGCTGGATCCAGCTGCCCCTGAACCTGGCCCTGCCCGAAGCCTACCTGGCCCCCACCCAATCGCTCGGCGGCGAAGCCCTGACGCCCCTCCGCGCCGCCCAGGCCCTGGGCTTCTCCGTGCAGACCTCGGCCTCGATCATGCAGGCCCGCATCCTGGCCCAGCTGCCAGCGGACCTCGTGGCGGCCTTCGGCGCCCGCACCCCCGCCCAGGCGGCGCTCCAGTTCGCCCGGTCCTGCCCCGGCGTGACCACGGCCCTCTGCGGCATGGGCCGGCCGGAGCACGTGGCGGAGAACGCGGCGGTCCTGGCCCTGCCGAAGGTCGACCCCGCCCTCCTGGAAGGCCTCTTCGCATGATCCTGCTGGCCGTCACGCCGGGCCAGGGCTTCGATCCGGACCGCTGGCGTCCCGTCCTCCGCTCGGGCATCGATGCCCTCCTCATCCGCGAGAAGGGAATGGAGGCCCGGGCCCTGCTCGCCGCCGCCCGCTGGTGCCGCGACACCGCGCCCGGGGTGGAGATCTGGGTGGGGGGCCGGCTGGACGTGGCCCTGGCCTCGGGCTGCGGCCTGCATGCGCCGGAAGACCACCCCCCCGTCGACCCCAGCCTGCTGCCCCTTTCCCGCCCCCTGCATGCCGAGGGCCAGTGGGAGGCCCGTCGGAACTGCACCCAGCTGCTGGTGTCCCCCATCCTGCCCAGCCCCGGCAAGGGGGAGCCCTGGGGCCTTCCCCGCTTCCACCGGTTCCTGGACGCGCTGCCGTCCGGAAGCCCGCGGATCCTCGCCCTGGGCGGCGTGACGCCTGCCGAGGCCGGGGCCCTGCGACATCCCCGGCTGGATGGCCTGGCCGCCCTCCGCCCTTTCTGGGTGGGGGACCCCGCCGCCGCCGCCACCGGATTCCGGACAGCCTGGGACCGGTGAGGGAAGGCCCCCAGGCCGCTGCTACCATGGGTGCCCGGAGGCCCCCATGGAACTGCCCGAGCGCCTGCATCACCTGGTGAGCGAGCTGGGGGATTCCCTCGTGAAGGCACTGGCAGAGGACGACCATTGCCGAAGCCTGGCCTTCCAGATCCAGGCCGAGGGGTACGGCCTCGTCCTCATCCTGGAGGCCGCCCCCATCCGCCTCCAGATGGAACCCCGCGAGGACGGCACCGAGGGGCCGGAGCCGCCCCTGCCCTTCTCGGAAGAGGACAAGCGCCTGATGAAGTCCTTCAAGATCCGGATGGACTAGGCGTGGTCCAGGCCTGGGACCGGCCCGCCCCGGAAGCGGTGCCCCTGGCCCGGATCAACGCCGCGGGCCTGGACCTGGCCGGACTCCAGCGCCTGCTGGGCGAGCTCGGCGAGCCCCCGTGGCGGGCCGCCCAGCTCTTCGAGGGCCTCTACCGTCACCGGTGGACGGACTGGGCCCAGTTCACGATGCTCTCGAAGGCCCTGCGGACGCGCCTGGAGGCATCCGCCGATCTCGCCTGGCCGGCGATCGTGCAGAGCCGGGCCTCGGAGGACGGCGCCACGAAGCACGGGTTCCAACTGGTGGACGGCCGGCAGGTGGAGGGCGTCTTCATGCCCTACGAGGGCCGGGTGACGCTCTGCCTCTCCAGCCAGGTGGGCTGCGCCATGGGCTGCACTTTCTGCGCCACGGGCCAGATGGGCATCCTTCGCAACCTCACGACCGCCGAGATCGCCGGGCAGGTGGTGGCCATGCTGAACCACCACGGGCATCCCGAAGGCGTGCCCGTAAACCTGGTCTTCATGGGCATGGGCGAGCCCCTCCACAACCTGGACCACCTCATGGCCGCCTTCGCCCTCCTCACCGATCCGAAGGGCCTGGCCATCCCGCCCCGCCGGATCACCGTGTCCACCTCGGGCCTGGTGAGCGGCATCGAGCGGCTGGGCGCCTTCACGAAGCGCCCCCGGCTGGCCCTCAGCCTCAACGCCACCACGGATGAGCACCGCTCCCGCATCATGCCCGTGAACCGCGTCTGGAACCTGGAGGCCCTCGCCCAGGCCCTGGGCCGCTTCCCCCTGCAGTCGGGCGAGCGGATCACCCTGGAGTACGTCCTGCTCAAGGGCGTCACCGACAGCCTCGAGGACGGCCGCCGTCTGGCGGCCTTCGCCCGACGCTTCCCCAGCAAGGTCAACCTCATCCCCTTCAACCCCCACGAGGGCGCCGGTTTCGAGCCCCCGGAAGAGGCCCGCGTGGGCGCCCTCTGCCGGCTGCTGGTGGACGCCGGTCTCACGGTGAGCGTGCGCCGAAGCCGGGGCCAGGATGTGGCGGGTGCCTGCGGCCAGCTGGTGCGCAATCTCCGCCCTAAGTCCGGATCCGGGATTGAGGACTGAGGACTGACGACCGATTTCCGTCATCCTGGTTCCGTGGCACCCCGACCCAAGCCCTTCTTCGAGACCCTCCACGCCCTGCTGGACGAGGAAGGTGCCGTCACCCTGGGCGAGCTGCTGGACGTGGCGGGGGAGCAGACCTACGGCCTGCTGGTCCTCCTCCTGTCCCTGCCCAGCCTGATCCCGGGCCTGAACCTGGGCATGGCCCCCGTGGGCGGGATCGGTATCGTCGCCCTCGGCCTCCAGCTGGCCTGGGGAGTGCCCCATCCCTGGATGCCCCGCCGGGTGCAGACCCAGCCCATCCACAAGGGCCACATCAAGAACGCCCTGGCCCGCTTCGAAACGCATCTGGACCGGCTCCGGTGGCCCGGTGCCGTGCAACGTCCCCTGAACCACCGGGCGGTGGGCCTCGTGACCGCCTGGACAGGCTTCCTGCTGGCCATCCCGGTCCCCCTGCCCTTCGGCAACGTGCTCCCCGCCGCCATCCTCTGCCTCCTGGGCGCCGCCCTCCTGGAGGAGCGCCCCCTCTGGGCCTGGGTGGCCGCCGCTGCCGCCCTGGCCAACACCCTCTACTTCGCCTCCAGCTTCGGCCTCATCGCCCGGGGCACGCTGAGGGTCTTCCACGCGATCATGCAGTGATGCGATTCGATGCGCTGACCCTCTTCCCGGAGTTCTTCGAGGCCGCCCGCCTCGGGATCACGGGCCGCGCCTTCCGGGAGCTGGGCCACGGACTGCACACCCACAGCTACCGCCCCTTCGCAGGCAACACCTTCGGCCACGTGGACGACAGCCCCTTCGGCGGAGGACCCGGCATGGTGCTCCGCCCCGAGGTGCTGCGGGACACGCTGGCCGCCGTGCCCCGCGCGGGGACCGGGCGCGTCCTTCACTTCAGCCCCGCCGCCCCGCCCCTCACCCACGCCAAGGTGCTGGACCTCGCCCGGCTGGACCAGCTCATCCTCGTCTGCACCCGCTACGAGGGCCTGGACCAGCGCGCCGTGGACCGGTACGTGGACGAGGAGCTGAGCGTGGGCGAGGCGGTCCTGAGCGGCGGCGAACTGCCGGCCCTCGTCCTCATCGATGCCGTCTGCCGCTGGCTGCCCGGGGTGCTGGGTAACGAGTCCAGCGCGGAGGAGGACAGCTTCGCCACGGGCCTCCTAGACCACCCCCACTTCACTCGGCCTGCGACCTTCGAGGGGCTGGAGGTGCCGGCCGTGCTGCAGGGCGGCGACCATGGAGCCATCCGCCTCTGGCGCCTGCGGGAGGCCATGGCCCGCACGAAGCGCCTGCGCCCCGACCTCTGGGCGGCCTACCTCCGGGACCGCCTCCCCGCCCTGGACCGGCCCGCCCAGTGGGTCGCCTGGCAGGTGGAGCATCCCGGCGACTGGGACCGCCCCAAGCCCAGGGGATGGAAGGGGTGGCGGCCGGGACCCGGCCCCCGGGACTGATCCCTTCCCTTTTCCGGGCCTTCCGGTAGACTGGGGGACTCCCCGTTCCGGGGACCATCGAGCCATGTCCGCCTGAGTGAAGGCTTGGGACCGCTGGCCCAGGAGCCCACATGAGCCACATCATCGACCGTCTGGAAGCCAGCCTGCAGCGCTCGGACCTCCCGCGCATCACCCCCGGCGACACCGTCAAGGTCCACGTCAAGGTGAAGGAAGGGGAGAAGGAGCGCATCCAGCTCTTCCAGGGCATCGTCATCGGCATCAAGGGTGGCGGCATGCGCACCTCCTTCACCGTCCGCAAGATCGCGAGCGGCGTGGGCGTGGAGCGCATCTTCCCCCTGCACAGCCCCACCATCGACAAGCTGGAAGTGGTGCGTCACGGCCAGGTCCGCCGTGCCAAGCTCTACTTCCTCCGCGAGAAGCTCGGCAAGGCCGGCCGCCTCAAGGAGCGCCGCGAGAACGCCGAGTAGGCCTTCCCGCTTCAGACCAAGGGCGCCCGACGGGCGCCCTTGGTCTGTACGGATCGGATGCCGTGTTGCAACGCACAACTTAACCCTCGGTTAGACAGCCAGATGGAAACCAAGGGAAATCCGTTTCCATGACATTTCCGCGACACCCGATCCGCCCCGTGCGGCAGAATCGGTCCCGGCGCGAGGGATCCGCGCGCCGCGGATCGGCGCCAATCGGAGGATGCATGCAGAGCCTTTCCCGCTTCGCCCTGGCCACCCTGGCCGCCGCCGCCCTGGCGGCCCCCCTGAAGGCCGAGGAGCCCCGTTTCGGCGTGCAGGGCATGGTGAACGCCCCCCTGGGCGACCTGAAGGATTTCGTCGACAGCAAGCCCGGCCTCGGCGTGGGCGTGCACGGCACCTTCGACCTGGGCGCCGGCAACATGATCCGCCCCCGCCTGGACTTCAACTACTTCCCCGAGGCCACCCTGTCGGGCATCAAGAACAACGCCACGAACTTCGGCCTGGGCGCCGACTACCTGTTCTTCATCGCCGGCAAGCCCGAGGGCTTCTACCTCACGGGCGGCCTCTCCGCCGTGCGCTGGTCCTTCTCCTCGGAGGCCCCGGGCTACGGGAAGATCAGCACGGACACCACCAAGCTGGGCATCGCCGTCGGCGGCGGGTACCAGTGGAACGCCACCGTGGGCACCGAGCTGCGCTACACCTACAGCAAGATCGACTCGAACTTCAACGCCGATGCCCTCCAGGCGGGCGTGACCATCCGGTTCTGATCTTCTCCGGGGGTTCCACGCTGCGCGCACCCCCCCGGACCCCCACGCGAGGCCCGGCCCAGCCGGGCCTCGCTTTTTCTCCCATCAGAGGCCGTAGTCCTTCCAGCGCCGGGTGACGCGGTCGAGGATCTCGTCGGGGAAGACGAGGTCGCGTGGCCACTCGCGCGGGAAGCCATCGAAGGGCCGGCTCTTCCGGGTGGCATCGATGCCCACCTTGGAGCCGAAGGCGAAGCGGTCCGAGCTGTGGTCCAGCACATCCAGGGGCCCTTCGGTGAAGAGCAGGTCCCGCTTCGGATCCACGTTGCTGGTGAGGCGGAAGAGCACCTCCTGCAGGTCGTGGGGGTCGATGTCCTCGTCCACCACCACGACGCCCTTGGTGAACATGATCTGGCCCGTGCCCCAGATGGCGTTCATGACCTTCTGCGGATGGCCCGGGTATTCCTTGCGCATGGAGAGGATGACGAGGTTGTGGAAGGCCCCGGCGGCGGGCAGGTGCATGTCGCGGATCTCGGGCAGCACCAGGCGCAGCAGGGGCAGGAAGATGCGCTCCGTGGCCAGCCCCAGGTAGGCGTCCTCCTGGGGCGGACGGCCCACGATGGTGGCGGGGAACACGGGATTCCGCCGCATGGTGATGGCCTCCACGTGCAGCACGGGGTAGTCGTCGGCCAGGGAGTAGTAGCCCGTGTGGTCGCCGAAGGGGCCCTCACGACGAAGCTCCCCGGGGTTCACATAGCCCTCGATGACGATCTCACTGTCGGCGGGCACTTCCAGGTCGTTGGTCACGCAGGGCACCATCTCGATGCCCTCGCCCCGGAGGAAGCCTGCGAACATCACCTCGCTGAGGAAGGGCGGCAGGGGCGCCGTGGCGGCATAGGTCAGGGCGGGGTCCCCGCCGAAGCTCACGGCCACGGGCATGCGCTCGTCCCGCCCGTAGCCATGGCGGTTCCTGGCGCCGTCGTGGTGGAGCTGGGTGTGGAAGCCCAGAGTCCGGTCGTCATAGACCTGCAGGCGGTAGAGGCCGGTGTTCCGGTGGCCCGTCTGCTTGTTGCGGGTGTGGCTCAGGCCCAGGGTGATGAAGGGACCGCCGTCCTCGGGCCAGGTGGTGAGCACGGGCAGGTCGGAGAGCTTCACCTGGTCGCCCCTGAGGACCACCTCCTGGCAGAGGCCCTTCCGCACGGTCTTCGGCATCCAGTTCGACACTTCGGCCAGCACGGGCAGCTTGGCCAGCTTCTCGAAGAAGCCCGTGCCGGGCCTGGGCATGGCCTCCTGCACCAGCTTCTCGATGCGGTCGGCGAGGGCGTCCAGGCCCCGGGGCTCCCGGTC
>DASVZU010000303.1:0-3463 GCA_036391515.1 Holophagaceae bacterium
GGATTATGCAGATCCTTGCACGCCCATGCAGAGGATCCCGCATGCCCGCCGCCCCGACGCTTCCCGCCCTGCTGCCCACCTACGCGCCCTACCCCTTCCCGGTGGTGCGGGGCGAGGGCGACCGCATCTTCGACGATGCGGGCCGGGCCTACTGGGACTTCTACGGCGGCCACTGCGTCTGCGCCACGGGGCACGGCCACCCGGCGGTGGTGAAGGCCGTGGCCGAGCAGGCGGCCACGCTGCTCTTCTACTCCGCCGCCGCGTCGCTGCCCGTGCGGGACGCGGCCGCCACGGCCATCACCGCCTTCGCGGGCATGGACTCGGTGTTCTTCTGCAACAGCGGGGCCGAGGCCAACGAGAACGCCCTCAAGATCGCGCTCCTGCTCACGGGCCGGAAGCGGCTGGCGGCCTTCGAGGGCGGCTGGCACGGCCGGACGACCCTGGCCCTCTCCGTCACCGACGATCCAAAGATCACCGAGCCATTCGCGGCCCACCTGACGCCTTGCCTGCGGCTGCCCTTCGGCGACCTCGCCGCGCTGGAGGCCGCGGACTTGGCCGACGTGGCCGCCGTCATCCTCGAGCCCATCCAGAGCATGGCCGGCATCAAGACCGCCCCGAAGGCCTGGTTCCAGGCGCTCCGGGCCAAGTGCGACGCCGCGGGCACCCTGCTCGTGTTCGACGAGATCCAGACCGGCATGGGCCGGCTGGGCACGCCTTTCGCCGCGCAACTCTACGGCGTGCGGCCCGACCTGATGACCTCCGCCAAGGGTTTGGCTTCCGGGGTTCCCATGGGGGCCGTGCTCATGACGGCCGCCGTGGCCTCGCGCCTGAAGGCCGGCGACCTGGGGAGCACCTTCGGCGGCGGGCCCCTGGCCTGCGCCGCCCTGCTGGCCACGGTGGACGCCCTCCAGGCCGAGGCCATGCCCTCGAACGCCACCGCCGCCGCCGCCCGCCTGCGGCGGGACCTCCAGGGCACCGCCGTCACGGAGGTGCTGGGCGAGGGCCTGCTGCTGGGCCTCCGCTGCGCCCGGGCCGCGGAGCTGAAGAAGCACCTGCTGGCCTCGAACATCCTCGTGGGCGGCTCCGGCGATCCCACCGTGCTGCGCCTCATGCCCCCCCTCAACGTCAGCGATGCAGCCCTCGACGCCCTCGTTTCCGCCATCCGGTCTTTCAAGCCTTGAAACCGCGAATGGCGCGAATGAACACGAAGCAAATGCCTTGAACGGCCCTCACGTCTGAAACGTCCCGCTTCCCGTTTTCGATTCGCGTCACTTGGCGCCATTCGCGGTTCCAGCCTTTTCGAGGTTTCCATGAAGCACTTCACCCGCATCGCCGACCTGGGGCCCGAGGGCGTCCAGCGGATCCTCGCCACCGCGGCGGCCTGGAAGCAGAACCCGCCCGGAGCGATGTTCGCCAACCGCATCCTCGGCATGGTGTTCTTCAATCCCAGCCTGCGGACGCGCGCCAGCTTCGAGGCGGCCATGCTCCGGCACGGCGGCCACGCGATCGTGCTGGAGGTGGGCGCGGGCACCTGGAAGCTGGAGGACCGGGACGGCGCCGTGATGGACGGCGACCGGGCCGAGCACGTCCGGGAGGGCGTGCCCGTGCTGGGCCGCTACGCGGACGCCCTGGCCGTGCGGACCTTCTCCCACGGCGACGGGGACGACGTGGACGAGCGCGATCCCGTCATCAATGCCTTCCGGCGCTTCTCCACCGTGCCCGTGCTGAGCATGGAGAGCGCCCGGGAGCATCCCCACCAGGGCCTGGCCGACCTCCTCACGATCCAGGAGGCCCACGGCACCACGAAGGTGCCCGTGACGCTGACCTGGGCCCCCCACATGAAGCCCCTGCCCAAGGCCGTGCCCAACTCCTTCCTGCTCACCGCCGCCGCCTGCGGCGCGGAGATCCGGGTGGCCGCGCCGAAGGGCTACGAGCTGGCCCCGGAGGTGCGGGCCGAGGCCGAGGCCTACGCCGCCGCCACGGGCGGGAAGATCGTCTACACCGACGACCAGGCCGCCGCCCTGGAGGGCAGCGCCGCCGTCTACGCCAAGGCCTGGGGCCCCTCCACCACCTCGGGCCTGCCTGCCGCGCCCATGGCGGACCTCGCGGCCTGGATGCCCACCGCTGCGCACATGGCCCAGGCGGCGAAGGAGGCCGTGTTCCTCCACTGCCTGCCCGTGCGCCGGAACCTCGAGGTCCACGACAGCGTTCTGGACGGCCCCTGGAGCCGCGTGGTGGACGAGGCCGAGAACCGCTTCCACGTCCAGCGCGCCACCATCCACAGCCTTCTCTCCCAGGCCTGATCCCTTCGATTCCGTTCCGCCCGAGGTCCCGATGCCCCTCTCCCCGAATCCCTACGCCGCCCTCAAGGAAGCCTCCCAGTACGTCCGCCTGTTCCGCGGGAAGACCTTCGTGGTGAAGGTGGGGGGCGAGGTGCTGGCCGAGCCCAAGCTGCGCAAGGCCCTCTGCGAGCAGCTGGCCCTGCTGTGGTCCTTCTCCATCCGGGTGGTGGTGGTGCATGGCGGCGGCGCCGAGCTGGACGCCGTCTGCGAGGCCATGCACATCCCCGTGCAGAAGGTGGCGGGCCGGCGGGTGACGAGCCCCGCGGTGCTGGACGCCGCCAAGATGGTCTTCGCCGGCCAGGTGCACATGGACCTCCTCGCGGAGCTGCAGGCGGCAGGCGTGCCCGCCGTGGGCCTCACGGGCCTCGACGCGGGGCTGGTGAAGGCCACGAAGCGCCCGCCCATGGCCGTGGTGCCCGACGGGGCCACGGAACCCGAGCTGGTGGACTTCGGCCTGGTGGGCGACATCGAGGCCGTAGACCCCGGCGTGCTGAGCCACCTGCTGGAGGGCGGCTTCATGCCCGTGGTGGCGCCCCTCTCAGGGGGGGAAGACGGCGCCATCTACAACACCAACGCCGACACCATCGCCGCCAGCCTGGCCGTGGCCCTGAAGGCCGAGAAGCTCTTCTTCCTGCTCTCCGTGCCGGGCCTGCTGAAGGACGTGGCCCGGCCCTCGTCGCTGATTCCCCACGCCACCCTGGCGGAGCTGGCGGGCTACGAGGCCAAGGGCATCGTGAGCGGGGGCATGCGGCCCAAGGCCGCGGCCCTGAAGGCGGCCCTGGCCGGCGGGGTGCCCAGCGCCCACCTGGTGAGCGGCGTGGCCCCGGACGCCCTCCTGGGTGAGGTCTTCACCAACGAGGGCAGCGGGACGATGGTCGTGCCGGGCCTCCCGGAGCCCGCTCCCGCCGAGGTCCAGCCATGAATCCCGCCGAGTTGCTCACGCTCCTCGTGGGGACGCCCAGCGTCTCCGGCGAGGAGGGCCCCCTGGCAGACCGGGTGCAGGATCTCGTGGCTGCGAAGGGCTTCGAGGTGCACCGCTCCGGCGCCAACCTCTGGTTCACCCTTGGGAAGGCCGGCGGCCCCCGCCTGCTGTTGAACTCCCATCTGGACACCGTGCCCCC
>DASVZU010000304.1:0-3784 GCA_036391515.1 Holophagaceae bacterium
CCCCGGGCTGGAGCTCATGGAGCTGGTGTCCAGTGAGGACGTGACGGCCCGGGTGGAGGCGGCGGTGACGGCGGGCATGACGGACGCGCAGGCGCTGGTGGCCCGGCGCAACGCCCTGGCCGAGCTCCGCAAGGCGGAGGAGGCCCGCACCGGCCTCGTGTGCGAGCCCGTCACCCTCTACCAGGGCGGCGAGTACTGGCTCTACCGCTACCGGAAGTTCGACGACGTGCGCCTCGTGGCCGCGCCGGAGCTGCAGGTGGCGGCCTTCGGCGGCGACCCGGACAACTACACCTACCCCCGCCACAACCTGGACTTCTCGCTGTTCCGCGTCTACGTGGACGGCAAACCCTACCGCCCCGAGGCCTTCCTGCCCTTCAGCCCCAAGGGCGTCTCCATCGGGGAGCTGACCTTCATCTCCGGCCACCCCGGCATCACCTACCGCCAGCTCACCCACGCCCAGATGGCCTTCGCGCGGGACACGGGCATTCCCTTCCAGCTGCACCTCCTGGCGCGGCAGCGCGCCGCCCTGGAGGCCTACGCCGCCACCTCGCCGGAGGCCGCCCGGCTGGCTGCCGGTCCCATCTACGGCATCGGGAACGGCACCAAGCGGCTCACGGGCCAGCTCCTGGGCCTCGCCAAGCCCGCGAACCTCGAGAAGCAGGCGGCCGCCGAGGCGGAGCTGAAGGCTGCCGTGGCCAAGGATCCGGCCCTGGCGGCCCGGGCCGGGGCGAGCTGGGACCGCATCGCCCAGGCCGTGGACCGCCAGAAGGCCCTGCTCAAGGAGGCCTCGCTGATCACGCCCGGACGGGTGACGCTGCTGAACCACGCCCTCACCCTGGTGCGCCTGGCCGACGAGGCCGACCGGCCCTCGGCCCAGCGGCTCTCGGAGTTCAGCGAGGGCAACCTCAAGGCCACGCGGGCCCGGCTGCTCTCCCCGCGGCCCGTGGAGAAGCCCATCGACGCCGTCCTCCTGGCCGCCGACCTCCAGGCCGCGAAGGATGAGCTGGGCGCCGGGCATCCCTTCGTGAAGGCCATGCTGGGCGGCCAGACGCCCGAGGCGGTGGCCCAGGCGGCGGTGGCGGGCACGAAGCTGGACGATCCCGCCGTCCGGAAGCAGCTGGCCGAGGGCGGGAAGGCGGCCCTGGCGGCCAGTGCCGATCCCATGCTCCGCCTGGCGCGGATCCTCGATCCCTTCAACCGGGCCATCCGGAAGCGGATGGAGGACGAGGTCACCGGCGTGTTCAACGAGCAGGGCGGGCGCATCGCGGAGGCCCGGTTCAAGGTCCTCGGCAAGAGCCAGTACCCCGACGCCACCTTCACCCTGCGCCTGGGCTACGGTCCCGTGGCCACCTACGCCAACGGCAGCGGCACCCTGGCCCAGCCCTTCACCACCTTCATGGGGATGTTCGACCGCTACCTGGGCTGGGGCGGCAACGCCCTGGCGGCCGAGGGCGGCGCCTGGACCCTGCCCCAGCGCTGGCTGGACCGGGAGGCGAAGCTGGACCTGGCCACCCCCTTCAACTTCATCTACGCCTGCGACACCGTGGGCGGCAACAGCGGCAGCCCCGTGGTGAACGTGAAGGGCGAGTTCGTAGGCATCAACTTCGACAGCGTGTACGAAGGGCAGGGCGGCTACTACGTCTACGACGCCGACACCAAGCGCGCCGTGGCCACGGACGCCCGCGCCATCCTCGAGGCCCTGCGGAAGGTCATGGACGCCGGGCCCCTGGCGGACGAGCTCACCGGGAAGCCCTGATGGACATCTACGTCTCCTGTTCCCTCACCGGCGGCCGCGAGGACCAGCCCCTCGTGGCCGCCCTGGTGGCGCACCTGGAGGCCCGGGGCCACCGGGTGCTCACGGCCCACCTGGCCCATCCCGAGGCCATGGCCCAGGACAGCGGGCTGGGGCCGGAGGCGGTCTTCGACCGCGACACGGCCTGGCTGCGGGCCAGCGGGGCCGTGGTGGCCGAGGTGAGCACGCCCTCCCACGGCGTGGGCTTCGAGATCGCCTACGCCCTGGAGCGCGGCAAGCCCGTGCTCTGCCTGGCCCGGGAGGGCGTCCGCGTCAGCCGGATGCTCACGGGCATCCGGCAGGAGGGCATGGCCTTCCGCACCTACCGGGCCGCCGACGAGGCCCTGGCGCACCTGGAGACCTTCCTGGCGCGATAATCAGATCCCCCATCCCGGATTCCACGGAGGACGCCATGTCCGATGCCGGCACCACCCGACGCGACCTGTTCAAGCTGGGGGCCGCCGCGGCGGCGGGCCTCGTGGCCACTCGCCTCTCGGCCATGGAGGGGGCCGAGTCCCTGGCGGCCGAAGCGGCGCTCCCGCACCCCACCCTCCGCCCGCCCTTCAACCCCGCCACCGCCGCGGCCATGCCCACCCGCAACCTGGGGCGCACGGGCCACGCGGTGGGGATCTTCAGCCTGGGCGGCCAGGCGGCCCTCGAGCAGCCCCGCAACGAGAAGGTGGCGGTGCCGATCATCGAGCGGGCCCTGGATCTGGGCGTGAACTACTGCGACACCTCCGCCCGCTACGGCGGCGAGGCCCGCTGGAGCGAGCAGTACTTCGGGCAGGTGATGAAGCGCCGGCGGGGCGAGGCCTTCCTGGCCACCAAGACCCACGACCGCACGGCGGACGGCTCGCTGCGCCTGCTGGAGACCTCCCTCCGCCTGCTCCAGACCGACCATGTGGACCTCTGGCAGCTCCACGCCATGAGCAGCATGGACGACGTGGAGCGCGTCTGCGCCAAGGGTGGCGCCCTGGAGGCCTTCCAGAAGGCCCGCGACCAGAAGCTGGTGCGCTTCCTGGGCCTCAGCGGCCACACCGATCCCGATGTGCTGGCCGAGGCCATCCGCCGCTTCCCCTTCGACACCGTGCTCATGGCCTTCAACGCCGCCGACCCCTGGCACCTGCCCTTCAAGAAGACGCTGCTGCCCCTGGCCGTGGAGAAGCAGATGGGCATCATCGGCATGAAGATCCCAGCCCGGGGCCGCCTCCTCGCCGGCGTCCAGCCCCCGCCCCCCGGCCCGCGCGCCGCCACCTACACCCGCCCCGGCACTCTCACCATCCAGGAAGCCCTGTCCTACACCCTGAGCCACCCCGTGAGCACCGTCATCCTCGGCGTGGACAGCATCGCCCAGCTCGAAGAGAACGTCCGCATCGCGCGGGGCTTCCTGCCCCTGAACGCGGCCCAGATCGAAGCGCTGGAACAGAAGGCAAAGCCCGTGTACGGGCAGGCGTCGTGGTTCAAGCGGGATGCCCCGGCGAATCCTCGGGCGTGAGGGGGCCAAAGCCAAAGCGGAACACCGATGAACACCGATAAAAGCTGATGAACACTGATAAAGGCAGATGGGTGGACAGGGCAGATGGTTGGGGTGAAGATGCTTGGCGAGAATCCCCGATGAACCTGTGGTGATTTCGCATCACAGTGGTTTGTCTGATTTAAAATTAGGCCCCTATGTCGGATCTCACCAGGCTTGAGAAAATGAAGTTCGAGAGATTGTTCGAAATGGGCAGTGGATATGTCTCTAATTTCTCAAATCGAACCTTCCAAGAATTTTTCTACGAGTCTATCGATATTGAGATATATGAGGATCGATTTGCGAAAAATGGGTCATCCAAGGCCAACCACCTTAGAGCTTTTTGGGAACTTGAATCCAACGCATTGGTGGCGAAAGCAATGCAAGACATGCTAGATCATTGGCATGAATCGAATGTGCTTCGGGGCTGTGTGCCTCCCGACAATGAAATGAACCTGGCTGATGAGTGCAGAAAGGCT
>DASVZU010000305.1:0-3746 GCA_036391515.1 Holophagaceae bacterium
GGCCTGCGCCGGAGAGACCCCCTTCGAATCCTCCCAATCCAGTTAGCCTTGTACCCATGACGCGCCGTGAACGCTGGACTCTCATCCTGATCTGGCTGGGGCTGGGCCTCCTCCCCCTGCTGGTCCGTCCCCTCTGGGAACCGGACGAGGCCCGCTATGCAGAGATCCCCCGGGAGATGCTGGCCACGGGGGACTGGCTGACGCCGCGGCTCAACGGGGTGCTCTATTTCGAGAAGCCGCCCTTCCAATACTGGCTGTCGGCCACCAGCATGAAGCTCTTCGGTGTCAATGGCGCCGCGGCGCGGCTGCCCCTGGCGCTGGCCTCGGCCCTGGCCATGTGGGCCGCCTGGCGCCTGGCGAAGCGGCTGGGAGCCCGGCAGCCGATGTGGGCGCCCTTCATGGCCGCCACCTGCCTCCTGGGCTTCCTGGTGGGGCAGATCCTCACCCTCGACGCCCTCTTCAGCGCCTTCGTCGTGGCGGCGCTCGTGGCCTCGGTGGAGGCCGTCGCCGCGCGGGTGGCGGGCCGCTCCGGAACGGGCTGGACCTTCGCCGCCTTCCTCCTCGTGTCCGCCGCCTTCCTGACCAAGGGCGTGGCGGCGCTTGCCCTCCTGGGCCCGGCCCTGCTGGGCTCCCTCTGGTACGTGAAGGGCCGTCCGGCCTTGAAGCAGGCCGTGCTGGCGACGGCCTTCAGCCCCTGGGGCTGGCTCCTGGCGGCCGCCCTGACGGCCCCCTGGTTCATCCTGGTGGACCGTGCGAACCCGGGCCATGCCTGGTTCTTCTTCATCCACGAGCACGTTGCGCGCTTCGCCACCCACGAGGCCAAGCGGCAGGGCTCGGACAACTGGTTCCTGGACAAGCTCTACTTCCTGGGCGTCCTGGGCCTGGGCCTGCTGCCCTGGCTGTCCGCCTCCGTGGTCGGCCTGCGCCGGGGCTGGGCCTTCCTGCGCAGCCGTGGACCCCGGGCGGAGGACGGCGGCCTCGGCCGCTGGGCCGTGGCCCTGACCCTCCTCGCCTTCGCCTGGCCCCTGGCCTTCTTCAGCGTCTCCGGATCCAAGCTTCCGCCCTACATCCTGCCCGTGGTGGTGCCCCTGGCGGCCCTGGCCTCCGCCTTCGAGCGGGAGGGCGAGGAGGGTAGGGCCCTGGCCCGCGTGGGCAAGGAATTGGGGCTCCTGGCGCTCGTCTTCCTGGCGGCGGGCCTGGCCTTCTCGAAGGACCTCAGCGGGGGACAGGGCTGGATCCTCGGCCTGGCGGCCACCCTGGGGCTGCTGGCCTTCTGGGCCCACCGTCCCGGCAGCCTCACCGATCCGGGCTGGAAGGTGCTCACGGGGCCGCGCCTGATGGCTGGCCTGGCCGCCGCGCTCTGGCTGCTGGTCCAGGCGGCCCAGGCTGCGGCCGGACCCGGCAAGTCCATGGCGGACCTGGTTCGCAGCGCCCCGGCCGGCGCCCAGTGGATCAGCTACGGGAGCTACCACCAGGGAATCGATTTCTACGCCCGCACCCGCTGCGTGGTGGTGGCGGGGACCGGCGAACTGGCCTACGGGCGCGACCACCTGGGTGCCGAGGCCGGCCGCTGGTTCGAGGAGGACCCTGCGGCCCTGGGGGCCGTGGCCGACCGGATGAAGGCGACCGATCCCGCGCCCGTGGTGGTGCTCGCCACCCGGGGGGCCTGGAAGCGGCTGACGCCCACCGAGCTGGCCGGCTGGGAGGAACTGAAGCGAAGCCCCGCGGGCGTGCTGGCGCGGCGGAGGTAGGTTCTAGCCTTTGAAGGCCTTTTTAATCCCGTGGCCGGCTTCCTTGGCGCCCTTGGCGATGCCCTTCCCGGCGGTCTTCGCGCCGCGGCCCACGGCCTTGCCGCCCTCCTTGGCCACGTGACCGATGGCCTTGCCGCCCTCCTTCACGCCGTGGGCGATCTCGTGGCCCGCCTGCTTGAGGTCCTCCTTCACCCGGGAGGGGCCGGGCGTCGCGAGGAGGGCGAGGCTGAGCAGGGCGGGAACCATGGCTCCATTCTAGTCCCTTTGGGGATTCCCGCCGCCTGGGCGAAGATGGAGGGATGGAAGACCCTCTGGATCAATCTGTTCCAGGCGGGACCGCCGGCCAGTGGGTACGGCGGAACCTGCCCGTGCTGCTCTTCGCCGTCCTGCTGCTGGCCGTGCTGCCCATGCGCGACCTCTGGGCGCCGGACGAGCCGGACTTCGCCCAGTGCGTGAAGGAGATGCGGCATGCCGGAAGCTGGCTGCTGCCCTACCTCAACGGGCAGCCCTACAGCGAGAAGCCCATCCTCTACTACTGGGTGATGAAGGCCTCCGCGCTGATGCTCGACCGGCTGACCGGCGGCCTCGGGTTCACCGAAGGCGTGGCGGCCTGGGCCCTGCGCCTGCCCTCCGTGGTGGCCTCGGTGGCCTTCATGACGGCGTTCCGCCGGTGGATCCAGCGGTTCCTCGGCCGCGAGACGGCGGACCTGGCCGTGATGGTGCTGGCGACCACGCCCCTCTGGTTCTGGCAGTCCCAGTTCATCCAGATCGACCTGCTCTTCGCGGCCCTCCTCGCCTGGAGCTGGTGCAGCTGGCTGGCCGGCTACCTCCTGCTTCGGGGACATACGCCGTCCCTGGATGCTGACGAGCACCGGCGCTGGTTCCTGAAGGCCTACGTCTGGCTGGCCCTGGCCTTCCTGGCCAAGGGGCCCCTGGCGCCCGTGCTGTCCCTCCTCGTGGTGGGAGCCTTCCTCCTCTGGCAGCGGGACCTGAAGGCCCTCCCCGGCACGGGGATCGTGGCCGGGCTGGCGATCACCCTCGCGCTCGTCGCGCCCTGGTACGTGGCCGCGGGCCTGAAGGGCGGGGCCCACTACGCCTACGAGATGATCGTGTACCAGAACTTCCAGCGGGCCACCCACGCCTGGGACCACATCCAGCCCTGGTGGCAGTACGGCCAGTACCTGCTGGGCGACTTCTTCCCCTGGGTGCTGCTGCTGCCGGCCCTGGTCCTCCACCTGCGGCGCAGCGGGGCCTTCCGCGATCCCCTGCAGCGCTTCCTGATCCTGGCCTTCGCCGTGCCCTTCGTGTTCCTCAGCGCGGTCCAGAGCAAGCAGGGCAAGTACCTCCTCATGAGCTACCCCTCCCTGGCTCTGCTGCTGGCCGGGTTCTGGCGGGAGGTGGCGGAATCCACCCCGGCGCGGGTGCGCCGGCTGGGAGGCGTCCTGGCCGCGGGCCTCGCCCTTCCTGCGACGGCCCTGGCGGCCGTGGCCCTGGGGGCCGGCGGCGCGAAGCTCCAGGCCCAGGTGACGCCCTATCTCGGGCCCATCCGCCTCATGGCGGCAGGGATGGTCGCGGGCACGCTGGCGACCCTCGTCCTGGCCCTCCGGGCCCGCGGGCCTCGCCTGGTGCCGGCCGCGGCCTTGAGCCTGGGCGTAATGTTCCTCGTGGGCGGCACCTGGGGCTTCCACCGCCTGGATCCCGCCAAGAACTACCGGCGCTGGACGTCGGCCGTGCAGCCTCTCATCGCCGGCCGCCCGGTGTTCTACTGGCAGACCATCCGCAGCGGCGTCATGGTCTACACGGACCACCTGATGCCGGAACTGCGCAGCGCTTCGGCGCTCGAACGCCTGGACCCCGAGGCCCGGCTGGTGGCCCAGCGCGACGAGTGGGAGCAGGATGCCTGGGGCATGACGCCGGCCCTGCGGGACCGCTTCGAGGTGCTGCTGGCCGTGCCCACGGGCGGCGGCGAGATCCTCCTCCTCAAGAAGAAACCGA
>DASVZU010000306.1:0-2695 GCA_036391515.1 Holophagaceae bacterium
GCGCCGTAGGTCGGATCGGTGAAGCTCTGGGTGGCCACGGCCCCCACGCCGGCCTCCGCCCAGGGCACCGAGGAGCCCACGGAGAACCAGTGGCTCTGCACCGCCACCCCCAGCTCTCCCGTGGTCGCGTCCCGGGCCACGATGGAATAGGTGTGGACGGGGCGGTGGGGGACACCGCCCGCAGCCAGCGGAACAAGGGCCAGGGCCGAGAGGAGGGCTTGAGCGAGGGGGCGCATGGGATCTCCGTAGCGGGGAATTGGGGTGCGACCCCATCCTAGCGTCTGGCCGCCGGTCCGGGTCGGCTCACCGGGACGGCGCGGCGGTCGTCATGGGGAGTTCCACCACGAACACGCTGCCCCTGGGCCGATTTTCCTCGACCCAGATCCGTCCGCCGTGGGCTTCGGCCACGAGCTGGCAGAAGGCCAGCCCCAGCCCCGACCCGGAACGGGCGTTGGCGCCGGCTTCCTGGAGGCGGACGAATTTCTCGAAGATCTGCTCGCGCAGGTGCTCCGGGATGCCCTGGCCCTGGTCGCGCACCTCGAGGCGGACGCTGTTCGGCGTGGGGTGGGCCTCGATCCGGGTCCGGCTCCCGTCCGGCGAGTACTTCAGGGCGTTCTCCAGGAGGTTCAGTAGGAGCCTGCGGAGGAATTCCTGGTCGGCCTCGACCTCCAGGCCGTCGGGGCAGTCCCAGGCCAGCTCGTGGTTCCGGCTCCTGGCCTGCGATTCCAGCTCCTTGACCAGCCCGGGGATCCAGCGACCCAGGGGGATCCGCGTCCTCCGGAGCTCGAGGCCCACCTGCTCGGCCTGCCCGATGTCCAGGATGTTCTGGATCATTCGCCGCATGCTGTGGGCCGTTTCCCGTAGACGGTGGATCTGGGCCTGGGCGGATGGCGCACCGGTGCCCTGCTCCTCGAGCAGGTCCAGGCCGACCTGGATGGCCGTGAGCGGGTTCTTGAGGTCGTGGACGATGAACTCGAAGAGCTGCTCCCGCTGTTTCTGGAGGTCCAGCAGGTTGTCCCGCTCCTCCTGCACTTCGGCCTGGAGGCGCTTCAGGCGCATGAGGCTGCGGATCCGCACGATGAGTTCGGCCTGGAGCACGGGCTTCCGCAGGAAGTCGTCGCCCTTGACCTTGAAGGCCTGGGAGTGGATGTCGGGGCGCTCGTCGCTGGTGAAGAAGATGACGGGGAGGAGGTCACCCCCAGGCTGTTCCCGGATCCGCCGGCAGACTTCCAGCCCGTCCAGGTCGGGCATCTGGATGTCCAGGAGGACCAGCTCCGGCCGGAATGCGGGCAGCTTTTCCAGCGCCTCGAGCCCGCCCGCAGCTGTCTCCACCTGGTAGAAGCCCCGCTCGAGCATGGTCTGGACGACCTTGCGGGACAGGGGGTCATCGTCAACCACGAGGATCCGGGCGCCATGGTCGGCGCGGCGGAAGACGATGGGTTCAGCGTCCATCGGGAACCCCGGGGGAGGATGGCGGTGCGGGCAGGCGGGACTGGCTTCAGATGTAGCAAAAGCCAAAACTTGCGCAAGTCAAGAAGAAAGCCCCCGAACCGTCAGGATCGCCGGCTGAACGGAAGGTCCCGACCCCGGGGAGCTATCCCTTGACCACCCCGTCCACGTACACCCACCGCCCTTCCTCCCGGGCGAAGGTGCTGGTCTCGATGTGGAGGGAGCGGCGGCCATTGGCCTGGAGGCTGGCGTGGAAGGTGACCACGCCCTCGGCGTCCCCGGGGCCGCCCTTCTCCTTCCCGACGATCCTGAGGCCCACGCACTGGACGGACTTGCAGTACTGGGCCAGTTCCTCCCGGTTCTCACTGTCCCGCTTGTCGGCGCTGCGGGTGGCGATGAGGTAGTCCACCTTGCCCAGGGCATAGGCGCTGAAGCGGGAGCGCATGAGCTGCTCCGCGGTGGCCGGCAGCCTGGCCCCTTCGATGAAGGGGCCGCAGCACTGGTCGTAGGTCTTCTTGGAGGTGCAGGGACAGGGTCTGGACATGGATCTCTCAGCGGGTCTCGATGCCGGGGGCGATGGTGACCTGGATCTTCTGCTGGGCCTTGGTGGCGCCCAGGGTCAGGGTGGCGGTGTAGGTCCCGGAGGGGACGAACTTGTGGGCCCCCAGGCCGCCGTAGGGCGTGAGCAGGTTGGCGGTGGGCCGCAGGTTCCAGGCCACGCGGCCCAGGCCCGGGGTGCGGGGCAGGGTGAAAGTGGCCACGGGCTGCCCCTCGGCGTTGGCGATGGAGAGGGTCGGCGTCTCGTCGCCCAGATCGCGGAGCCAGTAGGTGAGCAGCGCGCCCTCCGGCGGGTTCGCGCCCCGGTAGTGGCCCGCGCCGGCGGAATCCACCCAGCCGTTCAGCAGGTACGAACCCTCCGCGGGACGCACCGGGAAGAGGTCCAGGGGCTTGGCGGCGGCCTCCGGGGTTAGCGCCTCGAGGGGGGCGATGTCGTCCAGCACGTAGAGGCTGCGGCCGTGGGTGGCGAGGACCAGGTCGTGCTCCCGGGGCTGGATCTGGATGTCGTCCACGGCCACGGGCGGCAGGCCGCCGAACTTCGACCAGGAGGCCCCGCGGTCCAGGCTGGCGTAGAGGCCGGTCTCGGTGCCGGCGAAGAGCAGGTCGGGGTTCACGGGATCCTCCCGCACCACCTTCACCGGGACATCCGAAGGCAGGTTGGCCGCGAGGCTCTGCCAGGTGAGGCCGC
>DASVZU010000307.1:0-2162 GCA_036391515.1 Holophagaceae bacterium
CAGCCCCTACAGCATGACCCTGAACAGCACCACCCTGGCCAACGGCAGCCACACCCTCACCGCCAAGGCCTATGACGCCGCCGGCAACGTGGGCACCTCCACCGCCGTCAGCTTCTCCGTCAGCAACAGCACCCCGCCGCCTGCTTCCGACCTGATCACCAACGGCGGCTTCGAGAGCGGCACGACGGGCTGGACCCAGACCTCCGGCGTCATCGGACAGAACGGCACCAGCGAGCCCGCCCACGCCGGCACCTACGATGCTTGGCTCTGCGGCTACGGCAGCACCCACACCGACTACGTCTACCAGCAGATCGCCGTCCCCAGCACGGCCTCCTCGGCCACGCTGAGCTTCTACCTCCACATCGATACGGCGGAGACCACCACTTCCACCGCCTATGACACGTTCACCATCCTGGTGCAGAACACCAGCGGCACCACGCTGGCCACCCTCGGCACCTTCAGCAACCTGGACGCCACCTCCGGCTACGTGCTTCACACCTTTGACCTGAGCGCCTACAAGGGCCAGACCATCCGGCTGAAGTTCAACGGCACGGAAGACAGCAGCGCCCAGACCTCCTTCGTCCTCGACGATGTGAGCGTCAAGGTCCAGTAGCCTGGATCCGCACCCCTGGAAGGGCCGCCGAAAGGCGGCCCTTCTTTCGTTCCAGCCTCTCGGAGGGGATCAGGCCTGCAATAGCACCCGCGCGTGTTCCAGGGCCTCCGGGCGATCGGGATGCCCCGACAGAAGGCGGGCGAGTTCCCGGGTACGAGCCTCGCCCTCCATCCATCCCAGGGCACTGCGGGTGCGGCCGCCCTCGGTCTCCTTAGAGAGCCGGCCATGCCGATCGGCCCGGGCCGCGACCTGGGCCAGATGCGTCACCGCCAGCACCTGATGGGCCCGGCCCAGTTCGGCCACGGCCTGGCCCACCGCCAAGGCCGTTTCGCCGCCCAGGCCGGCGTCCACTTCGTCCAGCACGAGCGTCAGGGCTTCCCGCACGCCCTTCCCCAGCACCAGCCCGGCGCTCATGAGAGCCAGCATGAGCCGGCTCAGCTCGCCGCCGGAAGCGATCTTGGCCAGGGGACGGAAGCCCTCGCCGGGATTGGATTCGATCCACAGCGCCAGGGCCGAGAATCCTGTGGAAGACACCCGCACGGCGCGCCCCTGGTGGAGCACCGGACTGCCGGCCTCCTCCGCCAGGGCCAGCCGCAGCTGGATCCGGGCCCCCTTCATGCCCAGCCGCACCAGGCGTTTCTGGACTTCGGCCTCCAGTCCGGAAAGGGCCGCGGCCCGGCATTCATGCAGGGCGGCAGCGGCGGCGCGATAGCCCTCCGCCGCCTTCGCCAGGGCCGCTTCCAGCTCCTTCAAGGGTGCCTCGCCCGCCAGGAGGGAGGCCTGTTCCTCCCGCAGCCCCCGCGCCACCTCGGGCAGCTCGGAGGGCTCGCAGCGATGCCTGCGGGCCAGCCGTTCGTACAGCGCCAGGCGGGTTTCCACCTCCTCCAGGCGATCGGCCCCGCTGCGCGACCAGTGGAGGGCCTGGTCCTGGGCCAGGGCCAGCAGGTCCTCCAGCTCCAGGACGGCGGATCGAAGGCGGTCCTGCTCGGCGGCGGCATCCGGCCAGTGGGATGCGGCCCGGACCACCGCCTTGTGGGCCAGCTCGACCTTGGGCACGCCCTCGCCAAGCGCCTCGGCGGCCTCGCGGTAGGCCTGGGCCAGGTGCACGGCGTGGCGCAGGGGCTCGCGGTCGGCCCGGAGCTGTGCCCATTCCCCGGGTTTCGGCGCCAGTTTGTCCAGGTCGGCCAGGGCTTCCGCAAGCTGCTCCAAGCGCTGCTCGCGCTCCGCCTGGCTGCGGCGACGGGCCTTCAGGGCGGACTCGGCCTCGCGCACGGCTTCAGCCTCGGCCTCCAGATCGGGATCCAATCCGAGCACCTCGTCGATGAGGGCCAGATGACGCTCCTCGCCCAGGAGGGACTGGTGGTCGTGCTGGCTGGTGAGGCGCATCCAGAGGCGGCCGGCCTCGCGTAGGTCCGCCAGCGAACAGCTGGCCCCGTTGATCCAGGCCCGGCTGCGGCCCGGTCCCACCTCCCGACGGAGCACCACCGGCTGCTCCTCGGGCAGGCCGCGCTCGGCCAGAAAGACGCGCCAGGCCTCGAAGCGGCCTTCC
>DASVZU010000308.1:0-5483 GCA_036391515.1 Holophagaceae bacterium
GCGCGAAGGGTGTCGCCGTATCCGGACTCAGGCCCCGGACCCGAGCCCCGAAACCTCTCCCGCGCTCAGCCGCTGGACGCCGCTCGCGGTGGCCACCTTCAGCCTTCCGTCCGGCTCCCAACCGAGGCAGGTGCCCTGGCCCGCCTCCCAGAGGAGGGGATCCCCCTCCCCTGGCCACCTGAAGAGGGGTTGAATATCCCGTTCCAAATCCTTCCATAATTTTGTGATACGAATGGCCAGGTCCACCGCCGGCGGAGTTTCGAGATCCAGCTCCCGGAGGCAGCCCGGAGGCAAGGCCCGGCCAGGAAGGTCAGGAGCAGAGGTCAGGTTCACCCCCAGGCCCAGGATGAGACGGCCGCCCACCTGCTCGCCCAGGATGCCGCCCAGCTTCCGGAGCCGGTCCTCCTTCCAGGCCACCAGGTCGTTGGGCCACTTCAGGCCCAGGGCGCGGCCTTCCGGGTCCAGCACCCGGGCGGCGGCCGTCATCGCGCGCTGCATGACCAGGCCCGGGGCCACCCCCGGAAGGGGCGGCAGGGCGGCCGACAGCCAGAGCCCAGTGCCCGCGGCACTCTCCCAGCGGTTGCCCTGGCGTCCGCGACCCTCGGTCTGGCGGTCCGCCAGGACGGCGCAGAAGCCCAGCTCCGGATGCCGCCTCAGGAAGGCCTGGGTGGAATCCACCGAAGCCAACCGGATCAGGGGCAGGTCCGTCATGCCGGGCGGCGGCTGCCCTGGTTCCTCAGCCAGAGGATGCGGAGGCCGTCGAGCGTGAGGTCCGGCGAGACGTGCTGGATGCGCGGGATGTGCGGGGCCATGACCCGGCCCAGCCCCCCGGTGGCCACCACCTGGGCCTCGGGGCACTCCTCCAGCAGGCGCTGGAGGATGCCGTCCACCATCCCGATGTAGCCATAGAAGATGCCGGCCTGCATGGCCTGCACGGTGTTGCGCCCCACCAGGCGCTCCGGCTCGGCGATCTCCACGCGCGGCAGGCGGCTGGCCCGCTGGAAGAGGGCCTCGGCGCTGATCTTCACGCCGGGCGTGATGAGGCCGCCGAGGTACTCCTTCCTGGCGTTCACCACGTCGAAGGTGGTGGCGGTGCCGAAATCCACCACGATGAGGGGCGCCCCGTACTTCTCGATGCCCGCCACGGCGTTCACCAGACGGTCCGCACCCAGCTCGGCGGGATTGTCGATGAGCACCTTCACGCCCGTCTTCACGCCAGGCTCCACGTAGAAGGCCTCCACCCCGAAGTAGGTCCTGGAGAGGGCCATGAGGATCGGGTGCAGGGGCGGCACCACGCAGGAGATGGCCACGTGCTTGATCTGGGAGGCCTCGATGCCCCGGTGCCGCATGAGGGCCAGAGCCGACAGGCCGTACTCGTCCACGGTGCGCTCCCGGCTGGTGGCCAGGCGCCAGGAGCAGATCAGGGGCGCGTCCGGCCCCTGGGCGAGATCGAAGATCCCCAGCACCACATTGGTGTTTCCGACATCCACGGCCAGCAGCAGACTCATGGCAACTCCGAGCACTCCAGGATGGCCGGAGGCCGCTCCGGCCGCCAGTCCCCCGATGTGATGCCCGTTCCGAAGGCTCTCGCTAAGCTGGAGGCTCCTCAGGAGCCGCCATGCCCCGCACCATCATCGAGCCCTTCCGCATCAAGTCCGTGGAGCCCATCCGCATGACCACGCCGCAGGAGCGGGTGGCCCTGCTGGAGGAAGCCAAGCTGAACGTGTTCAAGCTGAGGGCGGATGACGTGCTGCTGGACTTCCTCACGGACAGCGGCACCGGCGCCATGTCCGCGAAGCAGTGGGGGGCCATCATGGAGGGCGACGAGAGCTACGCCGGTGCCAATTCCTTCTTCCGGCTCGAGGCGGTGCTCAAGGAGCTGACCGGGTACAAGCACATCATCCCCACCCACCAGGGCCGGGCTGCCGAGCGCATCCTCTTCTCCGTGGCCACGAAGAAGGGCGACCTCGTCCCCAACAACACGCACTTCGACACCACCCGCGCGAACCTGGAATACGCTGGCGGCGAGGCCGCGGACCTGGTGATCGCCGAGGGCCTCCAGCCCAAGACCCGCCACCCCTTCAAGGGCAACATCGACCTGGAGAAGGTGGAGGACCTGCTCAAGCGCGAGGGCCACCGCATCCCCTTCGGCATGATGACCCTCACCAACAACAGCGGCGGCGGCCAGCCCGTGAGCCTCGCCAACCTGCGCGCCTACCGGGAGCTCCTGAAGAAGCACGGCAAGCCGCTCATCCTCGATGTCTGCCGCTTCGCCGAGAACGCCATGTTCATCAAGCTCCGGGAGGAGGGCCAGCAGCACCGCAGCGTGAAGGAGATCGCCCAGGAGATCTTCAGCCTGGCCGACGGCTGCACCATGAGCGCGAAGAAGGACGGGCTCGTGAACATCGGCGGCTTCCTCGCCCTGAACCAGGACACCTGGGTCGAGGCCGCCAAGAACATGCTGATCCTCACCGAGGGTTTCCCGACCTACGGCGGCCTGGCTGGCCGCGACCTGGCCGCCCTGGCCGTGGGCCTGGAGGAGGGCCTGCACGAGGACTACCTCCGCTACCGCCTGCGCACCGCGGAGTACATGGGCGAGAAGCTGCTGGCCGGCGGAGTCTCCATCGTCGAGCCCACGGGCGGCCACGCCGTGTACATCGACGCCAAGGATTTCCTTCCCCACCTGAAGTCCGAGGACTACCCGGCCTGGAGCCTCTGCAATGCCCTCTACCTGGAGGCCGGCATCCGGGGCGTGGAGATCGGCTCCGTCATGTTCGGCCGGCACCTGGAGGACGGCAGCGAGGCCTACCACGCCATGGAGCTCGTCCGCCTCGCCTTCCCGCGGCGCATGTACACCCAGAGCCACTTCGACTACGCCGCCGAGGCCATCTGCGAGCTGAAGGCCAAGGCCCACACGGTCCGGGGCGTCCGCATCGTGAAGCAGAGCAAGTACCTGCGCCACTTCACCGCCGAGATGCGCTGGGCCTGAGTCCGTCCCGAAGGCGGTAGGATGGGCGGGACTTCCCAGGACCGCCCATGACCGCCCTGTCGATCGATGATGTCTTCGCCCGCCAGCAGGCCGCCCGCTGGCGGGTGGCCGCCACCTCCGCCCAGCAGCGGCGCGCCAAGCTCAAGGCCCTCCTGGATGCCCTCCTGGCCCACCGGGCCGAGGCCCAGGCGGCCCTCGCCGCCGATTTCCGGAAAGCCCCGGAGGAGGTGGATCTCACGGAGCTGTACCCGGTCATCGGGGAGATCAAGGACGCCCTGCGCCACCTGCCCCGCTGGATGAAGCCGCGGAAGGTCCCCACACCCGTCGGCCTCCTCGGCAGCGCGGGCGCCATCCGCTACGAACCCCGGGGCGTGGTGCTCATCATCAGCCCCTGGAACTACCCCATCTACCTCACCCTGGGACCGCTCGTCTCTGCGATCTCCGCGGGGAATTGCGCCATCCTCAAGCCTTCCGAGTTCACCCCGAACACCACGGCCTTCCTCCGGAAGCTCCTGGCGGGCCTGTTCCCCGAGGAGGAGGTGGCCTTGGTCGAGGGCGCGGCCGAGGCCGCCCAGGCGCTCCTCGCCCTGCCCTTCGACCACGTCTTCTTCACCGGGAGCCCGGCTGTGGGAAAGGTGGTGATGAAGGCCGCCTCGGAACACCTGACCTCCGTGACCCTGGAGCTGGGCGGCAAGTCGCCGGTCCTCGTGGATGCCGATGCGGATATCCGCCTGGCGGCCCGGAAGATCGCCTGGGGCAAGGGCCTCAACGGGGGCCAGACCTGCGTGGCGCCCGACTACGTGCTGGTGCACGATCGGGTGCATGACGCCCTGGTGGCGGAGCTGAAGCGGGCCTTCGAGGCCTTCTACGGGGCCGATCCTGGGGCCCGGAAAGCCAGCCCCGATTTCCCCCGCATCATCAACGACCGCCACCATGCCCGGCTGGCGGCCCTCCTCCGCGACTCGAAGGGGCGGGTGGTCTTCGGCGGGGAGCAGGATGCGGAAGCCCGCTACCTCGCCCCGACCCTGATGACGGAGGTCGATCCCGCCTCGCCCGTCATGCAGGAGGAGATCTTCGGGCCCATCCTTCCCATCCTGAAGGTGCCCGACATGGATGCGGCCGTGGCCTTCGTGAACGCCCGCCCCAAGCCCCTGGCGCTCTATGTCTTCAGCGGCAGCCGACGGAACGCCGAGGCCCTCGTGGCCAGGACCACGGCCGGGGGCGGGTGCATCAATGACACTGTCGTGCACTTCGTCCACACGGGCCTGCCCACCGGCGGCGTGAACACCTCCGGCTTCGGCAAGGCCCACGGCTTCCACGGCTTCGAGGCCTTCTCCAACGCCCGCGGCATCCTCCGCCAGCGCACCCGCTTCTCCGCGATCCAGCTCATGTACCCGCCCTATACGGGCTTCGTGCGCAGGATGATCGACCTGACGCTGAAGTACTTCTAGAGGAAGAAGGTCCCCTCCAGAACCTTCACGGCCCGGCCCGCGATGGCCACGCGTTCGCCCTTCGCCTCGCAGAAGAGCTCGCCCCCCCGGGGCGAGACCTGGAGGGCCCGGAGCTTCGCCTTGCCCAGGCGCTGGGCCCAGAAGGGTACCAGGGTGGTATGCGCGCTGCCGGTGACGGGATCCTCGGGCACGCCCTTCCGGGGTGCGAAGAACCGGGAGACGAAGTCGGCCTCCTGGCCACGGGCCGTGACGATGACGGCGAACTCGTCGAAGCGGGCCAGGGCCGTGAGATCGGGCTGGAGGGAACGCACGGTGGCTTCGGAATCCAGCACCGCAACGAGGTCCCGCGCCCGCCACAGTTCCACAGGCATCGCCCCCAGGGCCTCGGCCAAGCCTGGCAGGGGATCGGCGGCTACCGGCGACCGGCTGGGGAAATCGAGCACCAGCAGTTCCCCGTCCCGCGCCACGGAGAGCGGGCCGCTGCGGGACTGGAAGGTCACCGAGGCACGACGCGGCTCAAGCACAGTGAAATACACGAAGGCCGAAGCCAGGGTGGCGTGGCCGCAGAGGTCCACCTCGCAGGCCGGCGTGAACCACCGGATCCGGTGGCCATCCCCCTCCGGGGCGAAGAAGGCCGTCTCCGAGAGGGCGTTCTCGGCCGCGATGGCCTGCATGAGATCGTCCGGGAGCCAGGCCGTCAGGGGCACCACGGCTGCCGGGTTCCCCGTGAAGGGGCGCGAGGCGAAGGCGTCGATCTGGTACAGGGGCAGTCGCATGGCTCAGGGTAACCGTGTTGGCCGGCCCGTCTAGCCCTGCGAGGCCTCCAGGGCCCCCTGGGCCGCCTCCCAGTCCGTCATGGCATAGGCCAGTTCCGATTCCAGGGCCTTCTGGGCATCCAGCTTCACGTTGAAGGCCTGCCAGTCGGAAGGGTCCATGGCAGCGAGCTCCGCCCCCAGTGCCGCCAGCCGGCCCTCCAGCTCCGAGACCTTGGCCTCGGCCTCGGCCACCTGGCGTTCCAGGCGCTTCTGCTGCTTCTGCTTCTC
>DASVZU010000309.1:0-3647 GCA_036391515.1 Holophagaceae bacterium
CCCTGTTCACGGTCCACGGCGTGGTGATGATCTTCCTCTTCGTGATTCCCGGTCTGTCGGCGGTCTTCGGCAACTTCTTCCTGCCGATCATGATCGGCGCCAAGGACGTGGCGTTCCCGCGGCTGAACCTGGCCTCGTGGTACTTCTTCATCGCCGGCGCACTGCTCGCGGTCACCGCCCTCTTCACGGGGGGCGGTGCACCGGATACGGGCTGGACCTTCTACGCCCCCTTCAGCCTGAAGACCGGCACCAACGTGAGCCTGGCGGTGTTCGCCGCCTTCATCCTGGGCTTCTCGTCCATGCTCACGGGCATCAACTTCATCACCACCATCCACCGCCTGCGGGCTCCGGGGATGACGTGGTTCCGCATGCCCCTCTTCAACTGGTCCCTGTACGCCACGGCCTGGATCCAGCTCCTGGCCACGCCCGTGCTGGCCATCACCCTGGTGCTCGTCATTCTCGAGCGGGCCTTCGGCATCGGCATCTTCGACCCCACGAAGGGCGGCGATCCCCTGCTCTACCAGCACCTGTTCTGGATCTACAGCCACCCGGCAGTCTACATCATGATCCTGCCGGCCATGGGCGCCATCTCCGAGATCCTGCCCACCTTCGCCCGCCGGCCCATCTTCGGCTACAAGGCCATCGCCTTCTCCAGCATGAGCATCGCCGGCGTGGGCAGCCTCGTGTGGGCCCACCACATGTTCACCAGCGGCCTGAGTTCCTTCTCCGTGATGCTGTTCTCGCTGCTGACGATGATCGTGGCGGTGCCGAGCGCCATCAAGGTCTTCAACTGGGTGAGCACGCTCTACAAGGGGTCCATCGACTTCCAGCCCCCCCTCCTCTTCGCCATGACCTTCATCTTCCTGTTCTGCATCGGGGGCCTGACCGGCGTGATGCAGGGGGCCCTGGCCATCAACGTCCACATCCACGACACCTATTTCATCGTGGGCCACTTCCACTACGTCATGTTCGGCGGGACGGGCTTCGCCTTCTTCGCGGCCCTGCTCTACTGGTTCCCCAAGATGTCCGGGAAGATGTACTCCAAGAAGGCCATCTATGCCTCCTGGTTCCCGCTCTTCATCGGCTTCAACATGCTCTACTTCACCATGCTCGTCCTGGGCGTGATGGGCATGCCCCGCCGGTACTTCCACCACCTGCCCCAGTTCAACACGGGCCATGAGATCGCCACCGTGGGCAGCTGGTTCCTGGTGCTCGGCCTCGTGATGTTCTTCGGAACCATGCTCTACGCCGCGTTCAAGGGCGAGCGGACCGAGGACAACCCCTGGGGCGGCGTGACCCTGGAATGGACCATCCCCAGCCCGCCCCCGCAGGAGAACTTCGACGTGATCCCCACCATCACCGAGGGGCCCTACCACTTCCCGCAGGAGAACCAAGGATGAGCGACGCCACCCACGCCCATGCGGTCCACCGGGACGATTTCGGCGCCCGGCTCGGCATGTGGCTCTTCCTCGTGACCGAGATGGTCCTCTTCGGAGGCCTCTTCATCGCCTACTCCTACATGCGCTCCCAGTACCCGGCCGAGTTCCACCACGCCGGGGCGGAGCTGAACGCCACCCTGGGCGTCACCAACACCCTGGTGCTGCTCACCAGCAGCCTCACGGTGGTGCTGGCCATCGTGGCCATCCAGCGGGGCGACAAGGCGAAGACCATGGCCTTCCTCGCCACCACCCTGGGCCTGGGCCTGACCTTCCTCGTCATCAAGTCCTTCGAGTGGGCCGCCAAGTTCCACCATGGCCTCTACCCCGGCTCGGCCCACCTGGCCACGCTGTCCCACGGCGAGCAGGTGTTCTTCGGCCTCTACTTCACCATGACGGGCCTCCATGGCCTCCACGTCATCGCCGGCCTCTCCGTGCTGGGCTACATGCTCCGCATGGTGGCGAAGGACGAGATCCGCCAGGACCGCTTCGTGCACCTGGAGAACGGCGGCCTCTACTGGCACCTGGTGGACGTGATCTGGATCTTCCTCCTCCCGCTGTTCTACCTCGCGGCGTAAGGACCGAACCATGAGCGAACATTCCCTCACCTCCCCCGACCACGCCGGCGAGCACGGCGCGGAGCATCCCGGCTACGCCACCTTCGTGAAGGTCTGGCTGGCCCTGGTGGTCCTCACCGGCCTGCTGGTCCTCATGAGCCACGCGGGACAGAACCTGGCCGTCTGGGGCCTGCTCATCCTCACCCCCATCAAGGCCGGGCTCGTCTTCTACTTCTTCATGCACCTGAAGTACGAGGGCGCCCTGCTCAAGGGCGTGGTCCTGGTCACCCTGGGCACGCTCCTGATCTTCTTCGCCCTGATGTTCTCCGACGTCGCCTTCCGCTGAGGTCCCGCCATGGATTGGATCAAAGAAGCCTCCACCTCGGCCCAGAAGTCGGATGCGGTGTTCATGTACGTGTTCGCGCTGTCGGTCGTGTTCCTGGTCTTCATCACGGCGCTGATGATCTTCTTCGTCGTCCGCTACAGCCGGAAGCGCCACCCGAAGGCCGAGCAGATCGAGGGCCACACGGGCCTGGAGATCGTCTGGACCACGGTGCCCCTGGTGATGTTCCTCACCATCTTCTACTACGGCTGGACCAACTACGAGTACATGCGCCAGGCCCCGCGCGACGCCATGGCCGTGAAGGTCAACGCCCGCCAGTGGAGCTGGTCCTTCGAGTACCCCAACGGCAAGCAGAGCAAGATCCTCTACGCGCCCATCGGGAAGCCCATGAAGGTGGAGGTCCGCAGCCTCGACGTGGTGCACGGGTTCTTCGTGCCCGCCTTCCGCCTGAAGGTGGACGCGGTGCCCAGCCACACCAACACCACCTGGTTCGAGGCCACGAAGCTCGGCAGCTTCGACATCGAGTGCACGGTCATCTGCGGCGTGGACCACAGCCTCATGCTCAGCAAGGTCGTGGTGGTGCCTGAGGATGCCTTCAAGGCCTGGTACTTCGGCGGTGACGACGCCCCCGAGCCCAAGCCCGTGCCGGACGCGCCGAAGCCCGTGGCCCAGGCCGTCCATCCCGGCCTCGCCGTGCTGACCGCCAAGGGCTGCCTGGACTGCCACTCCGTGGACGGCAAGCCCATGGTCGGTCCCACCCTCAAGGGGCTGTTCGGCAAGCAGGAAGTGGTGCTGGCCGGCAAGGCCGCCCGGACTGTCACCGTGGACGAGGCCTACCTCCGCGCGGCCATCACGGATCCCATGAAGGAAGTGGTCCGGGGCTATCCGCCCTCCATGCCCGAGACCCCGCTGGCGCCGAAGGAGCTGGACGACATCCTCGCCTACCTGAAGACCCTGAAGTAGCCCGGAGCCCCCGTGAACGCCGCCGCTCTCCCCATCCGGAAGCCGGGCCTGGCCGCCTCCTTCCTGGAGCTGACCAAGCTGCGCATCTCGGGCGCCTCCACCTTCACGGCCGCGGCGGGCTACATCGCCTTCCGCCGGGGGGTGGACGCGGGGCTCCTCACCACGCTCCTGGGCATCCTCCTGCTGGCCATGGGCTCCAGCGCCCTGAACGAGGTGCAGGAGCGGGACCTGGATGCCCGGATGCCCCGCACGGCCCACCGCCCCCTGCCCCGGGGCGAGTACACGCCCGGGCAGGCCGCCGGGATCGCCGTGGGCCTGGCCCTGATGGGCTTCCTGCTGCTCTACCTC